>CAZKGV010000003.1:80797-123550 GCA_964552625.1 uncultured Acholeplasmataceae bacterium | reverse complement strand
CACTTTAAAGTTAAGAAAATGCTACGGTAAAACGTGGCATTTTTTCATTTTTAGGGGTTGTTTTGGTCTAATTCAGACTAAAAAACTCTTTTTTTATTATTTTTTCGAATCCCTTCTAAATCGTTGGGTATGTGTTTACATAATGCAACACTTTTTCATTTAAGAGGCTATTCGAGATTATTCTGACATTTTAGCATTTGATTTAAAAGGCTATTCGAGTTTTTTAGTAGTTTTTAGGTTTTTATTTAAGAGGCTATTCGAGATTTGATAATTTTGAATTAAGAGGCTATTCGAAAACTTGAATAACATTTAGTATTACTGATATAAAATACAATTTTATAAAAAACAAATGCAAAGTAGAATTAAACCGATTAAAATGGTATAATTATATAAAGAAGATTAATTTTTTTGGAGGGATTATTTATGGCGAATGAAGCTAAAACAGATTTATGGGTTTATGAACTTTTAAAAGAGGCAAATATTGATTTCTTTCCTCAAGGTAGTGATATTAAGGAAGTTAAAGAAGCCTTAAAAACAGCATCAAAGTGGAAAACAGGAAAACAGGGATATCCAGAGTACACTGCTAAAGTAAAAGATTTTTTAATTGTAATAGAAAATAAAGCAAGTGTTTCTGATCACGAGATTAGAGATGATAATTTAGTATTGAGAGAAGATGCTGATAGTTTAGTTAATTATGCAGTTAATGGGGCATTATTTTATGGGCTCCATCTTTCAAAGAATACATCCTTCAAAAAAATAATAGCAATAGGCATTTCTGGCAATGAAAAAAGGCACAAAATAACACCTTATTTTATTGATGAAAGACAAAATTATATGCAGCTTTCTGATCTAGAATCTTTTATTTCATTCAGTGAAGAAAATATTGATACATATTATATTAAAGAAATTCTTAAAGAAGATACCGATGAAGAGAAAGAAACAACTGAAATATTAAAAGATGCAGCAGAATTACATGAGGACTTAAGAAATTACGGAAGTATCCAAGATAAAGATAAACCTTTAATAGTTTCGGGTATTTTATTGGCCTTAAGAGAGATGGAATTTAAAAACTTTGAAATCACTAATTTGATTGGTGATAGACTGAAAACTGATGGTAGAAAAATTTATGATGCTATTGAATCAAACTTAAATAGAGCAAATGTTTCACCACAAGTAAAGAAAGATAAATTATTAAGACAGTTTAGTGTTATTAGAGATACTGTAAAAATAAATGAAATTAATCCTACATTAGGTAAAACTCCATTAAGGCATTATACTGAGTTTCTTTATGAGAGTATCTATCAAAGTATTAGATATAGTAACAGCTCTGAAGATTATCTAGGTAGATTTTATGGAGAGTTTATGAGTTATTCTGGTGGAGATGGTCAGGGTCTAGGCATTGTTCTTACACCAAAACACATTACTGAATTATTTTGTGACTTAACAGCTCTTCGACCAGAAGATAAAGTTATAGACCCTTGTTGTGGAACGGGTGGTTTTTTAATTGCAGCTATGAATAATATGTTAAAGAAAACAAACGATCCCTTTCAAAAAGAAAGTATTAAAAAAGATCAACTATTTGGAATAGAAGATCAATCATATATGTTTACAATAGCAACAACTAATATGATTCTTAGAGGTGACGGAAAGAGTAACTTAGAAAATCAAGACTTTTTAAAACAAAACCCAGCTCAATTACAACAAAAAGGTTGTACAGTAGGATTTATGAACCCGCCTTATTCACAAGGTTCTAGAATTAATCATAATTTATATGAAATAGCTTTTACCGAACATTTACTTGATTCATTAGTTGTAGATGGTAGAGCGGCAGTTATAATACCTCAAAGTTCGGTGACAGGAAAATCAAAAGAAGAAAGACTAATTAAAGAGAATATATTAAAAAAACATACTCTAGAAGGAGTTATTACACTAAACAAAAACACATTTTATGGTGTTGGAACCAATCCATGTATAGCGGTATTTAAATCAGGAGTTCCACATCATGAAGATAAGATTGTTAAATTTATAAACTTTGAAGACGACGGATATGAAGTCTCTAAACATATTGGATTGATTGAAACAGCAAGTGCGAAAGATAAAAAACAACATCTTTTAGATGTATGGTTTGATAGAATTAAAGGTAATAATGAGTTTTGTATAGAGACTAAAATCAATCATGATGATGAATGGTTACATGCTTTTTATTATTTTAATGATGAAATACCTTCAGATAACCTATTTGAAGATACGATAGCAGACTATTTAACATTTGAAGTAGATATGATTACTCATGGAAAAGGATATCTCTTTGGAGAAGATGAAGATGAGTAAAAATATATTGAAAGAAAGAAATTGGTTAGAATTCAATCTATCTGATATAGTAAAAATTAAATCTGGAGTGACAGTTGTTGAGAGGGACCGTGTAGAAGGAACAATCCCGTATGTTAGTTCTTCAGGACTTAATAACGGAATAATTGATTTTGTATCTAATGAAAATAGAAGCCTGAGTCGAAATGTATTAGCGGTGAATTTTAACGGAACAGTAGGGGAAAACTTTTATCATCCGTATTATGCTATATTTTCAACTGATGTAAGAATTTTTGAATTTAAAGAAAAAAGTGCGCGTAATAAATACTGTTATTTATTTTTAAAGCAGTCTATATTAAAACAAGTTGGTAAATATGGATACGGTTATAAATTTAACTCAAAGAGAATGATGAAACAAAAAATATTATTGCCAGTAACAACAGAAAGCAAACCAGATTATACCTTTATGGAACAATATATTAAAGAGATTTTCAAAAACCATTATAAAACAACGATTGATTTCTTAAAAAGTAAAGATGTTCAGTATTTGGAGATTGAGAAGTTGGAAAATAAAGAATGGGTTCCGTACAAGTTGGAAGATGTTTTTGATAAAATAACTAGGGGAAGAAGATTAACAAAAAATAATCAGATCGAAGGAACGATGCCTTATATTTCATCAAAAGGAATCAACAATGGTGTTGATAATTTTATTGGAAATGACAAAGGTGTCAGAAATTTTAATAAATGTTTAACTATTGCTAATAGTGGAACTGTGGGTTCTACTTTCTATCACGATTATTCATTTGTTGCAAGCGATCATGTTACTGCGTTAGAACTAAAAGAAAATAATAAATATGCATATTTATTTATAGCTACAATTCTTAAGAGAATAGCTACTAATTATTCATTTAATAGAGAAATAAATAACGAACGTATATTAAAAGAAAAAATTATATTACCAATAAATGATTTAGGAGATATAGACTTTATATATATGGAACAATATATGAAAAATAAAGAAATAGATAAAACTAAAAAATTATTAAGTTATTATGAAGAAAAATTAATAAATTTATAAATATTATATTTTATATGGAGGTGCTTTATGGAAGAAAGAAGAGTTGAAAACAATGATATTGAAACTAATGAAAAAAAAGAAAAAGGTTTTTTAAAAACAGTTAAGAATATTGGTGGGAAAGCTTGGGATGGAGTTAAAAGCACTACCAATAAAGTGAAATCTGGAATTGAAGATCATTTGGAGGCCAGACAAGAAAGAAAAGAGTATCTAGAAGCATATAATGCTCAAACTTATAGTTTTGAAATAATGGGAGTAAAAGATAATAGAGGTAATAATAGACTTATTAAAGCTTTTAGAAATATCGATGATAACTTTTTAGAAATAGCTAGTGAAGAGCAAAATAAAGATTATATTAAAAGTAATACTGTTTTAAAAGAATTAAATGATGAATCAGAAATAAAAATACTACTTGTTCAATCTAGAGAAGTAGACATTAAAACAATAATAGATAGTCAGGGACAAAGTCATGACATACAAATTTTTAAAGCAACTTATGAGTTAAAAAAAGAACCTAATATTCAAAGTGTTACAAACATCAGTAACGTTAACCAAAATGTTACTGTTGGTGATCATCACAAAGGAGATGTTGTTCTTACTTCAAATATCGAAATAGAATTAAACAACTTCTTTGAAGAAATAAATAAAGTTTCAACTAGACGATTCTCAAGAGAAAGAAAGGCTCAAGAAGAAGCAATAAAAATAATTGGTCCAGTCAAAGACTCTATCATTAATGGTAAAGAAGACAAAGGACTTATTGACAAATTTATCTCATTATTAGGAATTTTTGCTCCAACATTAGTTTCTGCATTTAAAAACTTTTTATAGTTTGACAAATTATACACATTAAAAACAAGTTAAATTTCATTATTCGAATAGTCTCTTAAATCAAATAAAGGAAAAACTCCGTTTTTAAAAAGAAGTTTTCAATAACCTTTTAAATAACTTAATTGAATTATATTAAAGTATTTTAATTAAGAGATTTGATGTTTTATGTTGGCTTTACTGTGCTAACAATTCGGTTTCACATAATGTTGTATTTCGTTATGAACAAGCTTTTATTTTGGGTGCATTTCGTTAACAATAAGCTTTTAAATTGGGAGCATTTCATTAACAATAAGCTTTTATTTTGGTAGCATATCACTCACAACACCACATAAACAGAGAACTCGAGTAGCCTCCTAACGCAATTATGTGATAACTCGAATAGCCTCCTAACTCATAAAATATTAATGTTTTTAAATAAATCAAATAACATCGTTAGTGTAGTTGCTGGCATAGTAAAGACATTGTTCTGTTTGTTTAATTTTAACAAAGAGGTGTATTTGCTTCACAACACAATAGCGATTTTTGTAGTACTTGCTTCACAACACTATGCGAAATCTGTAGCATTTCGCTTTCAACAGGACATGGGAACAATGATGACATTTTATCTCATTTCAACTGAAATATTATGATAAAGTGTCTTTTTTTGTTTTGAATCAATAAACAGTTTTACTACTGATAATTAAATTATAATTGCCTAATGTTTACTTTTCCTTCTTAATAAAAGTGTAACTTGTTGCAATTAATGAGTAAGTTATCTTTAATTTCTTTTTTTATTAATAGAAGTAGTTTATATTTATAATAAAAGAAGACTATTTATATTATTCTTACAACAATGTCAATATATCTTTATATTGTAGGAGGGCTAATAATGAAAAAATCTGTTTTGAGTTTAGTTTTATTCTTATTTTCGTTTTTTCTTGTTGGCTGTGAATTAACAACGAACGTAGTCCGTTTAATCGATGAAAAAAAAGATATTGTTGAAAAAAAATATGGTGAAGTTGAATATATTGTTGAAAATATTATTATATATAAAGCTGAAAAAGAAGAATTTGAATCAATTAAAGGCGTTGATTATATCATAAGTAGAAGTGGGAATAGCGGTAGTGTTTCACCATATTTAGCGAAAAATTTCTATTTACTTATGGATATTGTTAAGCAAGAAGGGGAATATAAACTGCTTCTTTACAACAATATTATGAAAAGTTTTTCTAACAAAGAAAAAATGTTTGTTATGGCAAACTATTTTTTGCCGATAAATATAAATGAACTAACTACTCGTTTAAAAGCTTTAGGCATTGAGCAAGGCCTTAGAGGTTTTGAAGTTTCTTTAAATAAAAAAGACAGTAATCAAGATAATGGGCTTATAGATCAAGGTTTAAGGAGTGCTTATTACAATAAAATTAAAGAAGGAACTTTTTATATAACTTTTTATAATAATATTACTGGTGATATCGTTATTGGTACAACTTATGATTATTGGATTGGAAATGACAGAAACAAAGAAGTATATTATCCAAAAAATAGAAGTTATCAAAATATTATAGATGAAGTTTATGATACACTAAATGATGAAAAAATTGCATTTTCATTAAATAAAGGCTTAGATTATCAATTGGTTAGTAATAAATTAGAAGAGTTTGAAATTTGGGTTGAACAAATAAACGATGAAGTTAAAGGTAAAATATTTTTCTCCGCTTATACTTATGAAGAGTTTTTAATCAATATTAATGAAATAATAGATTTAGATATTTACGAATACAATTATCATTATAGAGAAGATTTTGATAGAATTGTTGATAATTATGATGAATCTTACTTTGATGAAAACATCCTTCTTTTCTACTATAAACTAGAATCTAATATTTCTTTAAATTATGTTTATTCTGTGACAATAAAAGAAGATACTTTGACTTTGAATGTAAATCGGTTTGAAGGTAATGCAACTGCATTAAGCTCATGGTTAGAAGTTGTAACAATAAAAAAAGAAGATATTAAAAGTATTACAAAAATTGATATAATAGTAAGAACTATATCACAGTTAGCTGATTCTGTTTATATTTATATCGATAGTGAGTTTGCAAGAGAATTTTATGTTAATCCAAATGCATTAAATGATTTTAAAGATTTAGAAAATATTGAAGATGTTTTTTTATTTAATTGGAGTTTGAATGTTGATTTGAAATTTAACGTTACAGCAACAGAAGATGATGTATTAGCTGTTGTAAATTATTTAGAAAACAACCCTAATGTTAAATCAGTTGGTTATAAAGGAAAAGATTTCATAAGAGTTCAAATGAATCATGCTTTTTATGATAAAGTTGTGAATAAAACACTATTAATTAGTGATTTTATAGGGGATGAAGAACTTATTAATCGTTATGAATTCACAATTAGCATTTTAGATTTTACCCCTTTTGCAACGATTACGTTTGTTTTGAAAAACAAAGGTATAGAGAATGCTGCTATTTTGGTTAGAGCTTTAAAAAAAAGAAATTATCCATACTTAAATAGCCAATGGACTTATCTTGATAATAATGCTTAACAGCTTATAACCATAAACTATTAATCAGTAATTTAGAAAATCTCTATTTTTGTTAATGATTCTTAAAAATATATAACAATTTCAGGAGGATATAATATGTTAAATAGAAAACTATTGTTTATCGGTGTTTTATTAATGTTATTAAGTGTTCTTGTTGGGTGCGCAAATAATCAGGAAAAACAAATAAAAGAAGATTATTTAGCGTTTAAGCATACTCAAGGAGAAACAGAAATGACCATTGATGATGTCGTCATACTTAATAATTATGGCACCTATAATGGTGCGGTTGTAGTAAGGATAAAAAGAGGAGCATTTCAAGTAATTACAACTATAGAAATAGATAGTATTGAGTTTATCTTTAGTGATTCTAACACTCCACTGGTTTGGAGTGATGGCCAGTTTTTTGAGTTAATAGACGCATATGATGAAAATCTTTTGACAAAAGATGATCTAGTATCTCTTGCCAAAAAAATAAACAAATAAAAGGAAAGGTTATTATGAAAAAAACATATCTATTTATTATTATGATATTTAGCACTTTTATGTTAGTCTCATGCGACATTACAAAAAAAAGTTTTCAATCATTAGACACTAATTACATCCCTAATAAAGTTACTAAAGATTTTGAACTACCAAGAGGTAAGTATGCTAAGTTTAACTGGACTTCAAGTAATGAAGAAGTCTTAAAAATTAAAGACAGTTATGTCACGGTTATTCAGCAAGACGAAGATGTTTTAGTAACGGTTACTGCCGAAATTAATAATAGGACAAAAGATTTTGATATTATAGTTCTAAAAAAGGGGAGTGGTTTATCTCCTTATGAAAAAGCATTAAAGTTTATGGATTTATATGGGGAAATTAATGTTGATCAAGATGGTATATATTTATTAAAAAAGATTGATGATTTATATTTGTTATTTGACGACAAACTAATCGGTAATAATGCTATACCTACATACACGGATTATGGCGATGGTATTGTTATTGACCATTTAGATACAGTCTATAGAGAGTTTAATGTTTATTTTAATGAAATGATAGATGGAAAGTTAGTTCAAATTCATTCAAACAAAATAAAAATAAAATATCAGCAGCATAAAGATTTATTTTTCCAATTACGAGCTTTTGATACTTACTTAAATGAAGACGATTATTTGATTATTGTTACCAACCAAGAGTTAGAACAATATATAAACACACTAAATAATAACGATGTTGATGCTTATTTTTTAGAATATTTAGAAAGTTTTAGAAACAGAAACTTTGTTTCTCATAACTATTCACTTTTATTAATTAATGTTTCTCAACCAACTTCAAATAATGAAGTTGTATTAAAAGGTTTAAAATTAGATGGGAATAATTTGATTGTAGACATTGATACTGTTCAAGGGATAAAGGAGTCAGTTAGAAATTGGCCATTTGTGATTGAAGTTAACAAAAATTTAAACAATGTAGAAGATGTAATAATTAATACTAACTATGTTTTACAAAAAGAAAACTTGTATTTAAAAAGTTATGTATATAACCATAGTTATTTTGATGAATTAGAAGATAAAACAATCATTATCGAATCATTTAGTGAATTAGAAGATTATATTATTTTTTTAGACGAACAAGAAAAAGATTATGGACTAATCAATTCTTATAATATTTATCAAAATCATCTCTTGACATATAATGAACAATACTTTGGCGATAAAAAACTAGTATTAATCAATTATATTGCTGGTTCTGGAAGCTATCAATATTTATATAAAGATTTTGAATTAAGAGATAACAAATTACAAATATATTTACATTCTAATAGTCCATTTATTGGAACATGTGATGTGAAGCCTTGGAATTTTATATTTGAAGCTAGTAAATTATTGGAATTTAATGAAGTTAGTATAAAGTTTCAAAGAAATAAAATTGACTTAAATCCAATTATTAAAAAAACTTTATATACTATAATCTTTGCTGATGATAGTTATAATATTGATAATGTATATAGACCTATTGGAAGTTTGTTAGATCATCAAGATTTATTAGAAATCAAATATAATATTGATTTTAATGATGAAGTGATAATAATTAATGATAAAGAAGCTTTTAAAGAAATTTATAGTATTTTAAGAGGAGAAGATTATAATAAACAAGAAAATCTTGAAGGATATGTTTGGCTGTTAGTAAAAAGGCTTGCAGGTGGGTCACAATATATTAGTATAGATTATAGCTTGTATGATCAATATATTGGATATAATTATCCAAAAGGTAAAGAAGCAGGAGATACAGCAATGTTTCATTGTCTCGATATTATCCAGATTTTGCGAGATGATTATAATATTTTGTATAATCTAAACTTTGTTAACATGAATGATTAAGTGGTTTAAATAGCCGCCAGAATCTATTTGTCAAAATTAGCTGATTAATTTGTAAGTGAGCATAAAAAAAGAACTGTAGAAATAGATAAGAATGTTAACTCTTAGTATTTACAGTTCTTTTTTTAGTGTTTGGTGCTAATTATTCTTTTGCCTTATTAAATGCGGTATTTATTTCAGCTTTTGACAAATCTCCATTTGCATAACTAAATTTTTCGCCCTTCTCTAAATACTTTTTAAGACCTTTTAACCATACAATGCTTTCATCGTAATCATCTTTCATGTCTTGTTCGCTATCATAGGTATAGGGAATATAAACATGATCATCTTCATATATCAAACAAGATATCTCGATATAATAAGTCTCTCCATCATATTTAAAGGAAAAATAATACGTAACATCTTCATCTTCCCCATCATCATCTTTATAATAGGTTGCAATATAGGAAACTTTCAAAATTTCAATATCATCATCTTCTCTTAAATCAAAGATTTCTTGAATTGCGCCTGGGGCATATTCAATAACGTTTTTCTTTAGACTTGAACCACCACCACATGAAACTAAAACTAAAGAAGAAACAAGAAGTAAAACTAGTAGAACTACTCTTTTTTTCATCGCCTTTTACCATCCTTTTTGTTTTATAGTATCACAAAGTCAACTAATTATCAATACTCTAAAAAATAAGTATAATATCAAAAATATTAAATGTTTATAAATTAAAATTTGGTTTAGAAATTTAAAATAAATGATAATAGGTACCTTTGTTTTGTTTAATTTTATGATTGTTTTTGGCTAGTGCTATAAACATTTACTCTTTTAGCAAGTACGAGTTTTTAACACTTTAAACTAATGTTTGAAATTTATTCATAAATTAGGGTAAAATAGACATTTATTTACTTAAATGATAAAATATTTATAACATAGATTAAGGTGATACAGTGTTAATATTTTTTGATTTAGAAATTGATGTTAAAAATAATAGAATAAATTCTATTGGAGTAGTTAGTGAATCTGATAGAAGATTAAGAACTGATCAAGAATCAAAGTTTAGGGTTTTTGTTAGAAAAAACAGGGGTAAGTTTTTTGTTGGGCATAATATCATTAAGCACGATATTAATTATTTTAAAACCACAAAAGTACAAGCTTTATTCACAGATAAAAATACTATTGATACATTGCTGTTATCAACCTTGCTTTATTCTGAAAGACCATATCATGGTTTAATTAAGGATGATAAATTAAGAAGTGATTCTTTAAATAATCCAATTAATGATTCAGTTAACACGAGAATTTTGTTTTTTGATTTAGTTGATAAGTTTAACAGTTTAAATGAAACCTTAAAATCAATTTATTTTTTACTATTAAAAGATGTAGTTGGTTTTAAAGGTTTTTTTAATTATTTAAAGTATAAATCAAGCGGGAATATATTTGCATTAATTAAAGATTATTATAAAGATAGAATATGTGAGAATGTAGATTTCAATTTATTTTATCATAATCATAAAATTGAGTTAGCTTATACTCTTAGTTTAATTGATACAAAACAGGTAGAATCGCTGTTTCCTCCTTGGGTTTTAAAGAATTTTTCTAAAGTAGAAGATATTTTAAAAACATTAAAAGACACACCTTGTGATAAATGTAATTATTGTGATAATAATCTAAATAGTATAAAAGCATTAAAGACCCATTTTGGTTATTCATCTTTTCGTGAATTTGATGGAAAAAGTTTACAAAAAGATGCAGTGGAAAGAGCTTTAAAAAAGCAAAGTTTAATTGTTGTTTTTCCTACGGGTGGTGGTAAAAGTTTAACTTTTCAACTGCCTGCAATAATGAATAGATACACAACAAGAGGTCTGACTGTTGTAATCTCACCCTTGCAATCTTTAATGAAAGATCAAGTCGATTCGCTTGAAGATAAAAACATCAATATTTCTGTGGCAATTAGTGGAATGTTAGATCCAATTCAAAGAAAAAAGTCGATTGACAGAGTTTTAGATGGTAGTGCTAATATCCTTTATATAGCCCCTGAATCACTAAGAAGCAAAACGATTGAAAGGTTGTTATTGTCACGTCAAATAGTTAGATTTGTAATTGATGAAGCGCATTGTTTTAGTACATGGGGTCATGATTTTAGAGTTGATTATTTATATATCGCTGATTTTATTAAAAAGATTCAAGACATTAAGGGCTTAGATTATAAAATACCAGTATCATGTTTTACAGCAACTGCTAAAGTGGATGTTATAAATGATATTAAAAATTACTTTAAAACTAATTTGGATTTAGATTTAGTTGAATTAACAACATCAAGCACAAGAGAAAACTTAAGTTATTCAATAATTGAAGTTAATCAAGATGATGAAAAGTATGAGAGACTAAGAAGTCTTTTGCTAGAAAAAGATACGCCTACTATTATTTATTGTTCAAGAGTTAAAATGGTGGAAGAACTAACAAAAAAACTTTGGCGTAATAATTTTAAAGCCAATTTGTTTCATGGAAGGTTAAATAAAGAAGAAAAAATTAAGCAACAAGAAGAATTTATGAATGGTTCAGTAAATATTATGGTTGCTACTAGTGCTTTTGGAATGGGAATAGATAAAAACAATATTGAGCGTGTAATTCATTATGATATTAGCGATTCTCTAGAAAACTACGTTCAGCAAGCTGGAAGAGCCGGTAGAGATCAAAAGATTAAGGCAAAATGCTATATATTTTATCACGAAGATGATTTAAATAAACATTTTGAACTACTAAACAGTACAAAGCTAAATTCATCAGAAATAAACCAAATGTGGAGAGGGATTAAAAGTCTAACTAAAAACACTGACGAGATATCTAAATCAGCTTTAGAATTAGCAACAACTGCTGGTTGGGATGAAGATAAATACAATATTGAGACAAAGGTAAATACTGCTATTGCTAGCCTTGAACATGTAGGATATATCAAAAGGAAAAATAATTCTCCGAAAGTATTTGCTGATAGTTTGCTTATAGAAAGTGTAATTCAAGCAAAAGAAAAAATGGTTAAGTCAAACATTTTTACTGAAGAAGAAATGCAGCTTGCCACAAGAATAATAGTTAGTTTAATTGGTAGCAAACATAGAATAAAAGCAGAATATGAAATTTCGGAAACACGAGTTGACTTTTTAGCAGATATGCTTGGTGTTGAAAAAAGTGAAGTTATTAATGTCGTAAACAAATTTAGAGAAATAAGGATATTAAGTAAAGACAAAGATTTGTTTGCTAATATAATGCATGGTACAACAACAATTGTGCCTAATAGATATTTGGCTCAGTTTAGAGCAATTAGCAATTTTATTGTTAATGCTTTAAGTTTAGAAGAATTTAGTCATTTTAATTTAAAAAAGCTAAAATCAGATTTGCTGGATGTTGAGATAAACACCGACATTAAAATTATAAAAAAGACTTTAAATTATTTGGAATTAAGTAAAACAATTGCTATTGAAAAACTAAGTATTGACGATATTAAATTGAAGCTAATTAATCCATTAGACTTAACAAAAAAAATCTTAAAACGACAAATAACTTTAGGATATGATATTGTTGAGCATCTTTATAAGAAAGCAAAAATAAGTGAAGATGTAAGAAGGAATAATGTTTTATCTTTTTCTTTGGTTGCATTAAAAGATGATTTAAATATGTCTATTGGGTTTGTTGGTAAGTCATATGAATTAAAAGAAGTGGAAGATGCATTATATTTTTTAACAAAAATTGATGCCCTTAAGATTGAAGGTAATTTTTTAGTTATATACAATCCTTTGAATATTGAAAAAATAGAAAAAAATCCTCATAAACAATACACGATTGAAGATTATAAAAAACTAAATAGTTTTTATGAAATGAAAAAAGAGCAAATTCATATTATTGGTGAATATGCCAATAAGATGATTTCTGATAAAGATGAAGCCAACATTTTAGTTCAAGATTATTTCACTTTAGACTATGAAGACTTTATTGATAAGTATTTTCCGGGAAAGCGGAAAACAGAATTAAAGCATAGTATGACCAAAAAAAGATATGAAGAGCTTTTTGGCAAACTCTCGAAAGAGCAAAAACTAATTATTGAAGATAAAATTAATAAGCGTATTGGTGTTTTTGCCGGTCCAGGTAGTGGGAAAACAATGCTTCTAGTTCATAAACTTGCTTCAATTTTACATACAGAAGACACAAAAACAGAAGAATTATTAATGTTAACGTTTTCCCGTTCAGCCGCTTTAGAATTTAAGTCAAGATTATATGATTTAATTGGAACTACAGCACATCATGTTAAAATTACAACATTTCATTCTTTTGCTTTTGATGTTATTGAGACCATAGGTGATGAAAAAAGGTTTGATGATGTTATAACTGAAGCAACAGAAGCAATTATAAATATCACTGCAGACACATTTAAAATAACTAAAAGCGTACTTGTCATTGATGAAGCACAAGATATGACAGAAGCGGAGTTTGAGTTAGTAAATGCTTTAATAGATTTTAATCCTGGAATTAGAGTTATTGCAGTAGGCGATGAAGATCAAAATATTTTTGAATGGCGCGGTTCATCTTCAAAGTATTTAATTCAAATTGCTTCTGAAGGAAAGCGTTATGAACTGACAAAAAACTTTAGAAGTATGAACAATCTTGTTCTTTTTGCAAACTTAATTGCTAATAGAATAGAAAACAGACAAAAAAGAACAGAAATTAAGTCGGCTTATAAAGAGCATGGAAACATTGAAACATATAGATATAATACAAGTAATTTAATTGTTCCTTTAGTGGAAAAAGTAATAAACGATAAAAAGCCAGGGTCAACTTGCATAATTACTAGAACAAATGAAGATGCGGTTTTAATTACGGGATTATTAAATCAAAAAGGAGTTAAAACAAGCCTAATTCAAGAAAAAGTTGATTTTAGACTTTTTAATATGAAAGAGTTTAGATTTTTTTATGATACTATTGCTGAAAATACTGAATACGTTGTCACGAAAAACACTTTGGAACAAGCATTTTCATTATTTGAACAAGAGTTTAGTCAAAGCAAAAACTATTTATTTGTAACTCAGGTGATAAAAAAGCTTTTGGAAAAATATAATGAAATATATTTATCAGATTTAAATGAATTATTTTTTGAAACGTTTTATTCTGACGTTTATGATGAATCTAATTTGGTTGTTTCGACATTTCATAAAGCTAAGGGGAAAGAATTTGACAATGTTTATATTTTATATGATAGCGCAAAAATAACATCAGATTGTGATAGAAGAATGTTTTATGTTGGTGTAACTAGAGCCAAAGACTTTTTAAGTATTCATTCTAAAATGAACTATAAGACTATTAGTTTAAAAAACTTTAATTATAATGAAAATAAAGAAGAGTTTGCTGAACCTGAATATATTGAACTATTATTTGGGCATAAAGACTTATTTCTTGAGATTGTCAAAGAAAATCAAAAAAATATCAATAAATTAACAACAGGCGATAAGCTTTACTTGCTTAAAGATAATTTTATTACCGAAGAAAAGACAAAGGTTGGTAGATTATCTAAATATGCAAAAGAAAAAGTTGATGAATTAATTAATAAAAACTATGCTGTTGATTATGTAGAACTTAATAGTTTAGTGTACTGGTATGATAAAAAAGGAGATGAAAAAGACTATTTGTTAGCTTTTCCGAAAATATCTTTTAAAAAAACAAAGGTTTAGACAAAATCGATGTTTCTGTCAAAAATTAGTTTAAATATATAAAAAGGCACAAGTATGTTTTAATATAATACTTTTTATATATATTTATCCTAATTATTTATAGATTTATTTTGGGGTTTAACAAGGTCTTTAAGGGCTTTATTGACAACAAGTTAGCTTTGGTTTATAATGGAGTTATTAATGTAAGCGTTTTTAGTTAAAAATTAAAATTTGTTAAAAGACGTTTATGTAATACCAACAAAAAATATAGAAAAGAGGTAGATTTATGCAACAAAAAACGAACATTCCTTTAATTTTGGGAATCATTGGAGCGGCATTTATTATTCCAGGAATGATTTTTACCGCTATGTGTGGAGCGTTTGCAGATGCGGTAACAGGAGATTCAAAATATGAAATTTTATCATATGTTTTTGGACTTCTAACATTGGGGGCTGCGGTAGCCGGTTCAATATTTTCTAGAACAAAACAATTTATTGCTGGTCTTTTATTTTGCGGAGCAGTTGTTGTTATTTTTATTACATTTTTTGTATTTGGATTTGGATTATTTTGGCATTGGGTTTCTTTAATTTTATTTATTATTGCTGCAGTCATGTCATTTTTGGATATGAAAAAACCTTCTGCTGAATAATAACCTTATTTAAAGGGCATGGCAAAACCGCTTATTGAATTTGATTATTTTGGTGTTAATATCTTCAATGCCACAGCGGCTATTGGGGTACTTTTTGGTCTTTTAACCTTTTTAAAAGCATCTAAAGCTGCTCAAACTGATTTAAAGACTGAAACAAAGGTTTTAACTGTTTTAATGCTTAGTGCTATTTTAGGGTTAGCTATGGCTAATATCACTAATTGGTTTTTCATGCGCGAGATGTTTAGCATACCTTTAATTAAAAGATTTAAAACGGCAGGAATGAACTTTTATGGCGGAGTCTTGTCGTTTTTTTTCTTTTCATTTTTATTTTTAAAGCTATTTAAACTTGATGTTGTTAAGTGGATAAATATATTCGTTCCAACAATTGTAATTTTTCATGCATTTGGGAGAATTGGTTGTTCACTTGCTGGTTGTTGTTACGGCATTGAACTTTTTGATAAACCACTAATACCAGGAACTAACCTCCATCTTTTTCCTGCTCGGGAATTAGAAGCGATTTCTCTTTTTATTTTGGCCTACATATTTAGGAAAAAAGAGATTAAAAACAAGTTTGGGGTCTATGTGATTTATTATCCGGTTATTCGCTTCATTTTAGAGTTTTTCCGTGGTGATAACCGTGGTAACTTATTTATTATTTGGCTTTCACCAGCTCAAATTATTTCACTACTGATTTTGTTTACTGTTTTTGTTGTAACAATAATTAATCATTATAAATTAAAAAAGAATTTAAAAAGCTAATTTAAATTATAAAGAAATATGGCAGATTTTTATCTGCTTTTTTCTTTTTGTTTTAAAACATCTATAAATAATCCCTTATTTCAACTTTTTCTATGTTAAAATACTAGTGTAGAAGTCTATTTTAAAAATAAGATAAGGAGCAAAATTATGTTAAAGTTGGAAAATGTCCAAGTTAACTATGGCAGTTTTGTGGCTGTAAAAGACTTAAGTTTTACAGTAAGACCAGGTGAAATTTTTGGCCTTTTAGGAACCAATGGCGCCGGTAAAACCACCACGTTTAGAGTTATTATGGGACTTTTAAATCCGCTAAAGGGCAAGGTTTTATATAATGGGAGCCCAATTACCTATGATGATGCTGATCAGATTGGTTATATGATCGAAGAAAGAAGTCTTTTGACAAAGATGACCGTCTTTCAGCTTTTAAAGTTTTTTGGTGGTCTTAAAAGTGTTAGTGAAAAAGATATTGAAGAAAGACTTGATTACTGGTTAGATAGGTTTAAAATAAGTGATTATAAAAATAAAAAGATTAAAGAATTATCAAAGGGGAATCAGCAGAAGATTCAGTTTATTTCTTGTTTAATTAATAATCCTAAACTGCTTATTTTAGATGAACCTTTTGTGGGACTTGATCCAATTAATACGGAAATGTTTGTCCAAGTTATTAACGAGTTTAAAGAAAAAGGCGCGATGATTATTTTTTCATCTCACCAAATTGATCATGTTGAAAAGTTTTGTGAGCAGCTTTTAGTTTTACAAGAAGGAAAAGAGCTTTTCTCTGGAAAAATTAGTCAAATCAAAAATGAATACAATAAAGGCAATGTGAAAATTATTGGTGAAGTTGATATTGATGAATTAAAAAAAGTAGCTGGTGTTAAAGAAGTGATTAAAGATGAAAAAGAGCTTACTGTTAAACTTGATAAAATTGAAGACGCGAGAAATGTTTTTGCGTTTATCAAAGATTTTAAAAATATCACGAAATATGAAATAGAACAAGCCTCTTTAAGTGAAATATTTATCGATAAGGTAGGTAAAAGTTATGAAGAAGCTTAAGTTTTTAACAATCCATAGCTTAAAGACAAAACTTAAGTCTTTGGCCTTTATTATCTCTAGTATTATTACCGCAGTTTTAATTATCATAATAACCTTAATTCCGGCTTTAATTACATTTTTTAGTCCAAAAGAGGAAGTAGTTCCTACTTATGATGTGCTTTTAATTAATCAATCAGATAAAGCAGTTGATATTAAATCTTATTTACAAGAAAACTCTTTAGCAACACTTGTTATTACTGAAAAAGAAGAAAAAGAAGATTTTATAGAAACCTTTTGGGCGAGTGATTTATTTGATATTTTGATTTATTATCAAAAAGAGGGTTTAATTAATGCGCCTTTAATTGAAATAAAAGATGTTAGTTATTATTCAAAAATTGATTCTTATTATAATCAACATTTAAAAACATTAGTCGCAAACACAAAGGTGAGTTTGCTTGATTTTGAGCAATATAAATTAACATTAACAGATCACAAAAACCCTGAATTGAGTGGAAATAACGAAGAATCACTTGAAGTAGTAATGGCAATTTCATCGATTGTTTTTACGATTGTCTTTTTCTTTATCATTTTTTCTACCCAAACTCTTGGCACAGAAATATTAGCGGAAAAATCCACTAAAGCCATTGAGACAATTATCTCATCAGTTCCAGCTAAGACACATTTTTATTCTAAAATATTTAGCAGTCTGCTTTTTACCTTAATTCAACTTTGTTTAATGGTTTTTGCAGCCCTTATTGGCAGTATGATTTCCCTTTTAATTGCTCCTGGTAGTATAACCCAGGGCCTATCAGCGATGATTGATATGGCAAAACTTAGTTCTGTTAATATACCGGTTGTTTTTGTTTATCTTTTTATCTCAACTTTGTTTGGGGTTGTTTTATATTTGATTTATTTTGCCTTTTTAGCTTCTTTTGCTAATAATAATGAAGAATATCAAAAAGCGCAAACACCGATGATGTTACTGTTGCTGGGGATTTTTTATGGATCTTTAATTATTACAATGATGAATAAACTTGATTTAATTAGATGGTTAACTTATATTCCGTTTTTCACACCGTTTTTATTGCCAATAAGTCTACTTACTGGGCAAATAAAACTCTTAGAAGGTCTTTTAGTGCTAGTGGTTTTACTTTTAAGTGCTTATGGTTCTGTGAAACTAATTCTTCCCGCATACCGGGTTTCAATTCTTGATTATAGTGGTGGCAATATTATTAAAAGTATTAAAAGAAGCTACCGGTCGCGGAAAAATAATTAAGCAAGTTTTAATATAAGGGGTTAAAAATGTTTGAAAAACTAAAGACGGTATTTGATTTTGTTGGGGTAATTGATGCCAAAAGATATAGTAACTATCAAAAATATCAAGAACTTAATAATATTAAATCAATATTTGTGGTGGGTCTATCTTATCCAAAGGTTTTTTTGGGTCAAAAAAAAGATAGGTTAGTTGGTTCTTTATATACCTATGGGCGCGATTATCATGTGGTTATTAAAGAGTTAGCTCATAGTGTTTTAAAAGGGGAAGAATACCAAATTTTAGTTGATAATCACAATCTTGATGAAAGAAAAGCTCTAGCTATAACGGGGCTTGCTTATTTAGGTAAAAATGATTTGATGATAAAAAAAGATTATGGGAGCTACTTTTTTATAGGGCTTATTTTAACAAAAAAAAGATATAAAGAAGTTATAGTTTCTAACAATGATTCATGTGGAAGTTGCAGACTTTGTATCGATTCATGTCCGGTTGGTGCGCTTAATGATGGGTTTAATATCAATAAGTGTTTAAGCGCTTTAAATCAGTCTAAAGCGCGCCTCTCTAAGCAGGCAATAAAGGCAAATTATTTACTTATTGGCTGCGATATATGTCAACGAGTATGCCCGAAAAACAAAGATATATTAGAAAATGTGGAAAATTATTTTACAGCAAGACCAACGGCATACGTTAAAATTGCTGATCTATTTAATTTAAGCAATCAAGCTTTTTTTAAAAAGTATAAAGATCATGCTTATTTATGGAAAGGTAAAACTGTTTTACTAAGAAATGCTTTGACGATTCTTTTAAAACAAAAAAACACAGATTATAACAGCGATATCAAAAAAACTTTGGCAAATAAGAATTATCCAGAGTGGTATAAAAAAGATGCAGAGTATATTTTAGGAGAATTAGAAGAAATTAAGAAACTTCAAGAGTAAAACTAGATAAAAGATTTAAGCAAAGGAAAAGAAAATGATTAGAAAAGCAAAAAAAGAAGATAAAAAAAGCATTCTTAAGATTTATCAAGAAGCGCAAGCGTTTATTAAAACTTATAACTCACCACAATGGCAAGATGGTTATCCAAATGAAAAAACATTTTTAGCTGATTTAGATGATGGACTTATTTATGTAAATGAGATTGGTGATGAAATAGTTAGTGTAGCAAGTTTTTTAAACTATGAGCCCACTTATGAGATAATTGATGGTAAGTGGTTAAATGATGAACCTTATTTAGTAATCCACCGGATTGCGACAAGAAAGGCGCATTTAGGTAAAGGTTATGCGAAAGATTTTCTTAATTTTGCTCATCAGGTGTTAAAGGCAAAAAATATAAGAATTGATACTCACGAACTAAATGAGCCGATGAAAAAGTTTTTGCAGAAAAATGGGTTTGTTTTGTGTGGAAAGATTATGCTTTTTCGCTCATATGATAATGTAAGGTTGGCTTATCATAAAGTTTATGAAAAATAAAACATTATTTTTTTCATAAATTAAGATATTCTAATAACAAATATCATTTTAAATAATAAAATGAAGATATATAATTGTTTTCCTATTGTTTTTGTTATAATGGTTTTGAGTCTGACATATTAGAAAAACTAAACAAGGAGTATAAATAAATGAAGATTTTAAAACTAATTGGGGTTAGTAAATATTATAAATCCGCTGAGACAGTTTCAGTTGGAATGAAAAACGTTAACGCATCTTTTGATATTGGTGAGTTTATTGCGGTTACAGGAGAATCCGGTAGTGGTAAATCAACTTTATTAAATGTTATTAGCGGCCTTGATGGCTATGAAGAAGGCGAACTATATTATTATGGTGAGGAAACTTCTCATTTTATGATTAGTGATTGGGAAAGATATCGCAGTGCTAATGTTGGGTTTGTTTTTCAAAATTATAATATTATTGACTCTTATACAGTATTTCAAAATGTGATGTTTGCGCTGGAGATTCAAGGTTATCCCCGGTCTGAGAGAAGAAAACGGGCTTATGAGTTAATTGATAAAGTTGGTCTTACTTCCCACCGCCATCACAAGGCTTCTAAGCTTTCTGGTGGCCAAAAACAGCGTGCAGTTATCGCTAGGGCGTTGGCCAAAGATTGTCCCGTGATAGTAGCAGATGAACCAACCGGGAACCTTGATTCAGCTTCAGCTAAGCAAATAATGGCTTTATTAAATGAAATTAGTAAAGATAAACTAGTTATTGTGGTCACTCATGATTATGATCAAATAAAAGATTATGCAACCAGAAAAATTAAGATGCATGATGGAGAAATAGTTGAAGATATTAAAATAAAAGAACCACAACCTCCGATTAAAGTTGAGTTAAAACCAAAAAGAGTTTCTTTTTTAACGCTAATTAGAATTAGTTTAAGAAATATTTTTGCAATGCCAAAGAAAACAATTTTCTTGCTTCTTATGCAGATGGTTGCCATTGGTGTGTTTACTTTGGTTTATTCTAATCAAATGAAGCAAATCAAAGAAGTTGGTTTAACGCAGTCATATGTTTATCCAAGTGTTCCAGAGACAAGACTAATTGTGGAAAAAAGGGATGGCAGTGCATTTTTACCAGCAGAAATAAGCCGCTTTAAAGCAAACAAAAATGTTATTGAAGTCTATGAAAATCATAGTTTATTTTTTAATAATTCAAGAATAAGAATAGCAAAAGATAATTATGATTATGGAAGAAATGTAAGTAAAACCGATTCAGCAATTATTTTAAAAAAAGGCGATGTAGATGGCAACATACCGCAAGAGATTAATGAAGTTGTTGTTAGTAATTATTGGGGAACGTTTGAAATTGGCGATATTATTACGTTAAAAGCAGAGGGAGATTTTCATGATGTCACACTAATACCAGGTGAGTTTAAGGTAGTGGGGATTGATAAAAAAGATCGTGATACCCTTTATTTTTCAGAAAAATATTTAAAGCAAGAACTAACAAGCGATTACGCGCTTAACTACAGTAAGTATAAGCAAGTTGAGCAAGCTATTTTTGCTAGTTATTTTTATACTGAGTATCTTGGTAAAGAATATAGGATTGATTATTTATCTGAAAGTGAAAGTTCTTTTGATATTGTAGAAGCCCGGTATCCAATGCCATCTTCACCGACAACTAGTGTTTATAATGATGTTAGTTTAATAATTAAACTAAATTATAATGGAAATATTTTAGATAAAGAGCTTACGGGGCTATCTATTCAATTAATTAACGAAGATACTGATGGCGATATTAAAATGTTTAGATTAAAAGGGCTATTATATGATGGTTTAATTGAAAGCTTTTTATTGGATTTAGAAAGTGAGTATATGGAATATACCCGCAATAAAATTGTTTTAGAGGTTGCTAGTTATTATGCTGGTAATCGGGTTATTAAAACAATTAATAATGATTTATATAAAGTCTATTATCCAGCTAATATCAATTCGCCCTTAAAAGAGATATATGTGTTTTTAATATCTTTGTTTTCGATAGTGTTTTTAACTCTTTTTGGAATGTTTTTGTATTCAATGGTGCATGCAGTTACTAAAAATGTTGTTGCTAGTAGGAAAAAAGATTTTGCAATTTACCGCTCGGTTGGGGCAAATCAAAGTGCTTTGGCTAGAATGGTTGTGATTGAACAAATTATTTTAAATGTTTTTGGATTTATTTTTGTTGGAGTTATTTTAAATCTTTTGAAAAATAATTTTGCAATGCTGGAAAAATCGCTTCCTTATATGCAACCAAGAGATTATTTGATTTTATTAGTGGTGTTTGCTTTATTTGGTCTTTGGATTGGACTTCGGTTTAATAAACGGGTCTTTCAGCAAAGTGTTATTGAAACACTAACAGCCAGTAAGGAGGATTTCTAATGATTAAACTAACAAGGTTAAACAAATACTTCTTTAAAAATAAAAAGAATCAAATCCATGTTCTAAATGATGTATCTTTAGATATTGCTGATAAAGGGTTAGTTGCCATTCATGGTCCATCTGGCTCTGGTAAAACAACACTCCTTAATGTGATTGGGGGTCTTGATAAGATTAATTCAGGTCAAATTGATTTTTTTGATCATCATCTAAACAGATACAATGCAAGAATATGGGATAAAATTAGAAACCAGCATGTTGGCTATATTTTCCAAAACTATTATTTGCTGCCTGAGCTATCAGTTTATGAGAATATCCGTTTTGTTTTAAAAATTATTGGGGTGGTTGATGAAGAGTATATTGAACAAAAGGTTCATTATGTGCTAAAGGCTGTTGGGATGTATCCATTTCGAAAGAAAAAGGCACTTCAACTATCGGGTGGTCAACAACAGCGGGTCGCAATTGCGCGGGCGCTTGTTAAGAATCCTGAGGTTGTTATTGCTGATGAGCCCACGGGTAATTTAGATAGCAAAAACACTTTAGAGATTATGAATATAATTAAAGAAATAGCTAAAGACAAACTGGTTATTTTGGTAACCCATGAGAAAAAGCTGGCCAGTATTTATGCAGACCGGATTATTTCAATTGAAGATGGCAAGGTTATTGGTGATATCGTTAATAGCCAAAAAGCAGATCATGAGATTAATGATGAAAATATTATTTATTTAAAAGATATCAAACAAAAAGAAGTTTTGAAAAATAATAAGGTGAACTTTGATATTTATTTAGAAGAAGGGGAAGAAGAATCATCTTTTGATGTTAAACTAATTGTGCGTAATAAAACTTTATATGTTGATATTAAAAGCCCTTATCAAAAAATAAAATTAGCCGATAAAAGCTCAGGCGTTATTATAAAAGATGAGCATTATCAGAAAAAAAGTAAAGAAGAAAGCCTAAAAACATCTTTTAAAACGGAAGATATAGATCATTCTAAGATTAAAAAAGAAAGAAGAATGATTTTATCATTTAAACAAACATTTAAAATGGCTTTTGCAAAAATTAGAAATATTAGCCGTAAGGGAAAACTAATGCTTTTTAGCTTTTTTATCTCGGGAATGATAACGGCTTACGCGATTGCAGCATTAGCTTCAGTGGCAGTTGTTAGAGTTGATGAAATGGTTTATTATCCTAAAGGATATGTCCAATTTGAAAAAGGATCTTTAACATATGAAGAACTAGATTCGCTAGCAACAGAACAAGATGGTTATTATATTAACGTGTTTCCGCAAGAAAGGGTATATTTTATTAATTCTGATGGAACAAAAAGTGTAACTTACTTTTCTGGCCAATATGATTTATTAGATCATGCAAAAAATTATAAACTCTCTTATGGTCGCTATGCAGCAAGTGATAATGAAATAGTTATTTCTCAAGGTATAGTTGATGAGTATTTATCTTCAAGTACATTTCAGGATTTTGGGATTTGGAATAAAGAACAACTATTTAAAGAGTTTATTGAGTTTGGCAATCAAAAGGCAAATATTGTTGGTATAGTTAAGACAAAAACAAAACTTATATTTGCATCTGAGGCTTTTTTGCTTTATGTAAACTCTGGTTATAATATTAAACCTTTTGCAGCTTATCATGAGGTATTATCATCTGGAAGTGCCCCAGATGAAAATGAGGTAGTTATCTCTGAGATGGCTTTAGTTGAACTGGGTTATATGCCACAAAGTGCGGTTTATCCTCTTAGCGCTGATGGCAAGATAATTTCTGGAACCCATAACATTAGTCAAAAAGGTCTTGTTTTATTTCCGAAGACTAAGATGATGAAAATAGCTATTGAGGAAAGTTCAACTATTTATGCTTATACTAAAAATCCGAAAGCTTTAATCCAAAAACTTGATACAGAATATAACATTGAAGCGTTTGATATTTATAAAGCTGCTGTTAATGAAGCTACTGCATCGCAAAGGGTTAATTTAGCTGCAAGTTTAGGTTCAACACTCTTGCTGATTAGTTTTTCCTTATTAGGGTTTTATTTTGTCATACGTTCATCAATGATTAGCCGGATTTATGAGGTTTCTGTTTACCGAGCTTTAGGAGTTAGAAAAAAAGATATTTTCCGTTCTTTTATTGTTGAGATATTTACAATTACAACAATATCTTCTTTAATTGGCCTTTTTTTAATGAATACTATTTTAATTAAACTCCAAAGAGGCTTACTAGGGATGCTTAATGTTTTTTATGTTAATACTTTAACATCAGTGGTGGGCGTTTTAGTTGTTTACGGGCTTAATTTAAGTGCTGGAATTTTACCGGTTTTATTGCTTTTAAGAAAAACACCTGCCCAAATACTGGCTCAATACGATATTTAAGTTATTATCAAATCTTTATTTTATTTGCAAAACGACAAGACCATTGTGTCTTGTTTTTTGAAAAAATGTTTGTTATACTTAATTAGTTTGTAAAAATGATGAGGTTAAAGATGATATATATATTCACAAATTCAATTGATTATAAATTAACTATATTTGCTATCTTAGGCGGGTTAGGAATTTTTCTTTTTGGCATTAGTTTGATGAGCGATTCTTTAAAACGTCTGGCGGGAGCAAAGTTAAAACTTTTCTTAGAAAAAACAACTAATACACCTTTAAAAGGAATTTTAGTTGGAATTTTAATGACTTCCTTAATTCAATCATCAACAGTTACTAGTGCTTTAGTAGTTGGTCTTGTTAGTGCCGGTCTAATGGGGCTTCCTCAAGCTGTGGGAGTTATTTTTGGCGCTAATATTGGAACAACCTTTACTTCAATTTTAATTAGCTTAAATATCGGGCAGTTTGCTTTACCGATAATTTTTGTTGGCGCTGTTGTTGCTGTTTTCTTAAAGAAGAAAAAGGCGCAGTTTGCTGGTAGGGCCTTAATGGGATTTGGGATGCTTTATTTTGGTCTTAGTTTAATTGGTGATGCGCTTAATCAAGTGGTTGCTCTACCTTGGTTTACTAACTTTTTAAACCAAGCAGGCGATAAACCAATTCTTGGGTTTTTAGTTGGGATTATTACAACTTTAGTTATTCAATCATCAAGTGCGACTATTGGAATTTTACAACAAATATACGCAACAGGAGCGATTCCGCTTGTTGGAGCGATTGCAATTGTTTTAGGTGATAATATTGGAACAACAATAACCTCCATCATGGCAGCAACAGGCGGTAATGCAAATGCGAAAAAAACCGCACTTGTGCATGTAATGTTTAATACTTTTGGCGCTGTTTTGTTTATGGTGTTGCTTTATCCTTATACTAAATTTATTGAGCTTTTTTCTACATGGATAGGTATTAATCATTTAAACAGTAAGTTTACAATTTCCTTGGCGCATGTGTTTTTTAATTTATTTACTGTCTTGATTTTATTTTGGTTTGTCAAACGAATTGTTTGGCTTGTCAACAAAATCATTCCCAAAACAGATGTTATGCCAATTGATGATGTAATCTTAGATAAACAGCTTTTAAAAAAATCCGCTGACTTAGCGCTTGAAAACGCAAAAAAGGCGATTATTGATATGGCTCATATTACCCAAGGGATGTTAGAGTTTTCTTATAAATACATATTTGAAGATGTTGATAAAGCTATAGAATATGGAATTCAAAGTGAAGAAGTGTTAAATAACATTGATACAAAGATCCATAATTATTTAGTTGATATTGGGGCTCATGATTTAACCGAAGAACAAATGCAAGAAGTTGCTAAAAACATTGACACGATTACTGATTTAGAACGAATTGGCGATCATTTGGATAATTTGTTTGAGTTTTACTTAGAAAGAAAAGATAAAAAGATTCCCATGCATGAAGATACAAAAGTAGAAATGCTTAATTTATATGATATTATTAGAAGTCAGTTAAAAAAAGCTATTGAAGCTTATCAAAAAAATGATTCTAAACTGGCAAATCAAATTATTAAACAAGAAATTGAACTTAATAAGTTAGTAAAAACTTATCGAAACAATCATGTTTTGCGAATAAACGATAAAACCTGCACTGAAAATAGTGCTGGTTATTATGTGGATATATTATCAAACATTGAAAGAATTGGTGATCATTGCCATAATATTGCTGAAAATGTATTAAACAAACATTATGTGTACCGCAAAAAAGGTGATGAGTTAGAAAAACCGAAATTTCAAAAGGTTAATAAATGATTATTTTCATATTTCAAAATTTTCTGTAGCGATTTAAAAGTGTCTTTTTAAATCGTTTTTTAATTTATAAATTAAAAAGAAATATTGAATTTTAAATGTTTTCCCAAAACAAAGCTTTAACTTTTCTATATTATGTTAAAAAAGCCATTATGTTATCTAAAACCGGTATTTTATTTTTTTAGTTTTTGCTGTAACCGTTTACATGAAAAATTAGGTAAAATCTTTTGAATTTAATGATAAAATAAAAACTAACAAGTGATGATTTGAATTTTGAAAGTGAGTTTTAAAATTAAAGTTTCACGAGATATTTTTTAAACACTTTCAAGGTTTAATTTGTTATTTGCAAATAAATATGGAGGTGTTTTGGTGAAAAACTTTTTGGCAAAAATCGATTCTTTCTTTAAAGTAAAAGAAAGAGGATCTACTCTTTCTAAAGAATTGATTGGTGGAGTGACCATTTTCTTGGCAATGTTATATATCTTGCCAGTAAATGCAGGTATCTTGAGTGATGCTGGAATGAGCTTTTCAGCGGTTTTTGCAGCAACAGCGATTGCTGCGGGCATTGCGTCTATATTAATGGGGCTTTATGCTAACTATCCAATTGGGTTAGCCTCAGGTATGGGTGTCAATGCTTTTTTTACGTATACAGTTTGTTTTGGAATCGGCCTTTCATGGCAGGAAGCTTTAGCAGCAGTTTTAGTCAGTGGCGTGCTTTTCTTAGTTATTTCTTTGACCAACTTAAGAAAAAAATTAATTGATGCAATCCCCAAAGATTTAAAACTATGTATTGGTGCAGGTATTGGCTTTTTTATCGCTTTTATTGGCTTAAGAAATGCCGGTATTATTGTGCTTGATCCAGCGACTTTTGTAGCACTTGGTGACTTATCTCATCCAGCTGTACTATTAGGAGTTGCGGGCATCTTGCTTGCTTTAGGGCTTTATGCACGGAAAAATCGATTTGCAGTTATTATTTCAATTGCGGCAGTTGGGCTTGTTGGAGTTATTTTAGGATTGTTTAAGGTTCCTCATATGCCTCAATGGAAAGTTGATAATTTAGGTTCTGTTTTAGATTTAAAAGACACTTTTGGACAAGCAATTCTTGCTATTCCTAAACTGTTTACTAAACCAGAAGCGATTGCTGTTATCTTTACATTCTTATATGTTGATTTCTTTGATACAGCAGGAACACTTGTTGCAGTTGGTCATGATGCGGGTTTAGTGGATAAAGAAGGCGAATTAATTGGTGGTAACAAAGCATTCTTAGCTGATGCAGTTGGCACTGTTGCGGGCGCGGTTTTGGGAACTTCAACGGTTACTTCATTTGTTGAGTCTACTACCGGAATTCAAGCCGGCGCAAGAACTGGACTTTCAGCAGTAGTTGTTGGGGTGTTATTTTTACTAACACTGTTAATTTATCCAGCATTTGGTTTTGCGGTTTCAATTGAAGACGGAGGAATGTTTTACTCACCAGTAACCGCAATGGCCTTGGTGTTAGTTGGGGCATTAATGGTTACAAGCCTAAAAGGTATTGACTGGGATAATGCAGTTTCAGTTACTAGTGGGTTTATTTGTATTTTGTTAATGGTTTTAACTAATTCAATCGCTGATGGAATTGCCTTTGGATTAATTACCTACTTATTAATGACTTTAGTTCAAGGTAAGTATAGGAAAATAAGTATAACAATGTATGTATTAACCGCATTGTTCTTAGCTAATTTATTAATTAAATTTTTAGTATTTTAATCACAGAAAAAGCTTGAATCTTCATTTCAGGCTTTTTTTTAAAGCATAAATTCAAATAATTTAAGGAGGAGTTATGGATAATAAAAAAATGCTTTACGACACTCATGAAAGACCTAGTGCGGGCAAATGGGTAATTCTAAGTTTACAGCACGTTTTCGCAATGTTTGGGGCAACTATTTTAGTGCCCGTATTAACTGGATTGCCAGCTTCGGTAGCTTTGTTTACCTCTGGAGTTGGGACACTTATTTATATTCTTTGTACTAAAGCAAAAGTACCAATTTATCTGGGTAGTTCGTTTGCTTATATTGGGGCAATTATAGCCGTGTCAACAACTGCTCCGCAAACAACATCAACAGATCTTTATTTTGGTTCAGTTTTAACAGGTCTTTTAGTAGTTGGAGTTGTTTATGTGATTGTCGCGGTTGTGATAAAATTAATTGGCACAAAATGGATTGATAAAGTTTTGCCGCCAATTATCATTGGTCCAATGATTGCGATTATTGGTTTTGGCCTTGCCGGAACAGCTGTAGCAAACTCAGGCTTAGTTGATGGTGGTAATTATAAAGAAATACTTACTGCTTTAGTTGCCTTTTTAACGGTTGTTCTTGTAGCTTTAAAAGGGAAAGGGATGATAAAGATTATTCCTTTTATCTTTGGAATTGTTATGGGTTATATTTTTGCAAGCATTTTTGGCTTAGTAGATTTTAGTGGAGTTGTTGCAACGCTAAAGGACCCAAGAATTTGGTTTAAGATACCTGATTTTATGTTCTTATGGTTTAGAGATAGTCAGCATACAATAGTAGGTGGCTCGGTAATTACATTTTATAAAATCAATTTTGCCGCAGTTTTATCAATTGCCCCAATTGCGCTTGTAACTGCTTGTGAACACATTGGTGATCATGCGGTATTATCTGAGATTACTGGTAAAGATTTCTTAAAAGATCCAGGCCTACACCGCACTTTAATTGGTGATGGAATTGCAACATCGTTTGCCGCTTTAGTAGGTGGACCGGCTAATACTTCATATGGTGAGAATACAAGTGTTGTTGGGATGACTAGAGTTGCTTCAGTGTGGGTTACAGGTCTTGCAGCTGTAATTGCTATTTTTCTTTCATTTACAAATATCTTCGTCCAATTAATAAACTCCATTCCAATTGCGGTAATGGGAGGAATATCTTTAATCCTATATGGTTTTATTGGCTTTAATGGAATAAAGATATTGGTTGAGAAAAAAGTTGATATGAAAAAGACAAAAAATATGATTATCGCATCAACGATGTTAGTTATTGGAATTGGTGATGCTGTGGTTAATTTAGGTGTAATGAACGTTTATGGTATGGCTTTGGCAGCAATTGTTGGAATTTTGCTTAATTTATTCCTTCCAGAAGAAAAACCAGAAAAGCCAGCAGCAAAAAAGAAAGGTTCTAAGTAATTGCCTTAAAATAAAAAAAGTAAAAAGGTGGTAAATATAATTTTGCCATCTTTTTGTTTTTCTTGATTTTTTGTTATAATAACAAGTGACGGAATGTGGCGTAGCTTGGTAGCGCGCCTGGATGGGGTCCAGGAGGTCGCAGGTTCAAATCCTGTCATTCCGACCATTAAAGATAAATAGATTTAAGATAAAATGTATTTATTAGGATTAGTGAAAGGGTGAAGTTGTGTGAAAAAGATGCTAGTATTTATTTATGTTTTACTTTTTACGTTTTTGTTGTTTGGTTGTAATAAAAAAGATGATCAAGAGAATTCAGGCAATGGGGTTGATACCTCAATTAATGTTTCTTTTGATACGGTAGGTGGTAGTTATATAGAGCCTTTGAAATTGGCTGAGGCAGGTTTAGTTGAAGCGCCACTTTTTCCCCTGAAAACAAATATGGTTTTTGCAGGATGGTATAAAGAATCGACTTATGAAAACCTTTGGGATTTCGAAGAAGATGAGGCAGATAAAAATTTAACATTATATGCTAAGTGGAAAGATGATACGACTAATTATAAAGAAACCTTTAAAGTGCTTTCGATTGGAAATAGTTTCTCAGAAGATGCTCATAAGTATTTATATAAGATTGCTAAATCTTATGGAGTCGATGATGAAAACATTATTATCGGAAATGTTTATAAAGGAGGAGCAGAACTAGCCTTACATGTTAATTATTTAAACATTGATCATGGTGGTTATGTTTACCAAAAATATGCTAATGATAACTACACCGAACTTACAAGTCAAAAGCTAAGTGTTTTAATTAAAGCTGAAGCCTGGGATGTGATAACTTTTCAAGAAGCAAGCCGTTTTAGCGGTTTAATTGAACACTACGGCAATCATATTCAAACGCTTGTTGAGTGGGCTTTAGAAAATGCGACCAATGAAAATGTAAAAATTGGTTGGCATATGACTTGGGCTGATGATTCTTCAAGCCCACAAGATCATTTTGGTGCTAATTATAATAGCAGTCAAGAGAACATGAATAACTTAATTATTGAATGTTTAAAGAAAAAAGTGTTGACTACAGCGGGAGTTAATTTTATTATTCCAACCGGCACAGCTATTCAAAATGCGAGAACTTCATTTGTTGGTGATCACTTAACTAAAGATGGGTATCATCTAACTGATCCTTTGGGAAGATATATTGCAGGGCTATCATTTTACAAAGCAATCACTGGTTATAACCTTTCTTTAGTAACCTTTTGTCCAAGCAATATTGCTGATGTTTATAAACAAGTCGCATTTGAAGCGGTTAATAACGCAATTTTTTATCCCCTTACAGTTACTGATTCAACTTATAAAGAATAAGCAAACAAATATTTCAATAAAAAACAATACTCTTTAAGGGGTATTGTTTTTTGATGGATTAAAATAATAAATTTAAGATATTTCACTTTTTTTACGATGATAGTGATATAATAAAGTAATGTAATTTTAAAATATTTGGTGATAAGATGAAAAAAGTAGTTTTAATTACAATTAGTTCAATTACGATATTTTTACTTGCAGCATGTAAAAAAATTGAAGCAAGCATTGAGCCATATGATGATGATTTGTTTGGATTTATTGACCTTGAAAAAGACAACATTAAAATTATGCAAATAACAGATCTGCATCTAACATATGGCTTTGATTACTTAGACAGAAAAACTTATAAACTATTAGATAAGCTAGTTAAAGCAGAACTGCCTGATTTAATTGTGATAACTGGCGATATTTTTATGAGTGTATTTGCTAAGCCGATTTTAAAGAAGTTTATCGCTCACATGGAAAAATATAATATTCCTTGGACATTTACTTTTGGCAATCATGAAAGGGAGTATCATAGTATTAAAAGTATTGCCAAATATATTTTATCTTTTAATACAACAAACTTAGTTTTTCATCCTGGTCCAGAGCTTACAAGCGATAATACGCATGGGTTTTCAAATTTTAAATTAAAACTTACTAATCAAGGAAAACCAATTTTAAATCTATATTTACTTGATACAAAAGCAGTTCGCCAAGATGGTGTTAGTAGTAGCTATTTTTCTTATGATTACCTATCTGAACAGCAAGTATTATGGTATAGCGAAAATATTGCCTTAGATAGTGTTTATTCACTTGCGTTTATGCATATTCCTTTAATGCAATTTATGGAATATGTTGGTGATTATAGAGGTGAAAAAACCTGCCCACAAAGCGTTGATACAGGTTTTTTCCAAGCAATCCTCGATAACAATAAAAAAACAATTGGCGTTTTTGTTGGCCATGATCACTTAAACTATTTTGCTTTTGAAAAAGAAGGGGTTTTATTAGCCCAAGGGGTTGCTACTGGTTATAATAGTTACGGAACTATGGCAAAAGGGGCAAGAATGATTACTTTTAATTATATAAATGAAACCGAATATGAGTTTAATACTTACACAATTTTTGATAACGAGGTCTAGCGATGAAGAAAAAAGATATTTTGATGATTGGTTTTCATGTTGCCATTATTAGTATATTACTATTTTTTTATTTTGGTTCGTTTTTGTTTTTTCTTTTAAATGTTTTCCCATTGGGACTTTTTTTCCTTAAAGGTGATAAAAATGTTTAGTTATTTAGTCGCAATCTTTGAAATTACAATGGTTGTATCTTTTTTTACCTTTATTCCAACAATGCTTATTTTTCGGATATTAGCAGCGATAAACGCTAATAAAAATTTTAAGAGGACTCTAATTATTGCTTTTGTTCCATTTTCATTTGGTTATTATTATCTTTTAAATAAAAAACAAAGATTAAAATCATATAACAAAATAATGACCTTTTATCTTATAATCACAATTATTGGAATTTTATTTACAGTGTTTCAGAGGCTTTTTTCCTCATATGAGTTTTTTTAGTAAAGGAGACGTTTGTGCAAAAAAAAGAAGAATTAATTAAATTTTATAAAACAAGAATTAAAATCTTAATTGCAATGGGGAGTGTCAACAGCGTTGCTTTAGGTATTTTTTTAATCTTTTTTCATGATCCTGTTTATTTGATATACGCTTTTTTATTTACAATCATTTTAATATGGGTTTTTGTTTTTTTCCAGATAAGAAGTGTTTTAAAAGAATTAAAACGAATCAAAAAACAATAAAAAACCATACCTTTTAAAGATTAAATAGTATGGTTATAGATTATTAGATTTTTGCCTGACAGGTCTTGCAGTAACCATAAAAGGTAAGATCGTGGCCAATAATACTATAGTTGCTGTTTTCCTCAATTATTGGAGCGATTTTTTCAAACACACATTCAACAAGAAAGGTTTTACTACATCCTAAACAAAGCATATAATGTTGGTGTTTTTCTTGGTTTAGATGGTAAAAGGAAGTTTTCTTAAGTGTGCTTTTGCTAATTAGATTGTTTTGATAAAGCTTAATTAAACTTCGGTATACAGTCGATAAATCCATTGTATTTTCAGGAAGAGTTTTCATAATTAACTCAGCGCTCATTGGGCGCTTTTCTTTTTTTAAAAGATTAAGAATTGTTTTTACATTTTTAGTCATTCGCATTTTCACTTTTCCTTTAATAGTTTTCTTGCAGCAATAGCTAGGATAAGAAAAACAGTATAAACAATAACAATAGAAGAACCAACGGGAATATCAATGTAATAAGAGCTAACAAGACCAATAAACACCGCAAAAACGGAAAATATTAAACCAAGGTATAAAGTTTGTTGGAAACTTTTAGCAATTTGACTGGCAATCAAGGATGGAAAAATAATAAAAGCGGAAATCAGCAACATTCCTGTTGATCTAATCCCCAGGACAATAAAACTAGCAGTAATTGCTGATAGGCTATATTTTAATAAATTGTATTTTACTTTTTTAATTTTAGCATAAGAAGAATCAAAAGAAATAGCTAATAAAGGCCGGTAAAAAAAGGCGATAAAAAAAGAAATAACTGCAAGCAGTAAAAGAGCAAATAATAAATCAGTAAATGTAACAGTTAAAATGCTGCCAACAAGCAAAGATTCAATCGAACGGTTAAAACCAGTTGAAAGACTAACAGCAATAAGTCCAAGAGCAAGAGAAACAGCACTGACAACGCCAATAGATGCATCTTGGTTAATCATTTTAATATTGCTTAAATAAGTAATTAAAAGGCTTGCAACAACTACAAAAGGAAGTGCAAAATAAATTGGTTCATCAGCAAATATAAGCCCAAAAATAATTCCAGCAAAAGCCACATGACTTAACCCATCAGCGATCATTGATTGATGATTTAGTACTAAAAAAGGACTTATTAAAGCTGCAGCAAGACCAAGAGCGAGTCCTAAGATTAAAGCATAAACCATAAAAGTGTGACTAAAAAGATCAAACATGATGACCTCCTGTTTTCCGGTATTGTTCAATGGAACCATAAAACTTGATTACTTGGTCAATCTCTAAAATTTTTGCCTGATGATTAAGGGGCTTATGTAGGTCATGAGTAATAAACAAGATTGTTGTTCCTTGTTGATGAATCTTTTCAATAAGCTCGTAAAAATAATCGCGGAAATCCGGATCAAGAGCACTAGTTGGTTCATCTAAAATAAGTAAATCGGGATTGGTAATTAAAGCTCTTATTAGTAAAACTCTTTGGAGTTGTCCGCCTGATAAGGTAGCAATCAGCTTTTTACCTAAATTTCCGATTTCCATTTTTATAAGCCAATCATTAATAACTTTTTTAGCTTCGTTTGGCATTATGAGTTTTTGGTTTAAAAACCCCGAATAAATAACTTCATTAACCGTAATTGGGAAGTTTTGTTTTTGCGGATGCATTTGTGGCAGATAACCACATATTTGATCACATCTAACTACAGTTCCAGTTGATGGCTTTATCAAACCAGCAAGCAGTTTAACCAAAGTTGTTTTACCAGCACCATTGGGACCAATAATATAAAGGAAATCACCTTTATCAATTGTAAAAGTAATATCTTTAAGAGCAACTAAATCGCCAAAATAAACAGAAGCATTATTAAATTTAATTATATGATTTTTTAATGTTTTCGTAGTTTTGTCTGAACAAACTGGCATAATTAATCCCTTCTTTGCTTTGTTTTTTTGTGATATTATGATACCCGTGAAGTTCAAGTAAAACAATATCTATTCCTAAATTTTTTAATTCATTTTGAATTGTTTTTGCTACTTTTGGTTCGGTTAACTCTTCGATAAAAAGATAATGACTATTAGAGTTAATTAAAGCATTTTTCAAATGCTCCATATCTTTAATTGTTTGATCAGCATCAGGTTTATAATCATCAATTAAGGCAACTATACTAAGATTATATCTACTAGCAAACCCACCCAGTGCATTATGACCAGCAAAATAAATAACTTTTTTATCTTTGTTTTCTAAAAAGCTTGACAAAAGATTATGAATATCTAGGATTTCATTTTTGTAATCTAAGGCGTTGTTTTCGTAAAATGAAGAATTATGAGGATCAATTTTAATAATCTCAGTTTTAATAACATCAATCATTTCAATAAAAACAAACGGATCTGTCCAATAATGCATTTTAGTTGATAAATCTGTTGTTTCAAGTGTTATATAATCTTTTAAATTAATCATATTTATATTGCTGTTTTTAAGACCTTCAACCCAAACATCAAACGCGTCACTAGTATATAAAAATAGCTTTGATTCTTTAATGGCAACTACATCCTTTGGTGTTGGAGAGTAGTCATGGACTTCGCTCCCAAAGGGAGTAATAATGGCAACTGATAAACGATCTTTTGCAATAGCTTTGGCAATATCATATTGAGGAAACAGTGTAGTTACAATATCGGCTTTTTTACTTTTGTTACAGCCAAAAATAGTTAAGGTAAAAACAAACATTAAAAGACCAAAGATAATTTTTTTCATTTACTAGCACCTCAAAGCGTTAAAATCAAGAATATTATATCTTAGCTTTTGTTAATTTGCAAATCATTCGCAAATAAATTAAGATTAATAAAAATATTTTAAAAATGGCAATTATCGCAAAATCTGTATATTATTGAAATGGTTTTCATAAATATTATAAAATGTGATAATATAATTATGTAAGCGAAGGAGGCTAATTATGAAAAAAATATTAGGTCTTGATATTGGTGTTGCATCAGTTGGTTGGGGAATAATTGATGAAAACAATCAAATAATAAGTGCAGGAGTTAGACTTTTTGAAGAGCTTGATTCAAGTAGCAATACAAAGCGCCGTTTATTTCGTGGTGCTAGACGAATCAAAGCAAGAAGACAACTTCGGATCAAAGATATGAGAGATTTATTAATAGAATATAATATAATCAATCAGACTAGTCAAATTGAATCTAACCCTTACCAAGCGCGTCTTAAAGGACTAACACTCAAACTCAGCAATGATGAATTAGCTGCTGCTTTTTTACAACTCGCAAAAAGAAGAGGTTCTAGTTTAGAAACAGTTGAAGAAGAAAAAACAGAAGGCATAAATCCCAAAGCAGTTTTAGCACGGCACGATATTGAGTTAAAAAACAAATTTGTTATTGAAATCCAACTTGAAAAATTTAAAGAAACAGGAAAAATACGTGATAATGAAAACATTTTTAGAACTGATGATTATATTGTTGAAGCAAAACAAATTTTAAAAAATCAAAAATTAAGCGAAACATTTGTTAAAAAAGCACTCCAGATAATTAGTCGAAGAAGGCATTATTCTGAGGGTCCAGGTTCAGTAAAAAGTCCAACACCTTTTGGAAGATGGAGATATGTTGATGATGAATTAAGAAGCAAAATTATAAAAGGACTAAATTTATCACAAAAAAACATAATTGGAAAACAAACATTTGAGTGTGATTATTTAGATCAAAAATATATTGTCTTAAAAAACGGTAATATAATTAATAAAAAGCCATTAAATTTAATTGATTTAATGCGCGGCAAGTGTAGCGTATATCCTGAAGAGTTTAGGGCTCCTAAAGTAAGTTTTTCTGCTCAATTACAAAACTTATTAAACGACATCAATAACATGAAAATCGTCTCAGAAGAAAACAGAAGTTTTACTGAAGAAGAAAAACAAAAAGCAATTGATGTTATTAGAAAAAATGGTGGATTTAAACCCGATAATATTAACGGTTTTTTAAAGATGTTTAAATTAGATATTAATGATGTTGTTGGTTTCCGGATTGATGCTAAAGAAAAACCTTTAATTACAGATTTTAAAGTTTATAAAGAATTATTAAAAGTCTTTAATTCTTATAATGTTGAACTTGAAGATAAAATAGCTGATAAGATTGCTGATATATTAACAAAAACTCAAGTTATAAGTGAAAGAATTGATGCGCTAAGCAAAATTATTAAGAGTATAAATGTTGTTAAAGATGTAGCTAATTTAACAAAGTATACTGGTTATCATAGTTTTTCGTTTAAAGCAATATATCAGCTAAATGAAGAGATGCTAAAAACGAATCAAAACCAACAACAGATTTTATCTGGTGCTGATATGAAAGCTAATCCTGAACAAGCAAAACTATTATTAGATGAGAGTTTAATTTTATCATCGGTTGCAAGAAGAGCCCACAGAGAAGCTTTGAAAGTTACTAACGAAGTGTTAAAAGAATTTGGAAATTTTGACCGGATTGTCATTGAAACAACTAGAGAAAAAAATACCGCTGATGAAAAAAAGAGATATAAAGAACGGCAAAAATATTTCTTTGAGCAAAGGCAAAATGCTTTAGAAATATTAAAAGAAGCTGGTTATTCTGGCGATGATAAGTACTCAAATCAAGTTTCTCTAAAAATCAAACTATACGAAGAGCAATTTGGTAAATGTGCTTATACCGGTAATTATATTGATTTGCATAGGCTAATAACAGATCCAAAAGCTTACGAAGTTGATCATATTATTCCAAGGAGCATCTCTCAAGATAACAGTTACAACAATAAAGTTCTTATCATCCAAGAAGTTAATCAATTAAAAGGTAATACCACACCTTTTGGTTATTTTCAGTCTGGAAGAGTAAAATCAAATTATCCAATTTCTAACTACAATTTGTTTAAAGAAAGTGTGTTGGGGAATTCTAACTATCAAAAAAATGCTAGAAAAAGAAACAACTTACTTAATGAAGAAGACATTACTAAGTTTAGTGCTCTTCAGGAGTTTACCAACAGAAACTTAGTTGATACAAGTTATGCAGCTAGAAGTCTTATGAACACAATAAAAAATTACTTGTTAACGAATAATATTAAAACGGCTGTCCATACCATTAAAGGTAAACAAACGGATTTGTTTAGAGCAATCGGCCGGAGTATGTGGTATAGGGAAAATCAGCATTTAGATGTTGAGTTAAATCCTTTTAATAAGGATAGAGATGTTTACATGCATCATGCAGTCGATGCGCTATTGATTGCAGGTTTAAGCAATCAAAAAACTTTTAAATATTTGTTTGATTTAGAAAAAACAAAACATGAAACCTATGCTGTTTCTAAACAAACAGGAGAAATATTTAGTGCTGATGCAACCGAAGATGCTAATTTAATCCGTTTTATTAAAAATGTTGGTAATCTTACTAGTGAAGACATCCGTTATTCTTGGAAAATAGACAGGAAAATTAACCGCAGTTTTTCTGATCAAACTATTTATTCAACAAGAATATTTGATGGTCAAGAATATGTGACAAAAAAACACAAAAACATTTATAGTTTTACAAAAGAAAGATTAGAAAAGATTTTTGAAAATGAAAAAGAAAGTGAAAAGTTACTTGTTTATAGGCATGATAGACACACTTATGAGTTAATTAAGCAAGCTTACTTACAGTACAAACATGAGAAAAAACCGCTTTTTGCCTATCAAGAAGAACACGGGAAAATAAGGAAAAATGGCAAAGGTCCAATAGTTAATAATCTAAAATATCTAGATGGTAGATTAGGTAGTCACATTGATATAACAAAACCAAATGGAAAAAGACGAGTGGTTTTACAACAAATATCACCATATAGGATTGATGTTTATAAAAACAGTGATAATAGATATAAGTTTATTACTATTCGCTATTCTGATTTTAAACTTGATGAAAAAGGATTTTTTATAGATAAAGACTTCTATCAACAAAAATTAGAAGAGAAAAAAATAGATAATACTTATACATTTACTAATAGTTTTAACCGAAATGAAGTGATAGCCTTAAAACAAGAAGAACAGCCAACGAAGTCGTATCGATTTATTGCGTCTAAAAGTGATAGGACAAATGTGATTGAAGTAAAATATATCTATGAAAGAGAAGAGGAGAAACGGATTACATTTACAATAGGTCGAAAAACTGAATTAATCAAAAAATATGCAGTTTCACCAGCAGGAAGAATAAGTATTGTGGAAAATGAGAAGTTGACACTCGTTCGGTAATATGATAATATTTAGATGTATCCTGGTAGCAGGGATACATAAGTAGCAAAGATCTTAATAGGATCTAGCAAAACAAGGGATTATTCCCGAAACCGGACCTGCAGAAATGCAGGTTCTTCTTTTTATAAGAATGGGATGGCGAGTATTATATATTGAAGAGTCGGACAAGTTGTCACTATATTTGGATAATATTAAAATTTTAAAGAACGAAGAAGAAATATTAGTCCCAATTCGTGATGTTCACTCTTTAATAATTGATAATTACAAGATTTTACTATCAGTTCATTTAATGAATGCATTATCAAAAGCAAACGTAAATGTGGTTTTATGTGAAGTTGATCATTTGCCCCAAACAGTAATGTATCCTTTATTTGGCAACAGTAATGCTGCAGCTAGTTTAAAAGAGCAAATCTCTTGGAGTGAGCTTAATAAAGCTGCTATTCACCAAGAGATTATAAAAAAGAAAATTGAGCATCAGTTGCTGTTGTTAAAACATTTTAATAAGGGTTTGAAAGAAATTAAGATTTTAGAAAAATATATAACTGAAGTAGAGTTAAACGATAAAACCAATAGAGAAGGATTAGCGGCCAAACTATATTTTAAAGCTTTATTTGGCGCTGGTTTTAAACGATTTGAAGATGATGTAGTAAATGCAGGATTAAACTATGGTTATGCAATTTTGCGATCACAAATCAGTAAAACATTAGTGTCAAAAGGATTAAATTTAACTTTGGGTATTTTTCACAAAAGTCCAACAAACAATTTTAATTTAAGTGATGATGTGATTGAGCCTTTTAGGCCAATAATTGATTATTGGGTTTATCGCAATTTGCTGGAAGCAAAAATATTTTTAAGAGAACATCGTTTAGGTTTAATTGAACAAACTACAAAAGATATATATTTTAAAAATTTAAGGCAAACTATATTTAACGCAATATCTCAGTATATAAGTTCTATACTCTTGTTTTTGCAAACTGGAGATGTTTCTAATTTGATTCATCCGGAAATAAAATATAATGAGCTATAACTTTATGCGATTAATCTTATTTTTTGATTTGCCAGTTAAAACAAGAAAAGAAAGAAGAACTTATAGATTATTTAGAAAAAACTTAATTTCAAAAGGGTATATGATGATTCAGTATTCAGTTTATGTTAAACTTTTTGCTAATCGCGATGCTGGGCAAAACCATATTAAATTATTAAAAAGAGAACTGCCAAAAAAAGGACAGATTCGAATAATGTTGGTAACTGAAAAACAATATGCGAAAATGGAGGTTATATTAGGAGGAATATCACGTCAAGAACAAATATTAACAAAAGAAATCTTAACATTATTATAGGAGAAAAGTATGATTAAACTAACTATTAAAAATGGAAAAGAAAAACACTTTATTCCAGTAAAAAACATTACATATTTTTATGGTTGGAATTACCCATTAAAATATGAATTAATTTCAGCTTTAAGAAAACATTTCTTCAAAGTAGACGTATCAGAATATGATTACGAAGTATGTGGAGATTCTTATGTATTGATTAACAATCAACAACCTGATTTAAAAAAGTGGAAATATTATGAATTAAAAAATGAATATAGTATTGAAGAAGAGTTTAAGCTTAGAACAACTTCATTAATGATTCAATACTTAGAATCTCAATTTGCTGATATAGAGTATGAAGAAATAGTAGCAACAATAAATATTTTGTATCAAAACCTAAGTGAATTATTGACAGAAAAAATAAATTTTAACGATTTTGATATTTCTATTGATGTTTTACTTCCTGAATTGTCCTTAAGAAGCATTTTAAAACAAATTGAACTAAAAACAATTAAAGAAGAGCATACTGCAAGTGGATGCAATTTAACTTATCAAGAATTGTTTGCTTTTCAAATTAAATTAGCAAAATCAATAGCTAAAAAAAACAAACTAAAACAATATATATTTTTAGTTCAAGTTCCTTTTTATGATAAAACAATTGCCGAAGAGTTAGAAGAAACAGTTGATAATGCCTATTTTATAATTGTTAATGAACATGATTTTATTGAAACTAATAGAGAAAATGTTGTCTATTTTGGCAAAGAAATAATAGCTTTTGCTGATGATGTCGAAATATACAACAAAGTGATGTTAGAATATGGCTCTATTACAACATTAGAAGAAGTTGATCAAGCCTTGAAGGATTTATTAACAAAAAAAGATAGTAAAATCGCCAAACTTTTGAAAGAAAACTTATGAATATAGCCAAAAACACAAAAATATGCTATACTATTTTTGAGGTTTTGCTACCCTAAAGATTTTTGCTACTTATAAACTGTTTAAAGATGTAAATTATAATAACGTAAGTTTTGCTACCCTAAAGATTTTTGCTACTTATAAACATCATTAAGAGTGATTATACAGACCAACAGTTTTGCTACCCTAAAGATTTTTGCTACTTATAAACACCTATCGCAGGAACTAAGCCAACTGCATCGTTTTGCTACCCTAAAGATTTTTGCTACTTATAAACTTCTCGTTGGCTAAATGCAACTCATAATAAGTTTTGCTACCCTAAAGATTTTTGCTACTTATAAACTCCAAACGATCCAACTGTTTTCCATTAGATTGTTTTGCTACCCTAAAGATTTTTGCTACTTATAAACGTTTTGCAACAAATAAATCGCACCGATAAAGTTTTGCTACCCTAAAGATTTTTGCTACTTATAAACGACGCATTACAAGCGATATTCAAATATATAGTTTTGCTACCCTAAAGATTTTTGCTACTTATAAACTACAGCGGGTCTCGCCTTGTTAAAACAGTTTGTTTTGCTACCCTAAAGATTTTTGCTACTTATAAACTTAGCAGTATTGACTACATAATAGTTATCTGTTTTGCTACCCTAAAGATTTTTGCTACTTATAAACAAAAAAAGAAGCTTCAGAATGCTATCTGATGTTTTGCTACCCTAAAGATTTTTGCTACTTATAAACAAATATTATAAAGTTTAATGTTTATAAGTTGTTTTGCTACCCTAAAGATTTTTGCTACTTATAAACATTTAGTCTATGCACAAGTTAAGGCTGAAAGTTTTGCTACCCTAAAGATTTTTGCTACTTATAAACTGGTAGTCAGCCAGACTATCTTTTAAATGAGTTTTGCTACCCTAAAGATTTTTGCTACTTATAAACAAATGTTTAGAATTTATCGAACTACATTTCGTTTTGCTACCCTAAAGATTTTTGCTACTTATAAACTTTCAAGTGTGTCAGTAGTTAGTGGGTCATGTTTTGCTACCCTAAAGATTTTTGCTACTTATAAACTGATAAGTGGTATTTAAGAGAAGTTGGGGAGTTTTGCTACCCTAAAGATTTTTGCTACTTATAAACTAAGCAAATCGCGGAAAAGAATAACCAGAAGTTTTGCTACCCTAAAGATTTTTGCTACTTATAAACTCATTAAAGAATGATCCAAGATATAAGCTGTTTTGCTACCCTAAAGATTTTTGCTACTTATAAACTTTATTGTTACTTGAGTAAGTAGGTTATAAGTTTTGCTACCCTAAAGATTTTTGCTACTTATAAACAATTAGAGTATATGATGATGCATCGCCTGTGTTTTGCTACCCTAAAGATTTTTGCTACTTATAAAC
>CAZKGV010000003.1:0-80697 GCA_964552625.1 uncultured Acholeplasmataceae bacterium | reverse complement strand
ATGATGATGCATCGCCTGTGTTTTGCTACCCTAAAGATTTTTGCTACTTATAAACATAGCAAAGAAGGAAATGATTATTTTAGAGGTTTTGCTACCCTAAAGATTTTTGCTACTTATAAACAATTGCCTAAAACTAAAGGGACAATTGATGGTTTTGCTACCCTAAAGATTTTGTTTTTTAAAGACTTATTCAGAAATGTTTAAGTCTTTTTTGTATGATTTAAAGAAAAAAAATATGTTGTTGGCACTTATTGATTGACAGTGCCAATTGTGTGTGATATAATGTAGTTAGAATAGGAGGGATGGATATTATGTTTAAGATCCAAAGAAGAAATCGCTTTAACGTATTTGATGATATTTTTGATAACTTTTTCCCATCATCAAGTCATTCTTTATTAAAAACCGACATTAAAGAAACCGAGAAAGGTTATGAGTTAATCGTTGATGTTCCAGGAATGGAAAAAGAAGATATTAAGATTGTTTTAGAAAAAGGGTATTTATGTATAACTGCTAAAAAGGTAAAAGAAGCGGAAGTTAAAAATGAATACTATATTAAAAAAGAACGATCACAATCAGGAGCGACTAGACGTTTTTATGTTGGTGAAAATATTAATGAAGAAGATATTAATGCAAAACTTGAAAAGGGTGTACTTATCTTAAGTGTACCAAAAGAAAAAGAAAAAGTTGTTGAAGAAAAAGTAATTGAAATACGTTAAGCAGGAAAGGGCCTTTAAAGGCTCTTTTTTTATTTTTGTTTTTTCCTTTAATGTGCTATAATTTTTATAGTTGTGGTAACTAAAAAAGCAAGAAGAAGGTAATATAATGACTAAAAAAACAAAAATTGTCTGTACGATTGGACCGGCAACTGCATCACCAGAAATGATTGAGAAAATGATTTTGGCAGGAATGAATGTGGCAAGAATTAATTTTTCTCATGGGACTGCAGAAGAACATACTGAAAGGATTAATTTAATTAGAGAAATAGCCAGCAAACATAACCGGTTTGTTGGTATTTTAGCCGACACAAAGGGGCCAGAAATTAGAACTGGTGCTTTTGAAGGTGGTTCTGTTAGGTATTTAAGAGGAGAAAAAATAAAACTTTTTAAAGAGCCAATGATTGGTAATAAAACGGGTTTTCATATTGAAGTTGCGGAACTTTATGATGATGTTACAATTGGCGATTATCTATTAATTGATGATGGGAAAATGAGACTTAATGTTATTGAGAAAAAAGATGATTGTTTGTTGCTAGAGGTAATGAATACAGGTATTATTAAAGATAAAAAGGGTGTTAATGTGCCGGGAGTACATATTTCAATGCCTTTTATTTCCAAAAAAGATAGTAAAGATTTGGCTTTTGCAGTCAAGATGAATGTTGATATGATTGCTCTTTCGTTTGTCAGAACGCCTAATGATGTTACATCAGTTAGAAGTATTTTAAACTTTTTAAATGGTGAATCAATTGAATTAATTGCGAAAATCGAATCGCAAGGGGCAATGGATATGTTAGATGAAATCTTAGAAGTTAGTGATGGAATAATGGTCGCAAGAGGTGATCTTGGTGTTGAGGTTTCTAATGAAAAAGTGCCGCTTTATCAAAAACAAATGATTGCTAAAGCTAATGAAAAAGGTAAACCAGTAATTACAGCAACCCATATGTTAGAATCGATGATGCAAAACCCCAGGCCAACCAGAGCGGAAACTAGTGATGTGGCTAATGCAATCTTAGATGGCTCTGATGCGATTATGTTATCGGGGGAAACTGCGGTTGGTGAGTATCCGATTGAATCAGTTTTAACAATGGTTGAAATTGCTCAAACAATTGAACCAGCAATTAATTATGAAGCAGTCTTAAACAGAGCTGCTAAATCATCACAAAGAACCGTTAATGATGCCATCGGTCTTAGTGCAAGTCAAATTGCGATGACTTTACCGGATGTTACGGCAATCATCGCTTTTACGGAAACTGGAGGCACGCCAAAAAGATTATGCAAATTCAGACCATGTGTGCCGATAATCGCAATTACCAATCAGCTTAAAACCTGTACAAAACTTTCTTATTATTGGGGAGTTATGACGGTTTACCGAAAAGATTACACGGACTTTTTAAGTTATGATAGAGTTGGTATAGAGGTTGCCAAGCAAGTAGGGTTTAAAGCTGGTGATAAGATAGTTATTACAAGTGGTTATGCTCAACAGCATGGTTCTACAAATACAATTAGAATTATTGAAGTAAAATAAAATAGAAAAGAGGAAATGTTGTGGATTTTATCCAGTGGTTTTATGATTATTTAGAAAGCTTTTTTCTAGATTTGAATATTAATCAAATTGCAGTTGGATACATTGTTGATGTTATTATCTTTTTATGTGCAATCCTATTAAGCATTTTAGCTTACTTTGTTATTAAAATTCTTGTGTTGGGAATTACTAAACTTTTTACAAGAAAAAGCAAAAAAACATGGGCAAAAGAAATAATAACAAGTGCTTTTTTCTTAAAATTATTTAAAATTTTACCTGCTTTTATTATTTATAAATATTTGACCGCTTATATGATATCAATTAAAATCTTTGTTGATTTAGTATTACTAATTTATATTACATTTGTCGGCTTAAGTGCACTATTCTTATTAATTGATTTAATAAATTCGTTTTATAATCGCTATTATAAACAAGCTAAAACTAAACCAATAAAAGGAATACTCTCAATTGTTAAATTAATTGTCTTTTTTGTGGTTTTAATAATTGTTATTGCAAGAATAATTGGTCAAAGTCCAACTTATTTGCTGACTGGATTAGGTGCACTCTCAGCAGTTTTACTATTAATCTTTAAAGATAGTTTATTGGGCTTTGTGGCGGGCTTTCAAATGTCAGCTAATGATCTTGTTGGGATTGGCGATTGGATTGAGATGCCTAAATATAATGCTGATGGTTTTGTTATTGATATTTCTTTATCGTTTGTAAAGGTGAGAAATTTTGATCAAACAATTGTGACAATACCAGCCTACGCTTTAGTATCGGAATCGTTTATCAATTGGCGAGGGATGTTTAACCAAGGCGGAAGAAGAATTAAAAGATCTATTAGCATTGATGCATCTAGTGTTAGGTTTTATAGTAAAGAAGAACTAGAAAGATTAAAAAAAGTTGAACTTATTAGCAAATATGTAACCGAAAAACAAAAAGAAATTAATCTTGATAATAAAAAGCGTGGAATCAATAAAAGAGTACCGATAAATGGTCGAGCAATGACTAATTTAGGAACCTTTAGAGTTTATTTGTTGGAGTATTTAAAAAACAATCCCAATATCAGGCAAGATATGCTGCTTACTGTTAGGCAGTTACAAACTGAAAACAAAGGTGTTCCTTTGGAGATTTATGCTTTTTCTAAAAAAACTGTTTTTGCTGAGTATGAAGTGGTATTGGCAGATATTTTCGATCATATTTATGCATCAATTGATTATTTTGGTTTAAAAATATTTCAAGAGCCTTCGGGTCATGATTTACTAAAACTAAAAAAGAGTGTAAAAAAGGATTGATTCTCAAGAACAATCTTTTTTTCTAATGTTGAGAGTAAGGTGAAAAAATGTTACAATTATTATTAGATGCTCCGATAGCTCAATTGGATAGAGCAGTACCGTCCTAAGGTAAGGGTTGAGGGTTCGAGTCCTTTTCGGAGCGCCATTATTATAATAAGGAGGGATTTCATGGCAGAAATAAGTAAAAATAAACTTTTAGAGTTTAGAAAAAAGTATGAACAAAATGAGGTATTTAAAGTTTTAAGGCTAGCTTTAGTTAAAAATCCATTAAGCGATATTTCTTCAGTTATTGAGGCTGAAAAGGCAACAACATTTAAGTTTTCAATTGACCTTCCTACGCTTTCGGTTAACAACCAAAGAGCAAGTGGACGTTGCTGGCTTTTCGCCGGATTAAATGTCTTAAGAGAAAAGGCTGCAAAACTTTATAATGTTAAAGACATTGAGTTTTCCCAAAACTACCAGGCTTTTTGGGATAAATATGAAAAAAGTAATTACTTTATCGAGGCAATGGATGATTTTTTAGATAGCGATAATGATGATAGAACATTTAAACATTTGCTAAGAATGGGAATTCAAGATGGTGGTCAGTGGGATATGTTTGTTAATTTGGTTAACAAATACGGAGTTGTTCCTAAAGATGTTATGCCAGAAACACATGCCTCATCAAACACTAGATTTTTAAACCGTTTAATCAATATGAAGTTGCGCCAATATGCAATGAAAGCTAGAAGTCTTGCCCAAAATAAAAGAGTAAGCGAGATTGCTAAGCTAAAAGAAGAAACGCTTTATGAACTTTATAGCCTTTTGGCGACAAATCTTGGATTACCACCAACAGAATTTGATTTCGAATATGTTGACAAAGATAAAAACTATCATCTTGTTAAGGATTTAAATCCGTTAAAGTTTTATGAAAACATTGGTCTTGATTTAAATGATTATATATCGGTAATTAATTCTCCAACTGATGATAAACCCTATAATAAAAACTATACGATTGCTTATTTGGGTAATGTTGTTGAAGGAAAATTGATTAATCACTTAAACCTACCTATGAAAAGATTAGAAGAATTAATCATTAAGCAATTAAAAGACGATGAAGTGGTATGGTTTGGTTGTGACGTGAGTTTTGATGGTGACCGGAAAAAAGGAATTTGGGATGATCAAAGTTATGATTTTAAATCAACATTTCAAATGGATTTTTCAATGAGTAAAAAAGATCGGCTTGATTATTTGTCAGGTGCAATGAATCATGCGATGGTTATTACTGGTGTTAATTTGGTTGAAGATAAACCAACAAAATGGAAAATTGAAAATTCTTGGGGCGAGGAAAATGGCTTAAAAGGATATTATTTAATGAGTCAAAGTTGGTTTTTAGAACATACTTATCAAATAGTAATTAATAAAAAGTATTTAACCAAGGACGAACTAAAAGCTTATCATGAAGCGCCAAAAATCTTAAAGCCATGGGATCCAATGGGGTCGTTAGCGCTATGAAATTACTGTTAATTAGACATGGGGAACCATTTTATGATGAAGTTGTTAAAAGAGGATATCCGTTTTTTGGTTATGATTTAGGTAAACTAACTTTAAAAGGTGTTAAACAAGCAACCGAGGTTAGTTATGATAAAAGATTAAAAGGAGCAGAATTAATTATTAGCTCTCCTTATACTAGAGCACTGCAAACAGCAGCAATCATCTCAAGAATTACAGGAATTGAGTTAACTGTTGAAAATGATATTCATGAGTGGATTCCTGATCTTGATTATTCTTTTAAAGATGCTAGTGGCGCGTTTGATGATTATTATAAACATCAAGGTAAAGAAACTGATCAAAAGATAATTAATTGGGAAACATATGAAGCATTAAAAACGCGTGTCTATAACGCATTAAAACCTTATGTCGGCAAATATGAAAAAGTAATTGTTGTTTGTCATGGGCTAGTGATGTCAACTTTTACCCATTTTTATGATGGTTTTAAACACTGTGAGATCTTAGAGGTGGAAATGACCTAGCATATTTTAAATAAAAAAAGCGGTTATTTATTGAATATTAACCGCTTTATTTAAAAGTTTTAATTATCTTTCCGTGAAATAAATGTTTTCAAAGTTTGCTCTTTTTAGTAAATAATAAATTGGCAAACCAAAGATATACGTAATAGTAAACTCACCTAAAAAGACCCATAAAAAGGCAATTAAAAAGGGAGTATCAATTGCTAAAAATAACATTAAACCAATCACGAGACCATTAATAATACTTGGGAAGATAAGGGCAATATAAGGCCTTTTCCTAAAGATTAACATAAAAGATAAAGTCAGTAGAGTTGCTAAAACACCAAAACTTAAATCATAAAGTAAAAAAGGTGAAAATAAATTAGCAACAAAAACTCCTAAAGTAAGACCAACAAAACTTTTTTTATCAAAAAAGATTAACAGTAATAAAATCTCAGCAACCCGAAACTGGATTTCTTTAAAGCTAATCCACTGAAACACTAAAACAAGCACAACATAGATGCTGGCAATTATTGCTTGGCGGATTAAATCGAGTAAGGTAAAAGATTTCATTTAGTCACCTTCTTGTTTGACTTTAAATCAATAATAAAGAAAAAAACTTGCATAAATAATTTTAACATGATTACGTGTTTCTCGCAAGTAAAGGAGTATTATGGCAATAAGGTTTCAATTAAAACATATTTGTAAGCAATCTGGCGCAAGATACGGGCTTTTACACACACCCAGTGGGGTTTATGAAACGCCCATTTTTATGCCTGTTGGTACAAAAGCGACCGTTAAAACACTATCTGTTGATGAGATAAATGAAGTATCTGATGGACTTATTTTAAGCAATACTTACCATTTAATGTTAGAGCCGGGTGTGGATGTAATTAAAGCGCATGGCGGTGTTAAAGGTTTTATGAACTGGAATGGGTCTTTACTAACTGATAGTGGCGGTTTTCAAGTCTTTAGCTTAGCTTCGTTGAGAAAAATTACTGAAAAGGGAGTTTATTTTACTAACCCGAAAAATGGCGATAAGCACTTTTTATCACCAGAAAAAGCAATCCAAATCCAAGAAGATCTCGGTGCTGATATTATTATGTCCTTTGATGAATGTGCACCTATTGATGCTGATAAGGCTTATTTAAAGGAGTCGGTTCTGCGGACAATTAGATGGGCAAAAAGAGGCAAAGAAGCGCAAAAATCTGATCAAGCTTTATTTGGGATTATTCAAGGTGGGCTTTATAAGGATTTAAGAAAATATAGTGCTTTAAAAACAATCGAACTTGATTTTCCTGGCTATGCGATTGGTGGTCTTTCGGTGGGAGAGACGAAAAAGCAAATGAATGAGATAGTTTCATTTTTAAATCCGATTTTGCCAAAAGACAAGCCCCGTTATTTAATGGGAGTAGGGGCTCCTGATGATATTATCAATAGTGTGATAGCGGGAATTGATATGTTTGATTGTGTTTTGCCAACCAGAAATGCAAGACACGGAAGCTTAATGACAAGCTTAGGACCTATTCAAATAAAAAGAGCTGAGTATAGGTTGGATTTATCACCGGTTGATCCGAATTTAAAAACAATAATCAGCAGTTATTCAAAAAGTTATTTAAGACATCTTTTTAAAGAAAATGAAATCTTGGGACTAAGGCTTTTAACTTATCAAAACTTAGCTTTTTTAAAAGATTTAATGGCCAAAATTAGAAAAGCGATCAAAGAAGATCGGCTTTTAGATTTTAAAAAAGAATTTTGGGAAAATTATCAGATAAGACAAGATTTTTCTAAATAGTTAAAACAACTTTATTTTAACTTTTATTTAGTGTATACTTAATATAGTAGTTTTTATTCTAAAAGGAGGGACATTATGGTATTTGGAGAAAATGACACTTTTAATCAAAAACCAGTAATCAAAGTTATTGGCATCGGTGGTGGCGGTGGAAACGCAGTTAACCGCATGATTGAAAACGATATTAGAGGTGTTGAGTTTGTTGCTGTAAATACTGATGCCCAAGTGCTCCGGATTTCCAAAGCAGAAACAAGACTGCAAATTGGAAAACATTTAACAAGAGGCCTAGGAGCAGGCGCAAAACCAGAAATAGGCAAAAGAGCAGCTCTAGAATCTGAAGATGATATTAGAGCGCTTTTATCTGATGCGGATATGGTTTTTATTACTGCTGGGATGGGAGGAGGCACCGGAACTGGTGCTGCACCGGTTATTGCCCGAATTTCTAAAGAACTTGGTTGTCTAACAATTGGGATTGTCACAAAGCCTTTCGCTTTTGAAGGACCATCAAGAACACAGGTGGCAATTTCAGGATTGGCAGAGCTAAAAGAGTTTGTTGATACACTAATTGTTATTCCTAACGAACGTTTATTATCAATAATCGATCCAAATACACCAATGCTTGACGCCTTTCGAGAAGCTGATAATGTTTTAAGAAAAGGTGTTCAAGGAATTGCTGAGATTATAGCTGCTCCCGGATTAATTAATGTAGATTTTGCTGATGTTAGAACGGTTATGGAAAACAAAGGAACTGCCTTAATGGGAATTGGAATTGCCAAGGGTGAAAACAGAGCTGTTGAAGCTGCTAGAAAAGCAATCCATTCGAAGTTGCTGGAAGTCTCAATTGATGGGGCAACTGATGCGATTGTTAATATAACCTCATCAACAAATATTACGCTTTTTGAATCTTCGCAAGCAATTGATGAAATAAGAAACGCTAGTGACCACAGCCTAAATATCATTTATGGAACGGCAATTAACACTGATATTGGGGATGAGATGATTGTAACTGTTATTGCAACAGGTTATGAGTTAAAAGCCAAAGATTCGGTTGAAGATTTTGCTACAGAACTCTTTAAAAAGACATCTGATGTTCAAGTAAAAATAACCCCAACAGGTTTTGAACCATCACCATATGAAAACGCTATGGAGCCAAAAAAGGTGGAAAGAAAACTACCACCTTGGTTACAAAAGAAAAAATAGGCATTGTCAAAAGTGCCTTTTTTATTAGCCGTCTAAAGCTTAAAATATGCTGGCTTTAAAATGAGGGATTAGATGTTATATGTAGGAATTGTTGGGCTACCAAATGTTGGTAAATCAACCCTTTTTAATGCCCTAACAAAAAGTAAAACTGAAAGTGGCAATTATCTGTTTGCGACAAAAACTGTAAATAAAGGGATAGTTACAATTGAAGATAACCGTCTTTTTGAACTTGCGAGAATAAGCAGTTCTAAAAGGGCAGTTTCCACAACAATTGAATTTGCTGATATTCCTGCTTTAGTAAGTGGTTCTAGTTTAGGTGAAGGCCTTGGTAACTTGTTTTTAGCAAACATTAGAGAAACTGATGCCCTTTGTCATGTTGTTAGATGTTTTGAAGATGAAAATATTTTGCATGTACATAATAAAATTGATCCGATTACTGATATTCTAACCGTTCAATTAGAATTGCAGTTTGCTGATTTAGATCAAGTTGAAAAAAGACTTGAAAGGCTTGAGAAAAAAGTAAGAGTAAAAAGTGAACCTCAAGAAAAACTTGAATATGAAACTTTAATTAAAATATCTCAAGGGCTTAATGAAGATATTCCAATTAGAAACCAAGGTTTAACAGATATTGAGCTAATGGCGGTAAAAAGCTATAACTTTTTAACTTTAAAACCAGTTATTTATATAGCTAATATTAGTGAAAATGATTTTTTAGATAATAAAGTTAATCAGCATTTAGAAAAACTTGCTTCCTATGCTAATAACGATAAGGCTAAATGGGTTGGTCTTTGTGTTAGTTTAGAATGTGAACTCGCGTTTTTATCTAAAGAAGAAAGGTTAGAGTTTTTAAAAGAATTTGCAATTAAAAGCTCAGGTATTAATCAAGTTGTTTGGGAAAGTTATAATGCATTAGGACTTAATACCTTTTTTACCAGTACAGCTAATGAGACAAGAGCTTGGGCATTTAAAAAAGGACTAACTGCCATTGAGTGTGCTGGTCTTATCCACAGTGATTTTCAAAGAGGTTTTATTCGGGCTGAAGTGGCTAGGTATAAGGATTTAGAAGAGTGCGGTTCATATCAAAAGTGTAAGGAGGCAGGCAAAGTTCGCTTGGAAGGAAAAGATTATATAGTTTCTGATGGTGATGTTTTGCTAATTAGATTTAATGTTTAACGATGATTATATAAAACAACTGAAAGAAAAAGCCAACAAGAAAAAAGCAACCTTAATTTGTGCTAGTAAAAACTTTAATTATAAACAGATGGAAAACCTTTATGAAAAAGGCATAACTGATTTTGGGGAAAACAGGGCCAATGATCTTTTAAATAAAAAGCAGGTTTTAAGTGATTTAAAGATAAATTGGCATTTTATTGGTCACTTGCAATCTAATAAAGTAAGAAATATTATTAATGAAATTGACTACCTTCATTCACTTGATCGAATTAAACTTGCCAAGGTAATTCAAAAGTATCGAAAAGATAAGTTAAAATGCTTTGTTCAGCTGAATTTAACAGGTGAATATTCAAAATCGGGTTTAGAAGAACAATTTTTAGAAGATTTTTTAAAAAAGTTAAAAAAATATGATAAAATACAAGTAATCGGTTTAATGACAATCGGTAAACAAAACGACTTAAATGAAACAGCCTATATTTTTAGAAGATTAAAGCTTTTAGCAAAGTATTATAAGTTAAAAGAACTTTCTATGGGGATGACTGATGATTATCAGCTAGCTTTAGAAAATGGAGCGACATATCTTCGGATTGGCAGATTATTTTTATTGTAAGGGGTAGTTATTATGGCACTTAAAAAAAAGAAAAAAGAAGAAAGCGAAGTAAAATTACCAAAATATCAAGACTACTCGGTCTTAACTGCATTTGAGCGGATTATTTTTGAAGATTTATTAACTGATGAAGATGATTATATTGTTGAACTTGCTGGTGAACTGCTTAATGGAAAGCCACTGGTAATCAACTTTGAACAGCTTGGAGTAGATGAGGCTAATAAAGTAGCAGCCTTTTTATCAGGTGTTGTTTATGCTAGCCAGGGAAGAGTTGAACAAATAAACTCACGGGTGTTTTTATTTGCCCGCAAACAAGAGTTTAAAGATGGAACATTAAATAAGTTTATCGAAGAATATAAAGAATAAGTATTTAAAGCAGACAATTACCAGTCATATGTTATAATATTATTAAAATATAATATTACGTTGAATTGGACAAGTTAAATAAAGGGGTTTATTTAAAGCGAATTAGGGATGGTGAGAGCCTAAGATAAATATTTATTTAATATCACCAAGGAGTAAAATAAAAAGCAAGTGCCGTATTTAATACGGAACTAAGGTGGTACCGCGGTTATTCGCCCTTAGATATTCTAAGGGTTTTTTTATAGAAAGGACAATTTATGGATTTTAAAGACACACTACTTTTGCCAAAAACTAACTTTCCGATGCGAGGAAATTTAGGAGAAAAGGAAAAACAACACCAAGCCAGATGGGAAGAAATTAACTTATATGAAAAAAATTTAGAGTTAAACAAAGATAACCCATCTTTTATTCTTCATGATGGACCTCCTTATGCTAATGGAGCAATTCATATTGGTCATGCCTTAAATAAGATTTTAAAAGATTTTGTAGTTAGATATAAAACCTTGCAATCTTTTTATACTCGCTATGTTCCTGGCTGGGATACTCACGGATTACCAATTGAATCAGAACTGCAAAAAAGTGGGATTGATTATAAAAAGTTATCAAAAAGCCAATACCGCACTAAATGTGAAGTTTATGCCAAAAGGCAAATTGATTTACAAAAAGAGCAATTCAAACGGATTGGTATACTAGGAGAATGGGATAATCCCTATATTACATTAAAGCCGACCTACGAAGCAGATCAGCTTCGTGTTTTTGCTGAAATGGTTGATAAGGGGTTAATTTATAAGGGATTAAAACCTGTTTATTGGTCACCTTCTAGTCAATCTGCCTTAGCGGAAGCAGAGATTTTGTATTTTGATGTAACATCGCCTTCAATTTATGTTAGCTTTGAAGTAGTAGAAGGAGCCCATATGGGAGAAAAGTTAATTATTTGGACGACTACTCCTTGGACATTGCCAGCAAACCTAGCAATCAGTGTTCATCCGGATATATTTTACGTGTCAGTAAAAACCGAAAAAGCAACCTATATCTTGGCTAAGTCTTTATATGAAAAGGTAATGGAGATTTTAGGCATTACATCTTATCAAGTGATAAACACTTATAAAGGGCATACTTTAGAGTATATGAAATATAGGCATCCTTTGAATAATAAAATTTTACCAACTATCTTAGGTGAACATGTTAGCGATATTGACGGTACAGGTTTAGTTCACACGGCTCCTGGACATGGTGAAGATGACTTTAATGTTGGTAAAAAATACAATTTAGATGTTTTAATGCCAATTGATGATAAAGGCTTTTTTACTAAAGAAGGCTTAGAGTATGAAGGGGTTTTTTATGAAAAAGCAAACCAACTAATTATTGAAAAGCTAAACCAATTAGGTAGTTTGCTTCATCTTTCTTATATTAAGCATAGTTATCCCCATGACTGGCGAACCCGCAAGCCTATTATCTTTCGGGCTACTCCGCAGTGGTTTGCGTCAATTGAGCCGTTAAAAGAGCAACTTTTACAAGCAATTGATAATGTTAATTGGATTCAAAAATGGGGTAAGATTCGGATTTTTAATATGGTTAAGGATCGGAAAGATTGGTGTATTAGCAGACAAAGATTATGGGGTGTACCAATACCTGTTTTTTACGATGAGAAAAAAGAAGCAATCCTAGATGGTAATTTAATTAGACATGTTGCTGATATTTTTGAGCAATATGGTTCTAATGCTTGGTTTGAAAAATCAGCAAAAGAACTGCTGCCAAAAGATTATAAACACCCAAATAGTCCTAACGGTATTTTTAGTAAAGAAACGGATATTATGGATGTTTGGTTTGACTCAGGAACGAGTCATTCAATCTTAAAAAGATATAACCTAACCTATCCAGCTGATCTTTATTTAGAAGGCTCTGATCAATACCGTGGTTGGTTCAACTCAAGTATTACAACCGGTGTTGCAATCTCTGGAATATCACCTTATAAAGCAGTTATCTCTCATGGGTTTGTTTTAGATGAGGAAAACAGAGCGATGTCAAAGTCCTTAGGAAATACGATTGATCCTTTGGTTGTAATAAAGCAAAACGGTGCTGATATTTTAAGGCTTTGGGTTAGCAGTGTTGAGTATTCTAGTGATGTTAAAATTGGTAAAGAAACAATTAAACAGGCAACAGAAACTTACCGAAAAATTAGAAACACATTAAGGTATATGTTATCGGTATTATTTGATTTTAATCATCAAGAAAATGCAGTTAGCTTCAACAAACTTAATCCCCTAGATAAGGTAATGTTAATGAAGTTGGAGTTGCTGAAAAAAGAAGCTTATAATCACTACGATAATTACCGATTTGATTTAGTTGTTCGAGCGGTTAATAACTACTTAATTAATGACTTATCTGCTTATTATCTTGATTATAATAAAGATACGCTTTATGTAGAGAAAAAAGATGGCGATTTAAGAAGAAGTGCCCAAACAGTTATTTATAAACATCTTATTAATATTTTAAAACTGCTTAATCCAATTTTGCCCCATACAACAAGTGAGGCTTATTGGGAGTATAATTTTCATGAAAAAGAAGATATTTACTTGGAAAGATTTTCTCAAGTAAAAGATTATCAACAAAATGAATTATTAGCCGCATTTGATTACTTTATGGAGTTAAGAAGTCTTGTTTTAGTCGAACTTGAACATTTAAGAGAAAAAGGGGTAATTGGGAAATCCTTAGAAGCTGGTTTAAATGTTGTTGTTCCTACTAGGTTTAAAAACGCCCTTACCCTACTTAAAGTAGATTTGGCGAAAGTTTTGATGGTAGCTGAGGTAAATGTTAGTTTAGGTGAAAAACTAAGTGTTACAGCCTTTTTGGCTGATGGAAAAAAGTGTCAGCGGTGTTGGAATATTGTTAAAAGTATTAACCAAGACCAAATTTGTCCTCGGTGTGCTCGGGTTTTACAAGAAAAATGATGAACATCTTACTTGTAAATGATGATGGCATTAAAGCAAAAGGACTACAAATTGCTGCTCAAGCACTTGAGGGTTTAGGTAAAATCTATATTGCGGCTCCGCTTAGCCATCAAAGCGGTAAATCCCAAGCAATTACTATTAGCGGGTCTTTAAAAGTTAAAGATTTTAAAAACTTATATGGAAGTATTCAAGCGTATGCTATTAATGGAACACCTGCAGATTGTGTTCGTTTGGCGCTTTATTTGTTTAAAGATGTTAACTTTGATTTAATTGTCTCCGGAATCAACAAAGGAGCTAATCTTGGGATGGATGTTCTTCATTCAGGAACAGTAGGCGCAGCTAGCGAAGGGGCTAGCATGGGCATAAAAGCGCTAGCTATATCAAGTCCTTATGGTTGTTATAATATGGCTAGCACATATTCTCCAAGGCTTATTAAAGCGTTAATTGAGAATAACTTTATAAGTAGTGATTATGTCTTAAATATTAATTTTCCCCATAAAAGATATGAAACTCCCAATGGGATTATGTTTACTAACCAGGGATATCACCGGCATAAACCATCATTTAAAAAGTTAAAGAAAAATTCTTATCAACCTTTACATGAGCTTTTTTTAGAAGAAGAAAAGAAAACCTCAGATGTGTTTTGTTATGAAAAAGGAATAATTTCTCTTACACCAATTTTTGAAGATCGTTCTAAAGAAGAAGTTGTAAAAGAACTTAACAAGAAATCACAATTGAATGAACTTCTTATCTATGATAAAATAAAATAGTAGGTGATTATTAATGAGCATTTTTGTTCTGCACTTTTTTAAAGAAAAAACCCGGGAATTTGACTACGAGAAATTGTTGTCATTTTTTGATGAAATACCTGAGACAAAAGTTCAAGATGCATCAGAAGAATCAACAGAACTTAGAATCTTGTATCGTCATCCTGTTTTACAAACTAAAGCTGATTTTGTGATCTCAAGAAAATCAACCGTAAGCAATATCCATATGCTTGATCCACAGTTTTTAGATGTTAATTTTCGTTTAGAGATTCCTCTTTTTACGCCTAATTTTAGCGCTTCATTTATTTTTGAGATAGTTAAAGAGTTAGCTAACGAGTTTTCGTTTGCTGTTTATAATATTTTGTTTGAAAATGTGTTGCAGTTTAAAATGGAAGTTATCAAACATGTTTTTGCGTTAACAAAACAGCAGTATAAAGAAAAATATGGTTATCAATTAGAAAACGTTTATTATTATCCAGAAACAAAACTAAACGCTTGCTTAAAATATATCAATGAGCAATATGATTTACATAGATATTACAATGAACAAAAAATCTATGTCCCTAATTATTTGCTTGCAGTTGATGAGGAAGGTAAAGTGTTTTTTAATATTGACTGGCAAGAAGGCAAACCTACTGTTTTTCCACCGCATCTAGATTATATTTATTATCGTAGTGGGCTTAATACGAAAATAATTTCTTATGATGAGGTTATTGCCAAAATAGAAAAGTTTACCCAAAATGTTCCTGGATTTATTGAAAATACGAAAGTAATTGATACTAAAATGGTTAAAAAGGTTGTCAAAGTTTTGCGGAAAACAAAGTTTAGCAGCTTTGAAAAAACTTTAATTAGAATTGATATCAACCAAGTTATTGATATTTAAAAAGCCGATTAAAAATTACTTAATTAAAAAATTGGCCTTAAACGGGCCTTTTCTTTATAAAAATTAAAATAGGGGGGAGAGAAAAATGAAAATTAACCAAATGATTGATCATACAAAATTAGGTCCTAAGGTTAGTTTAAAAGACATTGATAAGTTAATCTTAGAAGCTAAAACTTATGAGTTTAAAAGTGTATGTGTAGATCCAATTTATGTTAAATACGCTAAAGAAAAACTTCTTGACAGCAATGTTTTGGTTTGTAGTGTCGTTGGTTTTCCATCGGGAACTCATGAGTTGGAAGTTAAGGTTTTTGAGGCAAGAAGAAACCTTGAAAACGGAGCTGATGAAATTGACATGGTAATTAATCAAAATAACCTTATCAATAACGATCAAGAAAGCGTTTTAAATGAAATTAAGGCTGTTAAAAAGGTTTGTGGTAAAAAAGTTTTAAAGGTGATTATCGAAGCCTCTAACTTAGATGAAAATCAAAAAATATTGGCATGTAAGTTAGCAGTTTTAGGTGGTGCTGATTATGTTAAAACTTCAACGGGCTTTTCCGGTCATGGTGCTAAAGTAGAAGATATAATTTTAATGCGTAAAGTTGTTGGTCCTCATATAGGCGTTAAAGCCAGTGGGGGGATTAGAACTTATGAAGACGCTGTAACGTTAGTTAATGCTGGGGCCACTAGAATTGGTGCATCAAGCAGTGTGGCTATTATGTTAAATAAAAAGGAGGATAAAAATGATTCCGACTCCGCATATTAGTCTTACAGATAAAACTTTAATGGCCAAAACTGTCTTAATGCCTGGAGATCCTTTAAGAGCAAAATATATTGCTGAAACTTATTTAGATGATATTGTTTTGATTAATACCACAAGAAACATGTTAGGCTATACCGGCACATATAAGGGTAAAAAAGTAACTGTAATGGGCAGTGGTATGGGAATGCCTTCAATTGGAATATACTCTTATGAACTCTATAAGTTTTACGGCGTTGAAAGAATTATTCGTGTTGGCTCTTCGGGTGCTTATACTGATAAGCTAAAATTATATGATGTTGTGCTTGCTGAGAATGCTTATAGTGAATCTAGTTTTGCCGAAGTTATTGGATTAGGTAAAAAACATTTTACAGAAGCCAGCAAGAATTTAAACGAGCAAATTATTAAAGCTGCCAAGCGGCTGGAGATACCGCTACATTTAGGCACAATTCATTCAAGTGATGTCTTTTACCATCCGCAAGGCTCAGTTCATGAAGCGATGTATAATAATTATGGTTGTTTGTGTGTGGAAATGGAAGCTTTTGCCCTTTTTGCTAATGCAGAAATCTTAGGTAAAGAGGCGGCTTGTATTTTAACAATTTCTGATTCATTAGTAACGCATGAGGCTACAACTGCGGCTCAAAGACAAGAATCATTTACAAAGATGATGGAAATAGCGCTGGAGGTAATTATATGATTGTTCATCACACAGAAAAGTTTAAAACAACAATTATTTCAGTTAGATTCAAAGAAGAAATTAAAAAAGAAACGATAGGGCTTAGGTCGCTGCTTCCAGGTGTCGTTGGTGCAATTACACCGACTTATAAAACTAGAAAGGCATTAAGCGAGGCATTAGAAAACTTGTATGGGGCAAATCTTGTTTGCAAGACAAGTAAAATTGGTAAACTCTCTATAATTGAGTATACGATTAATATTATTAATCCAAGCTTTGCTAGCGACAATCTTATTGATGATGCGCTAAAACTTTTACATGAAATAGTTTATGGGCATGAAAACTTGCCTAAGAAGGAATTTGAGTTAGAAAAAAGACTTTTAATCGATAAAATTAAAGCTTTTGAAAACGATAAGACTAGATACGCTATTTCGCGGTTAAATGAAGTAATGTTTGAAAGTGATAATTACGGTCTTAGAATAAGCGGAAAAGTTAGTGATATTGAACCGATTACTTATCCAGAGTTAAACAGATATTATAAAAAGGTAGTTAAAACTAATGCTGTTGATGTCGTGCTTTCAGGTTATGTTACAGAAGATCTAAAAAAGAAAGTTAGTAAGTACTTTTTAGCGACTAAAGAAGAAGTTTTAACGCCAATTGATACTCCTTTAGAAAACAAAGATAAAGTTAAAGAATTAACTGAATATGACGCGATTAGTCAGTCAAAGATTAATATCGGTTATAATTTTCCGATTGTTTATAATTCAAAAGATTATTATCCGGCACTCCTTTTTAATACCGCACTTGGTGGTGGAGTTCATTCCCGGCTTTTTTTAAATGTGAGAGAAAAACATTCTTTATGTTATTATGTCGCATCAAATTATGATGCGTTTAAAGGTTATATTCTCATTTTTTCCGGTGTTGATAAAGCCCGGGTAGATTTAGCTTTAAAAGTAATTAGCGAGCAAATACTTGACCTTAAAACCAATATTTTAAAAGAAGAAGAACTTAATTTATCAAAAATAAGTTTGATTAATCAACTAAAAGAAATTGAAGATGCTCAAAATGCTTCAGTTGTTTCTGTTTATCAAAGAAAGTTATTAGAAAATGATTTAACCTTACAAGAGATGATTGAAAAAATCAGCGAAGTTAAACCTGAAGATGTTTTAAGAGTAGCCCAAAGTTTGGAAAAACATACTATCTATATTCTTGCACCGGAGGTAAAACAGTGAAACACACATATTACAAGCAATTTAATGAACATGTTTATTATGAAAAGCTTGATAATGGACTTGATGTTTATTTAATCCCGAAAACAGAATTTCATAAAACATTTGTTACATTTACAACTAATTATGGTTCTTTTGATCAATCATTTATCCCTATTGGTGGCCAAAAAAGAGTTAATCAACCAGCAGGAATTGCCCATTTTTTAGAGCATAAAGTCTTTGCGATGCCAGATAAAACTGATGCGTTTGAAAAACTAAGCAGTTTTGGTGTTTCAGCGAACGCTTTTACAACATTTGATAAAACAAGCTATTTATTTAGTGGCACAGCAAACATTGAACCAGCTCTTAATTATTTGCTTGATTTTGTTCAAACTCCTTATTTTACCCGAGCAAGTGTCAAAAAAGAACAAGGCATTATTGCTGAAGAACTTTTAATGTATCAAGACTATCCTACGCAAAGAATGCTTTATGGACTGCTTAATAATCTTTATAAAAAACATCCAATTAATACTGAGGTTATTGGCACAATTGACTCTATTTATAAAATAACAGCTCATAAATTATACCAAGCATATAATACTTTTTATCATCCATCTAATATGGTTTTAACAATGATTGGTAATTTTGATCATGAGCATATGTTAAAGGTTATTAAAAAGAATCAAAGTAAAAAAGATTACCAAAAAGAAGAACCGGTTAAAAGATTTTTACCTAAAGAACCAGGCACGATTAATTTAAGTGAAAAAACAATTGAAATGTCTGTTAATATGCCATATGTTGGCCTTGGAGCTAAACTTGCGGTTTCAAAAAATCTAAAAGAACAGTATAAATCTGAGTTTGCTCTTGATTTATTATTAAAGCTATATTTTTCTAAAAGTAGTGATAACTATCAAAGACTACTAAAAGAAGGATTGGTCAATGAATCATTTAAGGCTTTTCCAGTTCAAGTGCCAAATGCTTTATCGATTCATATTTCCAGTTTTGCGCTTAATCCAGAGCTATTTAAAGAAAAAATTGCGAAAGTATTAGTCGGTTTAAAAAGAAAGAAAATTGATGAAGATGTTTTTAAGCGTTTGAAAAAGCAAATGTTAGGTGAGTTTATTAGAAGTCTTAATTCATTAGAACAAATAAATATTAGTTTTATGAGTTCGCTTCCTTATGGGATGAGTTTATTTGATGTTCCTAAGTTAATTGATTCAATTACAATTGCTGATTTAGAATTTTTAGCAAAGCAAATAGTAAGGCCAAAAATTACAACTTTAACAATTTTACCAAAAAAGAGCTAAAATTACTGGTTTTGATGAAAAAATTAAATAAAGTTAAAACAAAAGAAAAGACCCCTTTAAAATAGGTCTTTTTTTCTTAAAATGGTTCATTTAAAAGTTAAAAACATCTTATTTAGCGATTTGTTAATTAAGTTTTAATTGCCTATAATAAAAGAAAAAAAGGAGGTTTTATGTTAAATCAAGTATTGTTAATCGGCAGACTCACCCAAGATCCAGTTATCAGAGAAATTGAGGGAGGAAAAAAAGTAGCTGATATTCATTTAGCAGTTTTAAGATCATTTAAAAATCAAGAAGGTATTTATGAAACAGATTTTATTCCGATTACTTTATGGCAAGGTCTAGCAGAGACACTTGGCAAGTACTGTGTTAAGGGTTCGATGATAGCAGTTAAAGCGAGATTACAAATTAAAAAGGCTATGATTCAAGAAAAAACAATCTATTTAATTGAAGCCATTGGTGAAAGAATTACCTTTTTATCGCCTTCTAGCGAGAAGAATTTATCTTCTTAAAAAAAGTTTATTATGTGGAAAAATGCCACTGTGTCTAAAGAAGCTTCGTGCTTCTTTTTTTTAAATAAAGGCGATATTATCAACAAATGTTGCAGTTCTGTTGCCATATTTTGATTTAATTCGATTATTAGTTGAGTAAACATTTAAATATTGTTATAATCTTTTGTAGGTGATTACATGAAAATAGATTTTAAAAAAGAAGTAGAAAAAAGAAAGAATCAAATAATCAAGGATACCGTAGAGTTACTGAAAATTAATTCAGAGTTAACTGTTTTTGATCCTTTAAGCCCTGCGCCTTTTGGTCCAGGCATTAAAAAAGCTTTAGATTTTATGCTCGAGTTAGGGGAAAAAGATGGCTTTAATACACTTAATCTAGATGGTTATGCTGGTCATATTGAACTTGGTGCTCAAGATGAGTATGTCGGAATGATTGGTCATTTAGATGTTGTTCCAGCAGGAGAAAACTGGAAATTTCCGCCTTATGATGCAACTATTGATGACGGTAAAATCTATGCCCGGGGGGCAGAAGATGATAAAGGTCCAACTATGGCAGCATATTACGCGATGAAAATCATTAAAGAATTAAACTTGCCACTTTCAAGACGAATTAAACTTATTTTAGGAACAGATGAAGAAACTGCGTGGCGCTGTGTTAATTATTACTTTAAAAAGCTTCCCGAACAGCCGGTTTATGGGTTTATTCCTGATGCTGAGTTTCCTTTGACTTATGCGGAAAAAGGAATTTTAAATATTAAAGTCAAAATTAAAGCAAAAGATGGTTTGCTTGTTGATTTTTCTGCTGGCAGGAGAGTTAATATGGTTCCTGATTATGCTTTTGTTTATTTAAAGGATTTATCTTATCAAGAAGCTTTTGAAAAATACTTAAAGGAAAATAATTATCAAGGTAGTGCTCAAATAAAAGAAGGCTTATTAAAACTAGAAATTAGGGGCCTTAGTGCTCATGGTTCTACACCAAAAGAAGGAAAAAATGCAGCCTTTTTACTAATTAATTTTCTTAATCAAGCTTTAATTACCAATGAGTTTATTGATTTAGTTAACACATATTTATTAGATGATTTGGAAGGTAAAAAAATTGGAATTGATTATTATGATGAGGAAACAGGCCATGTAACAGTTAATGCTGGTTTGTTTGTTCAAAAAGACGACCTTTTTGAAATAGTAATTAATATTCGTTATCCAAATGGTGTTGAACCAGATGAGTTTGTGAAAAAAACAAAACTTGCCTTTAACAGCCTTGATGCGGAAGTGGAAGTATTATCGCATCAAAAAAGGTTATACGTTGATCCCAATTCTAAATTAGTTCAAACACTATATAAAATATATCAAAAACATACTGGTGATAAAACAACTAAACCAATGACTACAGGGGGAGGCACATTTGCTAGAGCTATGGAAAACAGTGTCGCTTTCGGTCCTCATTTCCCCTCTAAAGTGTCATTTATTCACCAAAACAATGAGTTTATTGAAATTGACGATTTATTAAAGCAGGTGGCAATTTATGCAGAAAGTTTATACGAGTTAGCCAAATGAAAACATATCTAGATCTATGCAAACATGTACTTGAAAAAGGCGATTTTAAAAAGGACCGGACTGGGATTGGTACAAAAAGTGTTTTTGGCTATCAAATGCGTTTTAATTTAAATGAAGGTTTTCCACTTTTAACAACAAAAAAAGTGTTTTTAAAAGGGATTATTCATGAACTTTTATGGTTTATAAAAGGTGAAACTAATATTAAGTATTTAGTTGATAATAATGTTAGGATTTGGAATGAATGGCCATATGAAGCGTTTAAAAAGACAGATGATTATCAAAATGAAACTTTAGAAGAGTTTATTTTGAAAATAAAAACTGATGATGAGTTTGCTAAAAAGCATGGCAATCTTGGGCCAGTTTATGGGAAACAATGGCGCAATTTTAATGGTTATGATCAATTTTTAAATGTAATTGAGCAAATCAAAACAAACCCCTATTCAAGAAGATTGATTGTTAATTCTTGGAATCCCCCAGAATTAAAACATATGGCGTTACCACCATGCCATATGATGTTTCAATTTTATGTTAATGATGATAAGTTATCGCTTCATCTTTACCAAAGAAGCGCGGATATCTTCTTAGGAGTTCCGTTTAATATTGCCAGTTATTCGCTCCTGCTTTTAATGGTTGCACAAGTTACAAATCTAAAAGCACATGAGTTTGTTCATACTCTTGGCGATGCTCATATTTATACTAATCATTTTCCGCAAATTGATCTCCAACTATCAAGAGAACCAAAAGCTTTACCAAAGATGCTTATAAATCCGGATGTTAAAGATATCTTAGACTTTAAATACGAAGACTTTAAGTTAACCGATTATCATCCGCACGGAAGAATTAAAGGAATCGTTGCTGTATGATTAATTTAATCTGGGCAATGGATATTAATTGGCTAATTGGCGTAAATAATAAACTACCATGGCGTTATCCAGAAGATTTAGCCTATTTTCGCGAAAAAACTGCATCTAAAACAGTTTTGATGGGCCAAAATACTTATGAGTCACTTTTGTTTTATTACAAAAAAAGACCGCTCCCATTTAAAAAAATCTATGTAGCTTCACTGAATAAAACTAATTATCATGAAGCTATTAGTATTGTTGCTGATGTTGATTTATTTTTAAGAAATTATCAAGGCCAACTTTGGGTAATTGGCGGGAAAACTATTTACAATCTTGCATTGCCATATGCTAAATATTTATACATTACTTGGATTTTAAAACCTTATGTTGGTGATACATACTTTAATAAGTTTGACTTAACAAAAGATTTTGTTTTAAAAAGTGAGCAAAAAGGTGAGTCAAAAGATTTATTATTTAGCGTTTATAAGAGGAAGTAAATAATGATTATATTTTTGTTTTTAGCAGTTTTTTTAACTACAACTGGTCTTTTAACATTTTTAACGGGACTTTCTTATTGGTTTGTGCCTTTATGGTTAGTTACAGGCTATATTTCGGGGATGATTTTTGTTGTTTTAACATTTATTATTCTTGCCCCTTTCGCCCGTTTAACAAGCCCTTTTGCTAAGTTTAAACATGCTTATGCTAAAAGTTTAAGCACCTTTTTAAACTGTTTTGTTTTCCGGATTAAAGTTAAAGAAGTAATCGGTAAGGAAAATATTTTAAAAGACGAAAGTTTAGTTGTTTATTCTAACCATAAAAGTGCGATTGATGGTTTTATTATTAAAGCTAAAATCAACAAACCGATGGGTTTTGCGGCTAAAGACAGCATTTTTAAAGTTCCAATAGTTAAAAGTTGGTTAAAAGGAATAGGTAGTCTAAATATTAACAGAGAAAACAACAGAGAAGCTTTAAAAGAAATTTTAAAAGGAGCTGAGTTAATTAAAAAAGGTCTTTCAATGGCGATATTTCCTGAAGGAACAAGAAGTTCTCGGAAAACTTCGCTGATGATAAATAATCGACCAGGTGCTTATAAACTTGTCACTAAAACTGAAGCCACGATTCTTCCGATTGCCATTTCAGGGACTAGACATATAAAAGTAAGAAGACTATTTCAAAGGATTAAAGTTGTTTTAATTATCGGTAAGCCAATTTATTATGAGCAAATCAAAGATTTAAATACGGTTCAAATAGGTGATTTAGTTTTTGACACTGTAAATCAAATGCTTACCGATTATGAAAATTGAACTTTTTAAAATTATAATTACACGTATTTTTGTTTAAATTATAAAAAAAATGCACTTAAGAAATTTTTAAATATTTTTCTTTAAGTGCTTTTTTCTTTATTGAGCAATTATGTTTAAATTAAGAATTTTTAAGTTTTTACCGTCATAGGAAAACTCATGCATAGAAGCATTATGTAAAAACAGTCTATAGTCATAATTTTTTTTATCTGCTAAAATTAAAAATGATTTGATAACATGCGAATGGCAAAATAAAATAAGATTTTCATTTGCATGTTTTTTATATAAGCCAACAAGTCCTGTTTTAATTCGTTTAAGCATTGATTTGTTGTTTTCAAAGCCGTCTTCTTCATATTCATCTTTAATTAATTTATGGAAAAACGGACCAATTGGCATACTTTCATAAGGACCAAAATCACGTTCAACAAAATGTTTATCTAAATGAATTGGCATTGATTTATCAAGGTAATCAAGAATGATTTCGCCAGTTTGAACCGCCCTTAATAAAGGACTTGAGTAAGCATGATCAAAAATTTTGTTTTTCTTTTTTAAAAAAAGTCCAACTTGATGGGCTTGCTTAATTCCTGTTTGATTGAGTGGATTATCCGTTGATCCTTGAATTAGTCTTAAGTTATTTGCCTCGGTTTGTCCGTGGCGAATTAATAGTATTTTCATTTAATCACCTTCTCTATTATATCACAGATTATGGTATAATAAAGATGAGGTGAACTTATGCGAATGCTAGATTTAATAATTAAAAAAAGAGATTATGCTAAGCTCAGTAAAAAAGAGATTAATTATATAGTAAATGGATATACAAAAGGAATTATTCCTGACTACCAAATGAGTGCCATGTTGATGGCTATTTATTATGCTGGGATGGATTCAAGGGAGGCTACTGATCTTGCTATAGCGATGAAAGATAGTGGTGATGTTTATGATCTTAGCTTAATTAAAGGCGTTAAAGTTGATAAACATTCAACTGGTGGTGTTGGTGATAAGGTAACGCTTGTTTTAGGTCCTTTAATGGCCGCTTGTGGGGCAAAGTTTGCCAAAATGAGTGGTAGAAGTTTAGGACATACTGGGGGAACGCTTGATAAACTAGAAAGCATAAAAGGTTATAATGTTGAGTTAACTGAAGATGCATTTATTAGGCAGGTAAATGAAATTGGCCTTGCAGTTATTGGTCAATCAGAAAATATCACGCCAGCGGATAAACTTTTATATGCTTTAAGAGATGTTACTGGAACTGTGCCATCTATACCGCTGATTGCTGCTAGTATTATGAGTAAAAAGCTAGCCAGCGGGTCTGATGCAATTTGTCTTGATGTTAAAGTCGGTTCTGGCGCTTTTATGAGTAGTATAGAAGAAGCAAAAAAGTTAGCTGAGTTAATGGTTTCAATTGGTCAGATTGCGGGGAAAAAGGTTTCGGCAATTATTACTAATATGGATGAGCCACTTGGCTATAACATCGGTAATGCATTAGAAGTTAAAGAAGCAATCGCCGCCTTAAAAGGAGAAGGTCCTGAGGATTTAAAAGAAGTTGTTTATGAGATAGCCAAAATATTATTAGAAGCAGCAGGAATTGCCAAAGGAAAAGAAGCTTATCATCTCCTTGATGAAAAGATTAATAGTGGTTTGGCATTTAAAAAGTTTTTAGCACTTGTTAAAGCTCAGGGTGGCGATATAGAAGTTATTAAAAATATAAACCTTCTTCCTAAGGTGCAAAACCTTATTTCTTTTAAAGCGCTAAAGGCGGGTTATATTGAAAAGATAAACACACTTAAGGTTGGTGTTGCTAGTAGCGTTCTTGGGGCTGGTAGAGAAAAAAAGGGCGATATTATTGATATGGCTGTGGGCCTTGAGTTTAAGAAAAAGATTGGCGATTATGTGAATAAAGGGGATACTATTTGTATAATTCACGCTAATTTAAAAGGGGTAGATGAAGCTTTAACCCTTTTAAGTGAAGCAGTTATGATTGGCAAAAATAAACAAAAGACAGTTTTAATTGAAGAGGTAATCGTTTGAGTTACGCATTAATAACTGGGGGAGCCAGTGGAATTGGGCGTGGGTTTGCGAATGCTTTAGCAGATTTGGGCTATAATTTAATCCTAACATCAAGAAATCTCGATCAACTTGCCCAAGCAAGAAAAGAGATTCAGCAAAAATACAATAATAAAGTATGTATTTTTGTTGCTGATTTAAAAGATTTAAAAGCGCGGACTGGCCTTTTTGAGTATGCAGCAAATTATGATATAAGTGTTTTAGTTAATAATGCTGGTTTTGGTGATAGCCAAGAATTTTTAGTAAGCGATTTAGCAAAAGAATTTGCCATGATTGATTTAAATGTTATTGCGCTTCATCATATTTTTAAACATTTCTATAGTGAGTTTAGAAAGAAAAAATCTGGCCGGATAATCAATGTTTCATCTCTTGCTTCTTTTGTGCCAGGTCCTTATGCAGCAACATATTATGCCACTAAAGCATATGTGACAAGCTTAACAAAAGCTGTAGCAAAAGAAGCTAAAAGAAGTGGTGTTAAGGTGCAAGTGGTTAATCCAGGGAACACAAAAACCAACTTTTATAAAACTGCTGGAACTAAGCAAAAATACTATAAAACCAATCCAAATAAAGTTGCTAGGTTAGCTGTTAATTCAAAAAGAGTGGTTGTAATTCCGGGAATTAAAAATAAAATCACTTATTTTTTTATGCGAATTTTACCAAGTTCTTTTACTGCAAGTGTAGCTGGTAGAATTCAAAGAAAACAAAAATCAAAGTAAGAATAATTGTAAACAAAGAGCTGTTTTGTTATAATAAAAGTACTACGGGGAGCTTTTAAAGCTGAGAGGATAATAATCGACCCGCTAACCTGATCTGGATAATACCAGCGGAGGGATAGTAAATAAACGGATATTATTGTTCTTTTGGTAGCCCCAAAAGAATTTTTTATTTATTAGAGGGAAAATAAAATGAACAAAAAAACTCTTAAATTAACAGAAACATCAATTTTAATCGCTTTTGCGGTCGTTCTTGATTTATTATCAAGAGTGATTCCACTTTTTCAAATGCCGCAAGGTGGGTTTGTTTCTCTTGTTTTATTACCGGTGATTGTTGTAAGCTTGAGGCACGGTTTTTTATACGGTTTTATTTCTGGGTTTGTTTTAGGAATTATTTCTTTTATGCTTGATGGACTTGTTATTCACTGGGGTTCGATAATCTTTGATTATGTTTTAGCATTTTCGCTTGTAGGCTTAAGCGCAATATTTAAAAAAAATGCCTTAAAAGGCAATTTAGTTAATTTTATTTTAGCAATTACGCTAGCGTCTTTAGCTAGATATTTAATGCATGGAATTTCAGGGGTTGTCTTTTTTAGTGAGTATGCAGGTGACATTAACGTTTATTTTTATTCGTTTATTGTTTATAACTTGCCTTACAACCTTGTATCTTATTTGTTTATGGTTGTCTCAGGTATTATTATCTACCCAAGTTTTAAGCAGTTATTCAAAGAAAAAGAAGCTCCTATAAAAAAGGAATAATAAATTCGTCAATAACCGATAAATAATCAATTCTTGGATTAAAAGAAAACTTAATCAAATAAGCTTTATCTTTAAATGTTTGATAAGGAATTGACTTTCTTTCTCCTTTTTTAGCATTAAGATAGTACTCATAAAGCAGGTTAAAAGGAAGATAATAGTACTCATTATGAGCTTTAAAATAAACAATTAAAAAGCCAATTCCTCCAGCTTCAGTTATTTTCTTTAAATGTTTAACTTGATGAGAATGGATATTAGCAAGCGGAATTGAGGTTTTACTACTTGTTTCTTTACAGTCAAAGTCGATATAATAGCCTTTATAAATCCCATTAAAGTCAGTTGTTGATGGTGTTTTATAATAGGCTTCAGTTATTTTTGCTTTATTGCGGCTCGGATAAGAAACATTTACTACTTGAATTGGGGTTGGTTTTTTGTAAATAACCGCTCTTTTGGAATTTAAGTAGTATTGATTAGTAATTTCAATGTCAGCTTCTAAAGTCATGCCTAAATTAGCCATGGAAGTAGTACTTTGAGTGTATTTCTTTTTGGGAATTGGGTATTTAATGCTCATTTTATCACCACTTTAATTATACACCACATTTAAATAAATAAAAAATAATGATTTGTTTAGCAAATAACAAAAAAAATGATATAATATAGTAAGTAAAAACCCCATAAGGGAGATGATTTGATGAAAATTCAAGTGTATGCACTAGGTGGGCTTGGCGAAAATGGCAAAAATATGTATGTCATTGACGTGGAAAAGCAACTTTTTATTCTTGATGTTGGGATAAAATACCCGACCTCAGAACTTTACGGAATTGATGAAATAATTCCTGATTTTAAGCCTTTACTAAGTAGAAAAGAAAACATTAGAGGCATTTTTATGACTCATGCTCATGAAGATCATATTGGGGCACTTTCTTATCTTTTAAAAGAAATTGATGCGCCTGTTTATGCGACTAATTTTACAATGGAGTTAATTAAAGACCAATTAAAAGAAAAAGGGTTTTTAATTGAAGAATTAAATCTTTTAACAATAACTGCTAATTCCACAATTAAATTTGGTGATGTGAAAGTAACTTTTTTTAAGACAACACACTCAATCCCAGAAAGTGTTGGGGTTGCAGTTTTAACTCTTGATGGTACGATAGTTTACACTAGTGATTATACTTTCCATCAAACAGGTGATGAAAAATATCAAACAGATTTTCAAAAGATAAATGAAATAGCTGAACAAGATATCTTATTGTTAATGACCGAATCGCTTGCCAGTGGTAGTTCTACAGACAGTAGCAAAAACAAGATGCTAGATTTTGAACTCAATAAAGCAATCTCAAGTGCTCAAGATCGAATTATCGTTTCGCTTTTTTCCAGCGATTTAAGTAAGATTCAAAAAGTTGTTGATATTGCCCTTAAATATGAAAAAAGGATTGCAATTATTGGGAGAAAAGCTCAAAGAATAGTCGATATTGCGATAAAACTTAATTATTTATCAATTCCAAGTGAGAGTTTAGTTAACTTAAGATATATTGATGAGAAAAATAAAAACGATGATCCAGATTTAATTTGTCTTGTAACAGGAGACCGTCATGAACCGTTTTACATGTTACAGCGAATGGTTAGAAAAACTGATCGGTTAATTAATATTACCGAAGATGATACAATCATTTTAGTAACCGCACCAATTCCTGGCACTGAAAAAATGGCAGCCAAAACACTTGATGTTTTATACCGGACTGAGGCAAGTATTGTTGTTGTAGACAAATCGCTTTTAGCAGGCAACCATGCAACAAGTGAAGAAATCAAAATGATGATTGGCCTTTTGAAACCTAAATATATTATGCCGGTGATTGGTGAGTATCGTAATCAATTTGAAGTATTTAGTATTGCCAGTCAAATGGGCTATAAAAAAGAACAAGTCTTTTTACTTAATAATGGAGATGTACTAAGGTTTGATGATAAAAAGCCTTTAGTTCAAAAATCACGTTACAGGACAGGTGATATTTTAATTGATGGGGTAAGTTTAGGCGATATTAATGATATTGTTATTCATGATCGTGAACTATTAAGTGAAGATGGGATATTAATTTGTGTTGTTCATGTTAACCCTAAGGCAAAAACATTGCTGGGGAAAACCGAAATAATTATTAAAGGTTTTGTTCCCGACAGTGATATTAAGCCAATTAAAGAAGGAATTAGCCAACTAGTACAAGAACTTGCTAACCAACATTTTATAAACAAGTATGTTAATTGGAATGAACTTAAAAACACAATTAGAGATGAAATAAATAAATATCTTTATAAAGAGGTTAAAAGAAGGCCAGTGACAATTCCTGTCCTTATTTCGGTGGAAACAGATGAAGAAATACAAGCCTAAAGAAAAAGGTTTTTTAACTGAATTTTACGGTAATATAATAATTGCTATAATTGTTTTTGGCTTTATTGTCTTTACCTTTTTTAAAATTGACTTTGCTAATATAGAACTTAATCGGACAATTGTGTTTTTAGGATTTTTAGTTGTTGTAGAAGCAGCCTTTTTAGTCCGTATTTTTATTAGTTTATCGTATAAGATAACTTTTACTGATGAGTTTCTTATTATTAAAACACCAAGTAAAAAGGAAAGAAAACAAATTAGGTTTGATCAAATAAGAAAACTACATTATAAACGCAGCCGGAAAGAAAAAGATGAGTTAGTTTTAATTTTAGATAATCATCAATCAATATATTTTGGTTTAAAAAAATATGCCAAAGAGCAAATAGAACAAATAATAAAACAGATAAAGCAATCCGCCCAACTATAAAAATAAGCAACTTTTATGAAAGTTGCTTAACTTTTTTTTAGAGCCTCAAGCCTTTTTTGTAAGGCTATCTCATAATTTGATTCTAGTTTTGGTTCATAATAGGTATGGTTTTTTATTTTTTTAGGTAGATATTCTTGTTTTATATAGCTATTTGGATAGTTATGCGGATATTTGTATAAAGAACTATTTTTTGCGATTTCGCGATTTAGTATATGATTAGGAATTGGGCCAACATCAACTGTTTTAAAAACATTAATGGCTTTATCAATTGCGGTAATGGCGGTATTTGATTTAGGTGATAAAGCAGTATCAATTACAGCAACAGCTAAGGGAATCCTTCCTTCTGGCAGCCCAAGTTTTAAGGCAGTTTCGCATGCTGCATGAACTTTTGCACCTAAGATAGGATTTGCTAAACCAACATCCTCATAAACAATAACCTGTAACCGCCGGATAATACTAGTTAAATCACCGAAAGTGATTAGTCTAGCTAAATAATGAAGACTTGCATCGACATCTGAGCCCCTTATTGACTTTTGAAAAGCGGATAAAATATCATAATAGTCTTGAACCCCAAAAGCAAGTGATTTGTCACCTAGTGCCATTTTAGCGATTGGCAAAGTTATTTGATCTTGATCATCAGCATAAATCAAAACTATTTCTAGCTTATTTAGGGCGCTTCTTAAATCAAGATTTGAAGTATTAGCAATATATTCTAATACGTTTTTATCAACAATTCCATCATAACTTATTTCTTCGCTATTTAAAGCGTTTTTTAAAGCTTTTAAAATGTCTTCTGAGCCAATATCATTAACTGCATAAATGTGACATCGTGACCGAATGGCTGGGTTAACAGCTGCATATGGGTTTTCGGTGGTAATTCCAATTATCTTAATACTTCCAGATTCAATATAGGGAAGTAAGTAATCTTGAATGTCAGCTTTCATACGGTGGATTTCATCAACAATAATTAAAACATCACGATAAGCAGTTTGATCAATGATTGTTTTTAAAGTGGCTTTATTATCAGTTGAAGCATTAAAATGATAATAATCCATTTTTGTCATTTCAGCAGTTATTATTGCAATTGATGTCTTACCGGTTCCCGGGTTTCCATGTAAGATAAAACTAATAAAACTATTGCGGTCAAGCAGCTTTTTTATTATTCCTTTTTCTCCCACTAAATGATCTTGACCATAGATTTGTTTTAAAGTTTTTGGTCTAAGACGATATGCTAATGGTTTCATAGTTTCACTTCCTTTGAAAGATGTAGTATAATTATATCATGTTCTTTAAGTAACTCGTTAGGTTTTCCAAAAAAGTGCGTAAAGTAAAACTAACGGGTATAAGGAAACAAGTGTTTCGCCTTAAAGATTGAAAAAAAAGCATGTTTCAAGTAAAATTAGTTGTATATGAAAGGAAAAAGAAAAAGATGGATTTAAAAGATTATGTTGCTTCAATTCCTGATTTTCCAACAAAAGGAATTCTGTTTCGCGATATTACCCCTTTAATGTTAAACGGCAAGGCTTACAGGCATGCTGTTGATGAAATGGTCAGTTTTGCAAAAAGCGTTGGCGCGACTGTTATAGTTGGGCCTGAAGCTCGTGGTTTTATTTTTGGTTGTCCGGTTAGTTATATTCTTTCAATTGGTTTTGCTCCGGTTAGAAAACCAGGAAAATTACCAAGAAAAACAATTACTCAAAGTTACGATTTAGAATATGGGACCAATGAATTATCAATTCATGAGGATGCTATTAAGCCAGACGATAAAGTTTTAATCATTGATGATTTACTTGCTACAGGTGGAACAGTAGAAGCTACTGCCTCTTTAGTTAAAAAACTAGGCGGAAAAGTTGTTGGAGCCGCATTTTTCATTGAACTCGTTGATTTAAAGGGAAGAGAAAAGCTTAAAGATATTCCTATTTTTGTTTCACTTAAATATTAAAAGGAGGATATATGGGCCTTGTTTCTTATAAGGAAGTAAAGGAAAAGATTCAAACCTACATCAATAATAAACAAGATCTAAAACGCATTGATGAAGCTTATCAATTTGCGGATTTTAAGCATGCCGGTCAGTTGCGTAAAAGTAACGACCCATATATTACCCATCCGCTTGCTGTTTGTTATATCCTTGCGAGTTTATCAAGTGGACCTAATACGCTTATTGCAGCCCTTTTGCATGATACGGTTGAGGATACAAAAACAACTTTAAATGAAATAAAAGACCTATTTGGTGAAGAAGTAAAAACTTTAGTTGATGGCGTTACAAAAATATCTAAACTATCTTATCAAGGAGAAATATCTTTAGCGGAAAATCATCAAAAAATGTTAATTGCGATGAGCAAAGATATTAGAGTAATTTTAATTAAAATTGCTGATCGTCTCCATAATATGCGAACAATTAATTACTTGACAATTGATAAAAAAGTAAAAATCGCGAAAGAAACACTAGACATTTACGCCCCACTTGCTCACCGGTTAGGTCTTTTTAATATTAAAGCTGAATTAGAAGATATTAGTTTAAAAACAATCAACCCGCAAGCCTTTTATCGAATTAAAAGTTTAGTTCAAAACGAGGAAGAAATATATACTCAAGCAGTAGAACAAATGGTTTTTACAATCAAAAAACATTTAAAAGATCACAAGATTTCTCGTTATACAATAAGCGGGAGAACAAAATCAATTTACTCAATTTACAAAAAAATGGTTTTTCAACAACGGCCTTTTGAAGATATTTATGATATTTTAGCGTTAAGGATTATTGTTGATAAAATTGAGACCTGTTATCAGGTTTTAGGAATTATTCATGCTAATTATGTGCCGATTCCTAATCGCTTTAAAGACTATATTGCTGTTCCAAAACCTAATATGTATCAATCACTACATACAACAGTCTTAACAGAAAGTAGTTCAATTTTTGAAATTCAAATTAGAACTGAGGAAATGGATAGGGTTGCTGAGTTTGGTGTGGCTGCTCACTGGGCTTATAAAGAAGGAGTAGCGTATTCAAAGGAAAAAGAGCAGTTTGAAATTGCCCAAAAGCTAAAATGGTATGGACAGCTTTTGAAAATGAGTGAAGAAAACACAAAAGAAGAAAGTGAGACGGCAAGTGAGTTTGTTGAGTCCGTTAAATCAGATATTTTATCCGCCAATGTTTATGTTTTTACTCCTAAAGGCCAGGTTATTGAATTAACTAGGGGTTCTACACCAATTGATTTTGCTTACCGAATTCATAGTGATATTGGTGATAAAACAGTTGGTGCAATGGTAAATAATAAAATAGTGCCACTAGAATATGAACTCCAAACTGGTGATGTTGTTAGTATTAGAACAAATAAAAACTCACCTGGTCCTTCTGAGGATTGGCTTAAAATTGCAAAATCAAATCACGCTAGACATAAGATTAGAAACTTTTTAAATAAAGCGAATAAAGACCGCCTTTATCAGATGGGCAAAGAAACCGTTGAACGGGAAGCTATTGCTCAAAAGGCAGATATTAATAAACTGACTGATGAGTTTGTTAAAGAGCATTTTTCTAAACATATGATTAATACTGTTGAAGGTCTTTTCGTGGAAATTGGCAAAGGAATATTATCAGAAAAAACAATTATTGCCCGGCTTTTAGGCAAAGAAGTTGATAAAGAACAACTTCTACAGCGTCAACTGGAAAAAGCGCAACGAATTTTAACAACTACTCATGAAAGTGGTATCGTTGTTGAAGGCTTAACATCGCCACAAATTAAACTAGCTAACTGCTGTTCGCCTGTTCCTGGAGATCCGATTACTGGTTTTGTAACAAGAGGTTCAGGGATTGCTGTTCACCATAAGGGATGTCCCAATTTATTAGCCTTGCCGGAAAAACGAATGATTGATGTTTTCTGGGCAACAAATCTAACAAGAAAATACCCAACAAGAATTAAAATAGTTTCCGCTAAAAGAGATACAATAATTAGCGATATAATATCAGTGATTAACGCTTCTAATGTGACAATTGCTGAGATTAAGGTTGTCAGTAACATCAGGTTAGAGAGCACAATTACATTAAAAATACTCGTTGGTAATTTAGGTGAGCTGGAAAAAGTGATGCTAAAGATGATGAGTGTTAATGATATTTATACGATTGAAAGGAAATACATTTAAATGCGAGCATTAGTGCAAAAAGTTGATTTTGCTAATTTGGAATGTGAAAATTATAAAACAAGTATAAAAAAAGGTTATATTGTTTTTTTAGGTGTAAAAAAAGATGATACAGAAAAAGATTATCAGTTTGTTTTAAGAAAAATTATTAATCTAAGAATTTTTCACGATGAAGCCGGTAAAGTCAATAAAAGCTTAAAAGATGTCGGTGGTGAAATTTTACTAGTTAGTCAGTTTACGCTTTATGGGTGCATAAAAAACAACAACCGACCTTCTTTTAGTGATTCAGCAGATAAAGATAAAGCTTTAAATATCTATGAGCGGATGATAAGTGATTTAGGTAAACATTTTCCAGTGAAAACCGGTGTTTTTGGCGGACACATGCATATTACGTATTTAAACAATGGTCCGTTTTCAATTATTATTGATTCAGCTGTCTTAGAATAAGTTTTTCTTGGTTTAAAACTTGACAATAGTTTTATAAAACTATAAAATTAACTATAAGTGAATAGTCTAGGGAAGGACAAAGTTATAAGAGCATTGTTTTCTAAGCGATGGCAGATGGTGAGAGTGCCAAAACAATCTTATAAAAGACATGTCTGGAAGACAATTAACCTAATGAGAGCTAACGTTTGTTAGAATTAAGGTGGCACCGCGTTTATGACGTCCTTAAATTAGTTTTTTAAGGATGTTTTTTATCTTCAAGAAATAGGATTGATATTATGAACCGGTATAAAATGCGTTTGGTAAAAAAAAGTGATCTAAAAGCATACTATCAAATTGGTAGCGATGATGATGTAACAAAATACTTAACTTGGAGGACTTTTAAAACTAGAAAAGACGCAAAAGAACAATTTCGGGAAATGTATTTTAATAAATATATTTTATCAATTGGTTACGCAATAACTAGCGCAAGCGATGATAAAATGATTGGAATTATTGAGTTTCATACAATTGATTTAGAAGAAAAAAGTGCTCATATTGGCTATTTACTTCAAAAAGATTATTGGAATAAAGGAATTATGAGTTGGGCGTTAGGCGAGATTTTAAAGATTGGTTTTAATGAACTAAATTATCAAAAAGTTATTATTACGACCATCAAAGAAAATATTGCTTCCCAAAAGGTAGTTAATCATTATCCATTTACTTTGATAAAAACTACTAAATTTGGCCTTTATCAGGAAAAAAGCAATACTTATCATGATTTATATGAATATATTTTGGAAAGGAAAGACTTTTATGGAACAAAAACCCAAGGGGACATATGATTTGTTGCCAAAACAGACAAATAAATATCGAAAAGTAGAAACTATGTTGATTAATCTTTTACAAAACTATGGTTATGAGGAGATTAGGACACCGATTTTTGAACATTCTAGTGTTTTTCATCGCGAAAGTGAGCTATCGGATATGGTTATTAAGCAAACATATGATTTTACTGATAAAGCAGGTAGAAGTCTTACTTTAAGGCCTGAAGGCACTGCGGGTGTTATTAGAAGTTATGTGGAAAACAAACTTTATCATGAGGCACCGGTTGTTAAACTATTTTATTTAGGGCCTAATTTTCGCTATGAGCGACCGCAAAAGCTAAGGTATCGTCAGTTTTACCAAATTGGCGTGGAAGCAATTGGGACAAAAAGCGCATCACTTGATGCTGAGATGGTTGCGTTAAGCTATAAAATGATGACAACCTTAGGGCTTAGACAAGTTAAAATAAAGATTAATACTTTAGGTGACATCACTTCAAGAACTAACTACAAAGAAGCACTTAAAGCCTATTTTACTCCCTATAAAGAGCAGCTGTGTCCTGATTGTCAAAAAAGACTAACAACCAATCCAATTCGGATTCTTGATTGTAAGGTTGACGCAAATAAGGAGTTTATGAGAAGTGCTCCTAAACCAATTGAGCACCTAACAGAAGAAGCTTATGATTATTTTAATGAAGTACTAGCTTATCTAGATGATATGGATGTTATTTATGAAATTGATCACATGCTTGTTAGAGGCCTTGATTATTATGGTCATATTGTTTTTGAAGTATTAGCTAGCATTAAAGGTTTTGGAGCGCAAAATGCTTTAGGTGGCGGTGGCCATTATGAGCAATTAGTCTCTGAGCTTGGAGGTCCTAATTATCCGGGTGTAGGAGTCGCTTTTGGGATGGAAAGATTAATGTTTGCTGTTGAGAGTGAAAACATTGATTTAGATGCGATGAAAAGAAGTGATTTTGAAATTATTTATTTTGATAAACCAGCCAAGAAAAAAGCTTTGTCGCTGATTACTTTATTAAGAGATTTAGGTCTTAAGGGCGATTTAGACCATTTAGATAGGCCTTTTAAAAACCAACTAAAACAAGCTGTTAATAAAAATCCAAAGTTTATAATAATTATTGGTGAGGATGAACTTAAAGATGAATATTTTACAGTCAAAGAACTTGATACGCAAAAACAAGAAAAACTTAATTATGAAGAGTTAGTAAAAAGGCTAGGATGTTAAAATGAAAAAATATACTCACAATAATAATCAACTGACAATAAAAAATATTAGTCAACAAGTCTATTTAAAGGGCTGGGTTGCCAAAAAACGCGACTTAGGTGGTCTAATTTTTATTGACCTAAGAGATCGCTTTGGAATTACTCAATTAGTAATTAGGCCAGATAGCTTATATTATAATTTAGCCCTAGAGCTGAAAAATGAATACGTTATTGAAGCAAAGGGAAAAGTTATTGAACGAGAAAGCAAAAACAAGCAAATTAAGACTGGTGATATTGAGATTTTAGTTGATGAGCTTATTTTATTAAATCAGGCAAATCCGACCCCAATATCTGTTTCTTATGATGATAATGCTCTAGAAGAGACAAGACTTAAATACCGTTATTTAGATTTAAGAAGACCGTTTCAACAAAAATACCTTCTTAAACGAGCTGAAGCTGTCCAAGCAATTAGAAAAGTTTTATTAGATAAAAAGTTTTATGAACTTGAAACGCCCACTCTTGGTAAATCCACCCCTGAAGGAGCAAGAGATTTTTTAGTGCCATCTAGACTTTATCATGGTCAGTATTATGCCTTGCCACAAAGTCCGCAAATCTATAAACAACTTTATATGATATCAGGATTTGAAAAATATTTTCAATTTGCTAAATGTTATCGGGATGAGGACTTAAGAAGTGATCGCCAGCTTGAGTTTACGCAAGTTGATATTGAAGCATCTTTTATTGATGAAAATTATATCTATGAGCTCGTTGAAGATATTATAACTGACACTTTCAAAGAAGTAATTAATATAAATTTAGAAAAGCCATTTAAACGAATCACTTATCAAGAAGCCCTTGATTTATATGGCTCTGATAAACCAGATTTAAGGTATCAATTAATTCTTAACACACCAAAAAAAGAATTAGATATTCCTTTTTTAGATAAAAAAGCAGTTCGCTATCTTACCGTGGAAAATGGGGCCAGTTTTTCAAGAAAAACACTTGATAAACTAAACCTTGAAGCAAAAAAGAATCACGGTGATGGGATTGCTTATCTTAAATATCAAGACGGCGAACTTACCGGTTCAGTTGCCAAGTTTTTTAAAGAAGAAGCGGTTAGTGATTTTGATTTAAAAGATGGTTACTTAATGGTTTTTGTTTATGCGGCAACTTATGAGAAAGCATCAATTGCTGGTGGCGCAGTTAGAAAGATGATAGCTAATGAATTAAACTTGGTAAATGATGATTTATTTGTTCCACTTTGGGTTGTTGATTTTCCTCTTTTTGAATACAGTGAGGAAGAACAAAGATATGTAGCAAGGCATCACCCCTTTACGGCAGCTAAAAACAATAAAGACCTTAACGGCCCCTTAAAAGATATTATTGCAAATGCTTATGATATTGTCATAAATGGTTATGAAATTGGGGGAGGTTCAATTAGAATCCATAATAGTCAAGTGCAACAAAAAATGTTTGAATTACTAGGTCTTGACCAGAAAACAGTTAAGCAAAGATTTGGTTTTTTAATTGAAGCATTAACATATGGGACACCGCCTCATGGCGGGATTGCCCTTGGTTTAGATAGAATAGTTATGCTTTTGACTAAAACGAAAAATATTAAAGATGTAATAGCTTTTCCTAAAACACAAAGTGGCCGTGATTTAATGATGGGTTCACCAGATCATGTTGATTTAAAACAGGAAATAGAGCTAGGTCTTAAAAAGGAGAAATAAGTTTTGAAAACAATTTATTTAGCAGGTGGCTGTTTTTGGGGTATCCAAGCTTACTTTTCTAAGTTAGATGGCGTTAGTTTTACAGAAGTAGGTTATGCTAATGGCAATATAAAAAAGCCAACATATAAAGATCTTTTAAGCGGTAAAGCTACTCATGCTGAGACAGTTAAAATTGTTTATGAAGGTTCTTTAAAGACAATATTAAAGCATTTTTTCCGGATAATAAATCCTTATACACTAAACCGCCAACAAGCCGATATTGGAATTCAGTACCGAAGTGGTATTTATTATACTTCTGAGGCGGATAAAAATGTTATTTTACAACAAATTGAAATATTGCAACAAAAATCAGGTGATAAAAAAGTTGTAATCGAGGTAAAGCCGCTTTTAAATTATTATAAAGCCGAAGAAGAACACCAAGATTATTTAACCAAAAATCCAGGCGGTTATTGCCATGTTGATCTTAGTTTGCTTAAAAAGGAGATATTAATATGAAACGCAAAGACTATATTACTTGGGATCAATACTTTATGGGGGTTGCTCTTTTATCAGCTAAAAGAAGCAAAGATCCTAATACGCAAGTAGGAGCAGTTTTAGTGAGCCAAGAAAAGCGAATTATTGGGATTGGCTATAATGGCTTTCCCCGTCATATTGATGATAATGTTTTTCCTTGGGAAGTAAACGATAATCTGTCTTTATCTAAATATGCTTATGTTGTTCATGCAGAAGCAAACGCAATTTTAAACTCAACAAGATCGCTTAAAGATGCAGTTCTTTATGTTACGCTTTTCCCTTGTCATGAATGTGTAAAGCTGCTTATTCAAAGTGGAATTAAAGAAATAGTTTATTATAATGATAAATACAACGATACGGAAAGTGATATTGCAGCAAAGAAGATGTTACAAGCAGCAAAGGTAACTTACCGTAAATTCAATAGCATTGATTTTTTATGATTAAAGCATTTTTAAAAGGTAAAAAAGCTCTTAGTTTTTTGCTGATAACCATTTATCTAATTATTATTTTTGTTTTAGTCTTTCCACTGAAAAATTATGAGCTCCATTTAAAAGGTGGTCTGATTAACATTAGCAGTGAAATTGAGATTGTCGATAAAACCAATTCAGATGAGTTTTCAAGTCTTTATATTATTGCGCATAAAAGCCCAACTTTATTTCAACTTTTACTCGCCAATTTATCACCAACTACAAAAGTTTATCATAATCCAAATACTAAAAACGCTTTAAAATCAAGCTTTCAAATTGGTCAACTCCAAGAAATTATTAGTTATCAAAGTGCAACAATAAATGCTTATGAACAAGCAAGTAAGATAGATGAGAATATTAAAATTACTTATCAGTTGGTTGGTTTTGTGGTTTTATATACAACTAAAGAAAATTTAAAAACCGGTGATGTTATAACAAAGCTTAATGATACTAATATTACTAGTTGGCATATTGATGATGTTTATCAGTATTTAAGTGCTAATGATAACATTGAAATTCATTATTTGGATAACGGCATCAGTAAAACAAAAACCATTATAAAAAACGAACAGGGAAAGTTTGGGATAACACTAGAAGCTTATCATGAGATCTTAACAGCAAGCCCTATGTTTATCAATAAGTTTGAAGATGATGCTCAAATTGGTCCTTCTGGTGGGTTAATGCAAGCCTTAAGTATTTATGCAACACTAATAGAAAAAAGTTATAATTTAAAAATTAGTGGTACAGGGACGATTGATACTTTTGGAAATGTAGGAGAAATTGGCGGAGTAGCTCAAAAAATATATACAGCTAATAATAAAGTGGATATCTTTTTTTGCCCAGAAGCAAACAAAGAAGAAGCGCTTAAAGCTTATAATAAACTAAAAAATCCTCGTTTTGAGTTAGTAGTTGTTAAAACATTTGCTGAGGCGGTTGATTATTTAAATGAACAAGATTAAAGAATTTAAAAAAAGCATTGAAAAAATTGAAAAACCTTTACGCTTAAAAGCTTTTTATCAATCACTTTTTGTTAGTTTTTTATTATGGCTTGTTTTAGCTTTAATGCTTTTTAATTTATATATTTTTATTGAATATTTGTTTTTAATTAGTACCCTTTTATGTTTAGTATCAACTTTGGCGTTTTTGCTAAATCAAATCATTTATTACCGGTTGCTTGGTATAAACAAAGGGGAAATTAATTTCTTTTTAATTGTAATTAGAACAGCAATTTTTGCACTTTTTGTTACTGTTACTATTATTAGTATTACATTGTGGGTGAGTAGATTATTATGAAAAAATTCATTATTAAATATAAATATTACTTTTTTGTTATCTTAATTGTTATTGGTGTTATTTTCTTAGATCAATTAACTAAAGGGTTAACAAGAGCGTTTTTACCAAAACAATTTGGCTCTTATAATCAAGAAGCATGGACGGTTATTCCTAATTTCTTTTTTCTGGCAGAACACCGCAATTATGGGGTTGCTTGGAGCCTTTTTGAGAATAATAAATTTATTACATTAGTTGTTCCTTTTATTGCTTTAATACTTTTTATTTATCTTCTTAGTAAAGGCAACTTTAAAAACATGAAAATCTATACTGTTGGGATTGCACTTTTAATTGGTGGCACGATTGGCAATTTAATTGATCGCATATTTTTTGGTTATGTAATTGACTTTTTATCTTTTCATTTCGGAACTTATCAGTTTCCCACCTTTAATATTGCTGATTCATGCTTAAATATTGGCGTTGTTCTTTTTTGTGTGGATGTTATTTTTTTAGAGACAAGAAGAAAGCAAAGCCAAAAGGCGGAAGAAAATGATCAAAACAATTAAAATAACAGAAAACGAAGAAACTAGAGCGGATTTATTTATTACAACATATTTAGAAAATATTTCTCGCAGTCAAGTTAAAAGGTTGTTTGATTTAAAAAGAATTACCGTTAATGGATCTTTAATCAAACCTTCATATAAACTAAAAGAAAATGACCTTTTAGAGATAAGACTAATCGATGATGAGACAACAATAAACCCGATAAACCTAAATTTAGAAATAGTTTATGAAGATGATGATATTATTGTTATTAACAAACCAAAAAACTTAAATGTTCATCCAAGTATTTCAGCTAAAGAACCAAGTGTTGTTCATCATCTTTTATATCACACGAAAAACTTATCAACTAAAGGTGGCACCGACCGGCCCGGTATTGTCCACAGGCTTGATAAGCAAACAAGTGGGTTAATGGTTGTGGCTAAAAATGATTTTTCCTATGACCATTTAGTTAATCAATTTAAATCAAGAACAGTTAAAAGGTTATATGAAGCTGTTTGTTATCATCCATTTACTGAGCAATCAGGCACGATTAATGCTCCTATTGGTCGTGATAAAATAAACCGAGTTAAAATGGCTGTAACGCCTATTGGTAAAGAAGCTATAACTGAGTTTAAAGTATTAAATCAAAATGAGACTTTTGCCCATTTAATGTGCAATCTAAAAACTGGTAGAACTCACCAAATTAGAGTTCATCTAGCTTATATTAAACATCCAATTGTTGGTGATTTGGTTTATGGGAAAAAAAAAGCGCTTGTAAAAACTGGACAAGCTCTTCATGCTAAAAAGTTAGAATTTATTCATCCCAGCTTAAATAAAAAGGTTAGGTTTCAAGCTCCTATCCCAAAAGATTTTAGGGATGTTTTAATACTATTAAATTTATTAGAGGAAAAATAAAATGGTCCCTTTTGTTTTAATGTTGGTTGTGATTATGATTGTCCCAGTTATCACGGTAATTATTTGCAGCAAAAACCTTAATAGGCTGCAAAACAATGAAAACCTAGTTAAGTTTTACCAGGCGATGAGATTCAATGGAGTTGTTCTTTTTATTTCTGTTGTAGTAACTTATTTAGTTGTTACCGTACCGATAATTGGCACAGACTTTATTATCTATATTGCTGGGGCTGGTTTTGTTTTATTTGAGATAGTTAGCCTGTATATGTATTACCTTTTTTTAAGAAAATAACTTAAAAATAAAAAAATGTCGTCTTTTTAAAGAAACGACAATTTTTATAGTGGCGGAATGATGTTGTTTTTAGGCAGGTTTTTAAAGTTTAATTTAGTAATTGGTCTTAAAGTATCATAGCCCTTACTTTTGTAAAGATAAACTAGCTGTTTGTCAACATCACTGCCAGCACCCTTTAAAAGTCTTAGGCCAGCAAACCGGCTGAATTGTTGTAGTTTTGCTAAAAAAGCATAACGAGCAATAATTGAGGCAGCAGCAACGCTAATATGAACACTTTCAGCTTTAGTATAAAAGGAAACATCTTTATAAACTTTTGGTTCGCCTTTTAAATAATTATAATAAAGTCTTGGTAAACAAAATTGATCAATGATTACCGGGACATCCTTTTTAACTTTATCTAATGTGAGTAAAACAGCCTGATTATGTAAGAAGGCTTTTATTTTGTTCATATTAAATCCGCGTCTGGTCATTATATTATATTTTTCTGGTTTTAAAATTAAAACCGAATGAATCAACTTTTTACTAAGTTTTGGGGCAAGTTCAACGATTTGTTTATCGCTTAAGTTTTTGGAATCTTTAACGCCCATGTTTTCTAAAGTCTCAATATCATCAGCACTAACAAAAGCACTACAAACAACAACTGGTCCAAATAAATCACCAGTTCCAACTTCATCTGAACCAACAGCTGAAAAGTTAATTAGACCTAATCTGTTTTTGATTTGTTTTAATTCCTCTTGGTAATCGCCTTGAATTAAAAGGGTGCCATTTTCATAAAAAATAAGTGAAATCTCATCTTTGTTTGCTTGAAAAAAAACATGAGGGATTTTACTCTCAATTTTATACGGTGAATACATCTCAATTAACAAGTCTATTTGGTTTTTTGTTAGCGACATAGAATAACTTGGCATATTTTCATTCTTCCTTTGTGTTATAATAATTATATCATAATAATGTTAAAAAAGTAAGGGGGACACAAGATGAAATTTCAGACCAAGGCTTTAGAATTTGATGTAATCTTAGGCGAAATTGCTGCGCTGGCTTACACGGGAACAACTAAAAAAACAATTGAAAAATTAATGCCTTTGAATGATTTAGCAAAAGTTGAAGAACAACACCAAAAAGCAACCGAAGCAATGATGGTTTTAACTAAAAGTGGAAACTTGCCTTTTTTGGCTGATTTTGATATTCTTGAAATCCTAAAAAGAATTAAAACTGAAAGTCAAATGTCAATCTCTGATCTGCAGTACATAAGACTTTTCCTAGCGATGATTAGAGATATAAAAATAAAAGAAAAAAACTTTTTAGAAGATAAAGTTGTTTTATCATCTTTGGCTTTTTACTTTTACAATCTTAATCCCCTTAGTTCAGTTTTTGACCTAATTGAAGCGACAATCGATCCTGATGGCTATGTTTTAAGTAGTGCAAGTGAGGCTTTGTTTAAGCTAAGAAAACAACAAGAAAAAATAGAGGTAAAAAGAAAAGAGGTTTTAAATAAACTGCTTGATAAACGAAGGTCAATATTAAATGAACATTTACTAATACTAAGAAATGATCGATATTGTCTTCCGGTTAAAGTTGAACATAAAGCGCAAATTAAGGGAATAATTCATGATACCTCAAGCAGTGGTACAACCGTATATATTGAGCCCTTTGAAGCCAGTGAATATAGCAGCAAATTAGTTGAAACAAACAAGCAAATAGAAGAAGAGATTAAAAGAATAATTAGCGCTGTCTCAAGTTTTATTCACCCTTTTTATGAAGATTTTTCTCTTAATATGGAGATGCTTTTAAATCTGGATTATTATTTTTCAGTTGCTAGTTATAGTCTTAAACATAACTGCTTTACTCCAAAAATAAATAAATTAGGTAATATATTCTTAAAACAAGCTCGCCATCCTTTAATTGCTGCAAACGAGGTTGTACCAGTTAATATAAAGATTAATTCATTAAAACCAGTTTTAATGATTACTGGGCCAAATACCGGCGGAAAAACTGTGGCACTTAAAACTTTAGGTCTCTTAAGTTTAATGGCTCAAAGTGGGTTACCGATTCCAGCTAGTAGTGAATCTGAGGTAAGTATTTTATCAGGAGTTTATGCTGATATTGGGGATCATCAGTCAATTAAACAATCACTATCAACTTTTTCAAGTCATATTAAAAATATAAAATCAATTATCGATAATATAACACCTTTGAGTTTAGTTTTGCTTGATGAGTTAGGTTCGGGTACAGATCCAAACGAAGGAGTTAGTTTAGCCAAAGCAATTATCGATTATTTACTTCTTAAAAATGTGCGTTTAGTCCTGACAACCCATTACTCAGAATTAAAAATATTTGCTTATCAGTCGCCTTTAATTGAAAATGCAAGTGTTAAATTTGATGAAAAATCATTAAAGCCGCTTTATGAGATAAAATATGGTAGAAGTGGCTCTTCTAATGCACTAAAGATTGCGGGTAGACTTGGAGTTAAGGAAGAGATTTTAGCTTTAGCTGAAAACTATTTAAAGGAAAATGAAACAAGCTTAAGCCTAAAAGTTAAACTGTTTGAAGAAAAGCAAGAAAGCTTACAAAAACAACTAGAAGAAATAACTTTAAAAAACGAACAAATAACAAAAAAAGAACAAGAAATTAAAGAAGAATTAGAAATAATAAGAGCTCAAAAAGATAAAGCTATTGAAAAAAACAAAAAAGAAGCTGACCTAGCATTAAAACAGTTTTTTACAGAAGCAGAAAACATTTTATCTGCTTTTAAAGAGGTTAAAGCCCAACATGAAGTAGCTAAACTTAAACATGATTTAAGGAACTTAAGTTTTAAGATGGAAAAACAACCAACAAATAGTGAGTTTTATAAAGGTGATAAAGTTTTTATTAAATCTTATAATCAAAACGGTGTTATTACTGAAATAAAAAAAGATAAATACATTGTTAGGTTTGGTCATTTTGAGCTACCCTTTAATAAAGATGAGTTAAGCGTCCAAAAGAAAACAGAGCCAACTGCAAAAGTAATTCGCAAACAAGCTAGACAAACAGCAAACATTAAAGCTGCCACAGCGGAATTAGATTTAAGAGGTTTTCGCTATGAGGAAGTAAAAGATGCTTATAATAAGTTTGTTGATGATGCGATTTTAGCAAACTTGAAAAGTCTAAGAATTATTCACGGGTTTGGTACAGGGGCAGTAAGAAGTGCATTATATGAATTATTAAAAGATGATCCTAATGTCAAAGCGTATCGTTATGGGGGCGAGTTTGAGGGATTAAATGGAGTTACAATTGTCACACTCATCTAGAATAAGGCTAAATTCTTGAAATAATTGACATTTTTAATTATAATGTATACGATAATAATAAAGGAGAATAAATTATGCTTATTAATTATGAAGGACAAGATTTTGCTAAATTAGTAGAAGAAGGGTTAACGGTTGTTGATTTTTTTGCTACTTGGTGTGGACCTTGTAAAATGCTTACACCAGTGTTTGAAGAAGTAGCAAAAGAAGAATCTGATGCTCGGTTTGTTAAAATTGATATTGATCAATACCGTTCTTTAGCAGCAAATACTTACAAAGTTACAAGCATTCCAACTTTAATTTTATTTAAAGATGGTGCAGAAGTATCAAGAAGAACAGGTTTTGCTCCTAAAGATGCAATTTTAAAGTGGATTAGTGAACACAAATAGTAAAATGCTTATTAAAAAAGACGATGTTAGCAAAAACGCTAACATCTTTTTTTGTTAAGATATTTTAAAAAGATATGATAAATTTGTTATAATAAGTTAGGTGATTAAGTGGACGGTATTTTTTTGATAAACAAAAAAGCGGGAATGACTAGTTATGACTGCATCAGAGAACTTAAAAAGAAATTTAATACTAAAAAAATTGGGCATGCAGGCACCCTTGATCCTTTTGCTGAGGGCTTATTGGTTGTGATGACTAATAAAGCAACCAAACTATCGTCTTTTTTAATCAATGAGAATAAAACCTATGAGGGTGAAATTGCATTTGGTTTTGCTACTGATACTTATGATATAACGGGAAACATAACAAAGTCATTAGATAGTTTTTCCTTAAATGAGGAAAAAGTTAAGGAGGCTTTTTTAAGTCTAACGGGGCAAATAAAACTAGAAGTACCGCCTTATAGTGCTAAAAAGGTAGATGGTAAGAAACTTTATCAGTATGCGAGAAACAAAATAAAGGTTGAGCTTCCTGATATGGAGGTTAATATTTATTCTTTTTTGCTAACTAAAAAGATTTCTGAAAATAAAGCTTACTTTAAAGCAACAGTTTCCAAAGGAACATATATTAGAAGTCTTGCAGTTGCGGTTGGCGATTATTTAAATATTCCAACCTGTCTTTATTCTTTAAAAAGAACGAAAAGCGGTAATTTCTCTTTAGATGATGCTTACGAGCTAGGTCAAATTGATCAAAATACTAAACCAAATTTAGGCTTAAAAGAATATGCAAACACCTTAAAGAAGATTACTATTAAGCCTTATTTAGAAAAAATGGTTTTAAATGGAGTTAAACTAGATAACAGACAAACAGATTTAAAAGAAATATTTAGTGTTTATAATCAAAAAGAGGAACTTCTAGCAATCTATAAACCTTTTCAAAATTACTATAAACCGCTAGTTATAATTGGTGATAAAAATGAAAATACTTAAAGGAAATTATATTAATCTTATAAACAAAACCCCACTGACAGTTAGTATTGGCAATTTTGATGGCATTCATATTGGCCATCAACAATTAATTAGAAAAGCTAAATCATTTGCTGATACAAAAAGTGGTGTTATCTTTTTTAGTCCCCATCCAATGAAAGTGCTAAGAGATATCTCATATCAAACACTAACATCAGTTTTTCAAAAACTTAAATTAATGGAAAACTTTGGTGTTGATTATTCTTTTGTTGTTGATTTTTCCCGAGAGTTTTCGCAGTTAAGTAAAGATGAGTTTATTAACTTTTTAAAGTCTTTGGCGGTTAAAAGAGTTGTTATTGGTAAAGATTTTCGGTTTGCAGCCTATGCTTCAGGCAGCATAAACGATTTGAAAAAACATTTTAAAGTTGTTGAATGTGAAGATATTTTATCAAATCATATTAGAGTCTCATCTACTTATGTTAAAGACTTAATTACTAATGGCAATTTAGAAGATGCAGCTAAAATGTTAGGAAGAGCATATGAGTTATCTGGGGTTGTTATTCATGGTCAAAAAGTTGGAAAAACCCTAGGAATGCCAACCGCAAACCTTGATGTTAAGAATTATGTTTTGCCACCTAATGGCGTTTATTATGTAGAAGTAGTTTATAACGATAAGCTTTATGGTGGGGCAATGAATATTGGTTATAACCCAACTCTTAATTACTCAGTTAATAAAAGGGTTGAAGTTCATTTGCTTAATTTTAATGGTAATTTATATGGTGAGGTTTTGTTAATTGAAATTAAAAAATATTTAAGACCAGAATATAAATTTAATAATAAAGAAGAATTAATTGCCGCTTTAAAAAAAGATATTGATTTGTGTGATAAACTTTTTAAACTTGGAAGTAAAAAGCAATAAAACGGTTTTTTATTTACAAAAATATGTGCTATAATAAATTTGGGTGATAATATGAAATTAATTTTAGCAATCGTCTCTAATGATGATGCCAATAAGGTATTAAAAGCGTTAGTTAAAGAAAACTTTTTTGTCACAAAACTTGCAACTACAGGTGGTTTTTTACTTAGTGGAAACACAACATTCTTAGTAGGAACAAACGATGAAAAAGTAGTTGAAGTTATTGAAATTATTGAAAAGCATTCAAAATCAAGATCAAAATTAGTCCCACAATCAATTGTCAGTGAATTTGGGATGTTTTCCTCGCTTCCGGTTGAAGTAAAAATTGGTGGTGCAACAGTATTTGTTTTAAATGTGGATCAGTTTATTAAAATTTAGCAAGAAAAACACTTGTATATATTAAATAATATGATACAATGAAAAAGGCGTAAACAAAGATAATGGAAAGCCGACCTTGTCTTTAGTTTAACGATAAAAGGAGAACACTTATGGAAAAAGATAAGAAAAAAGGCATTATTGAATCATTTAAAACAACAGAAAAAGACACAGGTTCACCTGAGGTCCAAATCGCTTTACTAACTGAAGAGATTAATATTTTGAATCAGCATTTAAAGGTTCATAAGCATGATTTTCATTCTAAACGCGGTCTTTTTCAAAAGATTGGAAAAAGAAGACGTTTATTGAAGTATTTAAAAGAAACAGACATTAATCGCTACAGTGCTTTAATCGAAAAATTAGGTTTAAGAGGATAAAAGATTGTGTCGTACAATCTTTTTTTATTTTTATGGATAAATATTATATAATAATAGTAAATAGAAAGTTAGAAGAAAAATATAAAATGAAGGAGATTTTTATATAATGAGTAAAAAAGTTTTTCAAACAACCTTAGGTAACAAAGACTTAAGTGTTGAAATCAACTATCTTGCTAAGCAAGCAAATGGGGCTGTTTTAGTTAGATATGGTGATAGTGTAGTATTAAGTGTTGCAGTAGCAAAAAAAGAAGATAAACCCAAAGATTTTTTCCCCTTAATGGTTTTATATCAAGAAAAGCTATATGCAGCCGGTAAAATTCCAGGCGGATTTTTAAGAAGAGAAGGAAGACCTTCTGAACATGAAACATTAACTAGTAGATTAATCGACAGACCCTTAAGACCACTTTTTCCGGAAGGATTTAACTATGATGTTCAAGTAATCAATACCGTTTTATCCTCAGATCCTGATGCCTCATCAGAAATGGCTGCTTTATTGGGTTCAAGTTTAGCAGTTCACATCTCTGATATACCATTTAAAATGCCAGTTAGTGGTGTTGTTGTTGGGCGGGTGGATAGCGAGTTTATTATTAATCCTTCGGCAGAGCAAATGGCATTAAGTGAGCTAGATTTAATTGTTGCAGGAACTAAAGATGCGATTAACATGGTTGAAGCTGGGGCTAAAGAAGTTAGCGAAGAAGTAATGCTTGAGGCAATTTTATTTGCGCATGAAGCAATTAAAACCTTATGTGACTTTCAAGATAAAATAGCCAAAGAGGTAGCTAAAGAAAAAATTGATGCTGATATTTTTGATCTTGATAAAAATATTTTCAAACAAGTCGAAAAACTTGCGAAAAAAAGATTGATTGACGCAATTAAAACTAAAGAGAAACAAGCGCGTTATAATGCTGTTTTAGCAGTTAAAGAAGATGTGCTAAATATTTTAGATCAAAATCATTTCTTTAAAGAAGTGGAAAAAGTTAAAATCTATGATTATGAAGCAAAAGAAGCTTTTATTAACCAAGTCAAGCAATCTTTAGAGATAATCGAACAAGAAGAAATCAGAAGACTAATAATTGAAGAAAAAATTAGACCTGATGGTCGAAAAACAGATGAGATTAGAGACTTATCAAGTCAAGTTGATCTACTTTCAAGAGTTCATGGTAGTGCTATCTTTACAAGAGGTCAAACCCAAGCGCTTGCTACAACTACGTTAGGTTCTCTTGGAGAAAACCAAATTATTGATGGACTTGATCTTACGGAAGAGACTAAACGGTTTATGTTTCATTATAATTTTCCTCAGTTTTCGGTGGGCGAGGTCGGTAGGTACGGTAGTCCTAGTAGAAGAGAGGTTGGTCATGGAGCATTAGCTGAAAGAGCAATCCTACAAGTCTTACCAGATGAAGAAGAGTTTCCCTACTCAATTAGAGTTGTCTCAGAAATATTAGAATCAAATGGTTCAAGCAGTCAAGCAAGTATTTGTGCGGGCATTATGAGTTTAATGGCTGCAGGTGTACCAATAAAATCACCCGTTGCTGGAATTGCAATGGGACTGATTATGGATGGGAAAAAATACACTATTTTAACTGATATTCAAGGTCTTGAAGACCATTTTGGCGATATGGATTTTAAGGTTGCAGGCACAAAAAAAGGCATCACAGCCTTACAAATGGATATTAAAATTGATGGAATTACCAAAGAGATTTTAAAAGAAGCACTCTTGCAGGCAAAAACTGGAAGAATGGAAATTTTAAATCATATGTTAGAGGTTATTCCAACTTACCGCGCCGAGGTTTCTAAGTATGCGCCAAAAGTTGTTTTATTTAGAATAAATCCGGAAAAGATTAAAGATGTTATTGGGCCAGGTGGTAAGGTTATTACCCAAATCATTGAAGAGTGTAATAATGTTAAAATTGATATCGAACAAGACGGTAGAGTCTTTGTTATGCATAGTGAAAAAGAGTGGATCGACAAAGCAATCGACTTAATTACTAATCTCACTAAAGAGGTGGAAGTTGGTAAAACCTATGAGGGCAAAGTTGTTAGAATTGAAAAGTTTGGTGCCTTTGTTGAACTGTGGCCAGGAACTGAAGGACTTGTTCATATATCTAAGCTTGATAAAAAACGAGTTGAAACTGTTGAATCAGTAGTTTCATTAGGCGATGTTATTTTGGTAAAATGTATTAAAATTGATGATAAAGGCCGCGTTGACTTGTCAAGAAAAGACGCTTTATAAAGAACAGTTATCTTGACAAAAATGCTTTAATTAGATAAAATAGCGGTGTCAATAGAAGGTAACCGAGCCACTTGTGGTTAGGAAAGTCCATGCTAGCACACGCTGAGATGCGTGTAGTGTTTGTGCTTAGGGAAACAATAACCTAAGGTACTTGCTTTAAGTAACGGCGGCTCTTATGCTAAGGCTTTGCTAGGCATAATCCTTAAGGTGCCACAGAGACGAGTTAAAGGGAAACTTTTAAATGAAACGGGTAAACCCCTCAAGCTAGCAACCCAAATTATGGTAGGGGCACTTCAAAGGGAGAATAAAAAATCCACTGAGAAGCTATGAAAATAGAGATAAATGGTTACACCTTGAAAAAGGAACAGAACATGGCTTATGCATATTGACAAAAAAAAACACCAGTAAAGTTGGTGTTTTTATTTTATAATTTATGTTTTAAATTAAAGCAAATAATAGATCAAGCAGTTCAAAGTAAAAATCAGATTTTACAGTAACACCAGCTAGTTCATCAACTAAAGTAGTTCCATCTAAAGAAGCACCACGTTCACCAATTGAAACGAGCTTATTCGCATATCCGTTTTTAACTACATAATTTGTAATTAAATCTACTTGTTCATTCCATTCTAAAGTACATTTTCCTTCAACTTTCCAAGCGCCATTTTCAAACGCGTAACCAGGTCCAATGTCTTTCATTCCATATTCAGCACCGAGTTCTTGTTTAGTTTTTGCGTTCCAAGCAAATACTCCAGCAGTTACTTTTGATTGTAGGGTGTCAATTGTAATCTTTTTAAACGCATTTTTGTTTTTAAGTTCGCCTTCAATCGAATAAAGAGTAATTTCATTGCCAGCATCATCAAGAACAAAAGCATTATGCTTACCAGCTTTAGCATTTGCAACAGCTTCTTTAGCTAATTTAGTGTAATTAGTATCAGCCATTGTTGCGCCTGCAAGATTATCAATTTTCCCATTTTCGTTAACAGTAAGAGAATCAGGACCATCTTCTAGCCATTTTGCTTCGATTAACTCAGCTTGTAAGTACCACTCAAGTGAAGGGCCTTCGCCAGATGAACTAGGTATAGCATTCATTCCATAATCTTCTTTTAATTCTTTTTTCGTTTGTTCGTTCCAAGTATAACCAACAACAACTCCTGCCTCTTTGACAGCAGTAGTTTGTCTTTCATCTAGGTTATAAGCGACAACTTTACCGTTTTTGACAGTTACTGTAACATAAGTAATTTGGGGATCATCATTATAAATACTAACTTCATATGCTAAAAAATCTCCATCAAACTTGTATTCTTTTTTTCCACAAGCAGAAAGACCTAAGATTGCAAACACGGCAAAAAAGGCAACAATAATTTTTTTCATTTCTTTTATTCCTCCATTTTATTTTTTTTGAAATGTTTATTCCATTACAATTATACTTACTATAAGTAATAAATGCAATGTGATATTGTAAACAAAGTAGTGAAAACGGTTTTATTTACCGCATTTTCATCTCTTTTTGTATATGTTGAAAAAAAAATGTAAAAATGATAAAATCAATTGAACTTCTAAAAGGAAAGAAAAATATGAAAACAAGACAAAACTTTATTCGCAACTTCTCAATTATTGCTCATATTGACCACGGTAAATCAACTTTAGCTGACAGGATTTTAGAGATAACTCAAACCTTAAGCGAAAGACAAATGAAAAGTCAATATTTAGATGGAATGGATCTTGAGCGGGAAAGAGGAATTACAATTAAACTCACGGCTGTGGAAGTTAATTATAAAGCTAAAGATGGAAACGACTATATTTTTAATTTAATTGATACTCCTGGTCATGTTGATTTTACTTATGAAGTCTCTAGAAGTTTAGCTGCTTGCGAGGGAGCACTGCTTGTTGTTGATGCTTCCCAAGGAATAGAAGCACAAACTTTGGCTAACGTTTATTTAGCGCTTGAACATAATCTAGAAATTATTCCAGTTATTAATAAAATTGATCTTCCTAGCGCTGATCCAGAAAAGGTTAAAAAGCAAATTGAAGATGTTATTGGTATTCCAACTGATAATGCAATTTTAGCTAGCGCAAAAAGTGGCGAAGGAGTAGAAGATATTTTAGAAGCAATCGTTAAATATATCCCCGCGCCAAAAGGTATTTTAAATGCCCCCCTAGAAGCACTTATTTTTGATAGTGTTTTTGATCCTTATAAGGGGGCTATTCCTTATCTAAGAATTAGAAATGGTTCAATTAAAAAAGGCGATATTATTTTAATGCATTCCTCTAAAGTTAGTTATGAAGTAGTTGAGGTTGGTGTTTTAACGCCAAAAGAAGAGAAAAGAGATGTGCTTTTGCCTGGTGATGTTGGTTACCTAACTGCAGCAATTAAAGTAATTGATCATGTTAGAGTCGGTGATACAATTACTCTAAAAGAAAACCCAACAACAACCCCATTTCCAGGTTATAGAAAACTAAATCCGGTTGTCTTTAGTGGACTATATCCGATTGATAATGCGAAATACAATGATTTAAAAGAAGCTTTAGAAAAGTTAAGTTTAAATGACGCTTCCTTAGTTTATGAAGCAGAAACATCGATTGCTCTGGGCTTTGGGTTTAGAGCTGGATTTTTAGGGTTGCTTCATATGGAAGTTATCTCAGAAAGGCTTAACAGAGAATTTGGAATTGATTTAATAGTAACTGCGCCAAGTGTTATTTATCAAGTAAAGCTAACTAATCAAAAGATAATTGAAGTTGATAACCCAGCACTTTTACCACCGCCACAAGAAATCTTAAAAATTAAAGAACCATATGTACTGGCGACTATGCTTTGTCCAAGTGAGTATATTGGTCCTGTAATGGAATTATCGCAAGCAAAAAGAGGCATTTTTGTGTCGATGGAATACTTAGAATCAACAAGAGTTAGCATAAAATACGAACTACCTTTAAGTGAAATTGTTTATGATTTTTTTGATAAACTTAAAAGTGTTTCTCGCGGTTATGCAACTTTTGATTATGAGATTTCAAGTTATAAAGAATCAAAGTTGCAAAAACTAGATATTTTACTTAATGGTGAAGTTGTTGATGCTTTATCGAGTATTGTTCATCGAGATTTCGCTTATCAAAGAGGGAAAAGCTTGTGTGGAAGATTAAAAAATCTCATTCCAAGACAAATGTTTGAAATTCCCGTACAAGCAGCAATTTCTAATAAAATTATTGCCCGAGAAACAATAAAAGCGTTAAGAAAAGATGTTTTAGCCAAGTGTTATGGGGGCGATGTTTCCCGAAAAAGAAAACTTCTTGAAAGACAAAAACTCGGTAAAAAACGAATGAAATCAATTGGTAAAGTTGATATTCCCCAAGAAGCGTTTATGACTCTTTTGAAAGACAGTGATGAATAAACAAGAAGCATTAATTTGCTTTTTGTTTTTAAAAAGAGAAGTATTATGTAAACCGTGATATAATATTTTTAGGTGATAATTATTAAAGGTCTTTATGTTCACATTCCTTTTTGTAAGCAAATTTGCAGTTATTGTGATTTTTGTAAACGAGTGCCAAAAAATGAAGAAATGATTTGGCAATACTTAAAGGCGCTTAAAAGCGAATATCAAGCAAATAAGGAAAAATACAATACAATCTATATTGGCGGCGGAACGCCATCTAGTCTAAGTTTAGAAGCTTTTTCTTATTTGCTTTCAATTTTTAAAGATCAAAAGCCATTGGAATATACGATTGAGATTAACCCTGAAAGTTATTCAAAGGAAAAAGGAATTTTAATGAAATCTTTTGGTGTTAATCGCGTTTCTATTGGTGTGCAGACATTCAATGAAAAACATCTTAAAATACTTAATCGTCAACATAAAAATGATGATGTATTTAAAACAATTGATTCACTAAACAGTTTAGGAATTAATAATATTAGTCTTGATTTAATGTTTGCTTTGCCTGGACAAAGCCTAGCTGATATAAGCCATGATTTAGCAATAATAAAAGATTTAAAAATAACTCATGTTTCTTATTATTCTTTAATATTAGAAGAAAAAACTTTGTTTTATCATCTTTACAAAAAGGGTTTAATAAAACTAATAGATCACGATATGCAAGCCAAAATGTTTGAAAAAATCATTAAAACACTAAATTCAAATGGTTTTAAACAATATGAGGTATCTAACTTTGCCCTTAATAAAAAAGATGAGTCAATCCATAACAAACTTTATTGGAGTTTAAAACCATATCAAGGGCTTGGTGCAGGCAGTCATGGCTTTGATGGGAGGTATCGTTACTTTCATAAATGCAATGTAGGTGAGTATATTAAAAAGCAAATGCCTGAAAAAACATATCAAACCGATCAAGCTTTATATCAAGATTATTTAATATTTGGTTTAAGGTTAAATAAAGGAATTAGTTTATCTGAGTGTCTAAAAAGATTTAACCGTAACCCCTTAAATGACTTTCCCATCCTCTATTCGTTTATTGAAGAAAAACTTTTAGAAATAAACAATGGTTATTTATTTGCTACTTTAAAAGGGATGATGTTATTAAATCAAATTGTTGAGGTATTCATATGAAGTTCTTAAAAAATGAATTTGGTTTTTATTTAAAGGGTGAAAAAGCTTTAGCTAAAAATAGCATTGATGCTTACTTAAAAGATATCAACCAATATATAATTCATCTAGAAAAGTATCGAAATGTAAAATACGTAAATAAAATAAAAAAAGCAGATATTTTAGCTTTTTTAAAAACATTTAAACAAAAGGGCTTAAAAGAAAAAACAATTTCAAGAAAGCTTTCAAGCATTAAAGCTTTTCACCGATTTTTGCTACTTGAAAAAGAAGTTGATGAAGATGTTGCTAGCTTAATTATGGCGCCAAAAAGCGAAAAAGCGCTGCCAAATGTTTTAAGCGTGGATGAAGTTATGCGGTTAATTGAGTCATTAAAAGGCGATTCGCCAATTGATATTCGCAATCAAGCATTGCTGGAATTAATTTATGGATCAGGCCTAAGAGTTTCAGAATTATTAAATATTCAGGTTTTTGATATACATTTAGTGTCTAATTATGTTAAAATAAAAGGAAAGGGAAATAAACAAAGAATAGTTCCCTTAGGGCAAATGAGTGTTGAGGCTTTAAAAAAATATCTAACAGAAGCACGCCCCATGCTAGTTAAGATTGAAAACAACTATTTGTTTTTAAATCAATATGGCGGCAAACTATCAAGACAAGGTTTTTATAAATTATTGAAAAAATTAAGCATTGATGTAGGGATTAAAAAAGATATTAGCCCACATACTTTAAGGCATTCGTTTGCTACTCATCTTTTAGAAGCTGGAGTTGATTTAAGAGTTTTACAAGAGTTGCTTGGACATGAAGATATTTCGACAACGCAAATATATACTCATATTAGCAGTAAGCATCTGGAAAAAGCATATCTTAAAGCTCATCCAAGAGCTAAGGAGAGTAAGTAATGTATAAAAGAATATTTTTAATTGTTCTAGATTCGCTTGGTTGTGGAGCGGCTCCTGATGCAGCTGATTACAATGACTTAGGCGCCAATACGATTTATCATATTAGTCAAAACTTTGCTTTAAAAATCCCTAACCTACAAAGCATTGGTTATGCAAACATAACAGAAATTGTTGGAGTAAAACCAGCTTTAAATCCTTTAGGAGCATTTGGAAAAATGCAGGAAAAATCAATTGGCAAAGACACGATGACCGGCCACTGGGAAATGATGGGCCTTTATATTACTGAACCGTTTTTAACATTTACAGATAGCGGCTTTCCACCAGAGTTAATTAGAAAGTTAGAAGAAAAAACTGGCCACAAAGTAATAGGAAATTATAGTGCTAGTGGGACTGAGATAATCAAAGAGTTAGGAGAAAAACACTTAAAAAGCGGTGATTTAATTGTCTATACAAGTGCTGATTCGGTCTTACAAATTGCGATGCATGAAAAAATTATTCCCCTAAAAGAGCAATATCGGATTTGTCAAATTGCCCGTGATATTACAATGGAAAAAAAATGGCGCGTTGGCAGAGTTATTGCTAGACCTTTTATTGGAAATAATAAAAATGATTTTAAAAGAACCGCAAATCGTCATGATTATGCTTTAAAACCTACAGGAAAAACAACCCTTAATTTTCTTCAAGAAGCCGGCTACACTACATTAGCTGTTGGCAAGATTGTTGATATATTTGATGGCGAAGGAATTAGTGATTATCTAAGAACTATCTCAAATGATGATGGTATGGATAAAACTATTGAAATTGCCAAAACAAATGATTTTACTGGACTTTGCTTTGTTAATTTAGTAGATTTTGATGCTTTATACGGGCACCGGAGAGATCCAGTAGGCTATGGTAAGGCGATAAACGAGTTTGATATAAAGTTAGGAGAACTACTAAAAGTTTTAAAAGATGATGATCTTTTAATCCTAACTGCTGACCATGGTAACGATCCTGTTCACCACGGAACAGATCATACAAGAGAATTTGTGCCACTTATTTGTTATAATAGTAAGTTGAAAGGCTACAAAGATTTAGGTATAAGATCTACGTTTGCTGATCTTGGCACAACAATTAGTGATAACTTTCAAGTAAAAAAAACTAATAATGGTGTTTCATTTTTAAATAAATTAAAGGAGATGAGAAAATGATTGAATGGCTAAAACAATTACCACCAGAATTTTATATAACAACAGGACTATTACTATTACTACTGATTTTTGCAATTTCATTACTTGCAGTTGTAGTATCGGTAAATAGACGATTGGGCAAACAAGATTTTGAAATATTAGAATCGATTGTCAAGGATGCTACTGGCAGCATGGTTTTTAATTTCACGGTCAGTAACCGATCTTTTTCAACGAATTATATTAACATTATCGGTTTTAAAAACGCTAATATTACGCAAATCTTAGAAGAAAAGAATATTTCTATTGCCCCAAGAACTAAATCGGTTTCTTCATTCCCTATGACTTTGATTGAATCTTATACGATTGAAACCAAAGGCAAATTTAAAAAGATTTTATTGTTTGCGGAAAATGAAATTGGCCTTAGACAAGAAACAAAAGCAAAACTTTTAAACAAGTACTTAAAGCGAAGACTGAAAAAGATTAAAAAACAAGCTAGAAAAGACGCTAAAGCAAAACGCTTTGAAACTGGCAATTACAATTTCTTTGAAAGAGTTGGTCTAATTATTAGACTATTTTTCCGGCCGCTTTACAAACTCTTTCAACTAATGAAACGCTCAACTAATCGCTCACTTAAAGAAATTGAAGTTAGACGCAAACAAAAAGCTGAGCACGATAAGATTGAAAGAGAGTTAAGTGATACTGTTGCAAAAGTTAACGAGATTAAAATTATCGAAGAATCTTATAAAGAAAATAAAACGCGAGAAACAATTTTAGAAAACCTTAAACAAAAAAAGATTCTTGAAATTGAAAAATTAAAACAAGAAGCTTATGATCAAGCTTTTGAAAAGAAAAAAGAAGAAATTTTGGCTATTGATTCGCAAGCAGAAACCGATAAATATTTTGCTGAACATCCGCTTGATTATGAAGAAATTGAAGCCAAAGTTAAAGAAGAGATAAAAACAGAAAAACAGGCTCAGGCCAAAAAAGATGCTGAAGCAAAAAAACAAGCTGAAGAAAAGGCTGAAAAGTTAGAAAAAGAAAAATTAGAAAAAGAAAAAGCAGAAAAAGCTTTGGCTGAAGAGAAACCAAAAGATGAACCCCAAGAAGAAAAACTTGAAGTTCCAGAAGATGTTATAAAAAAAGATTTAGAGGAAAAAGAAGTAAAAAAGGTAGAAAAACCAAAGAAGGAAGAACCTAAAAAGGAACAACCTAAAAAACAGCCGCCTAAGGCTGCAAAACCAAAAACAGCGACTGGCCCTGAAAAGAAAGCTGCTCCTAAGAAACCAGCCCCCAAAAAGCCAACTCCTAAAAAGCCAGCTAGTAAAAAGTAATCTTAAAAGCTGACTTGTGTTTAAGAAAAACGAAAACAAACAGTTAATAAAAAAAACTTCCAAAAGATAAAAATTTGGAAGTTTTTTTAATCATCAATGAAATATTTTTTTGGATCAAGTCCTGCAGATAAAACCATCATTAACTTTAATCTAGCTTTCTCACTGGAAAGTGAACCACCACTTAAGACTCCTAAAGATTTTAAATGAAAGCCGCCACCTTCATAGGCATATGTGTCTCTAACTCGGCCCATAGGGCACTTTGACGTGATAACTACGCTAATGTTAGCAGCAATTGCCTTTTTTAGCGATTCAATCATAGTAGGAGGCACGTTTCCCCTTCCCATTGCCTCTAAAATAAGACCATCGGTTTTCTTTTTTATGTAATAATCAATTAGATCAGGGTCAAAACCACTAACAACTTTAACAATCTCAACTTTTTTAGTTAAACTCTTAATTGGGATATGCATTCTTTTGTAGGTAATATCACGGTAATAACTTACAGTTTTTTCATCTACAAGACCTAAAGGGCCAAATTCTAACGACTTAAAAGTTCCTAAAGCGATTGTATGAGTTTTTAAAACTTCAGTTGCTGAATTAATTTCATCATTAAGACAAACCAAAACTCCCCTATTAGATGATTTATTACAAGCCGCAACTAAGATAGCTGAAACTAAGTTAGAAAATCCATCATAACCAACTTCATCATAATTTCTCATTGATCCAGTTAAGACTACTGGATTTTCAATATTTAAAAACAGATCAAGAAAATATGCTGTTTCAGATAAAGTATCAGTTCCATGAGTAATGACAATCCCATCATATTTAGCGGAAGAAATTTTTTCTTCAACAAGCAAGCCAATCCTAAACATATCAAAAGGAGTAATTGCTGGACTAGGAATCATTGAATAAACTAAAGAGTCAATTTTGATATTAGAAACTTTTGATTCGATTTTTTCAATAAGCAGTTGATGATTATCTTCAATAACACTTTTTGAAAACACTTGATCATAATGCATCGAGATAGTACCACCAGTAAAAATAATTAAAATTGATTTCATAAGAACACCCCATAAATATTGTAACATATAATTTTGTTTTCAATTTAAAATCTAACGGTAAAAAAAACGCTGATAAATGATAATAAAACACCCCTTAGGTTAACAGCAGTTCGAATTTTAATAAAAAAGTTTTCCACACACAATCCACAATCGTTTGTTGTTGGCATTGAATCTATATAAAGCAATGGTTTACATAATATACATTATAGGCACAAACAGAAAAGTCAAAAGATGTTGGTAATCAGGCAACAACAATACAATAATTAAGGTGTTATATCATTTATCAGGGTGATATTAGCTTTAAATTGGTGATTAAAATATATAATTATTAATCAATTGTATAGATTAAAACATCTTTCGTTTGTTTTTTAGCAAATGAGGTTACTTACCTCTTGACTTCTCTTCATCTGATGCTTTTAAATTTGTTTTAAGGTAAAACTACTAGCTCTACTTCTTTTTTTGTTACCATATCTATTTTAAAAGAGCATAAAAAAAGTAGACATTTTTTTAATCTACTTTTTAAACTTTTTTTAAAACAGTGATAACTGTTCCGGATTGAATTTTTGCTTTGCCTCTTTTAATCTTTGCCATTGAGCAGATCTTCCTTGACCGAGTGGTTTGATAACTTCTTGCTTTTTTAGCATTTGCAGAGTTCGGTTAATTGTTGATTCACTTACTAAGGGAAGTTTTTGTCTGATGTCATTTTTAGTAAAAATAACTGGTCCAGTGAAAACAATATATTCAACACTGTTAGTTTTATTCATCTTTTTTTCAAACTCATAAATATGTTCTTTTTCTCTAATCCGAATATTCATCTGTTCAATTGTATCAATAAAGACTCTAACCAGTGAATCAGTTTGGCTTAATCCTTTTTCCCAATCATAGTATGCTTGACTGACTGCAAGTTCAAATCTGTCTTTTAGATTTTTAAAGACATTAAAAAAGCTTTCATAGCGACAAACTTGAAAGTTTTTCGCAATAATTGTATAGACTATTATAAGACCAATTAATGAATTATGGTCTGTAAAAGGTTCAATTTTTAAAAAATCAACATAAAAATTAGCTAAGATCATCAAATACTCATACTTTTTTGAACGAACAATCTTATGAAATTGATCAATTAATTTAGTTAGTTGTTCCTGGCTGGACATTTCTTCGAACCGGAGATCAGTTCTAGCGCTTGTTGACCGTTTTTTTCTAAATCTAACAGAATCATAACCTCGAAATAAAATTGTCGTTAAATCAATTACTTCATTTGTATTTAAATTAAATTCCTGCGACATTAGCTGAATTTTGGTTAAAGCATCTTTAATATTTAAAATGAAATGCTCATCTTTTTTCTTCGCAACATAGTCTTTTTTAGTATTAGATAAAAGTTTTAAACGATTAGCTGTAATATCTAAATCTAGAAAAATAGCTATGTTAGTAATGTCTTCTTCCAAGGTTTGTTTGGCCATAACTAAATCATCTTTTTCAAAAAGTTCTTTATAGTAAAAAGAACGGCCTTTGTTTTCATACAAACCAAAAAGTTGCATCATCAAGCTGTTTGTTATTTGGATACGTTCCATATTATTTAAGCATTTCATTTAACCACATCCTACTTATCAATGAAAAACACTTTGGCCAATAAATTCTCTTAAAATTGAATTGTTAGGAACAATTTCATCTTCAATTTCACAAAAATATTTTAAAAACTTTGATAGTTTATTAGCAGTAATAAAATATGGTGAGTCGCGTGAAATCATATTAAGGCTTTTAAAGGCGTGTTTTTTTAAGACTAAAAACTCATAAGAAAGTTCGCTGTTGAACACATAATCTGCTTGCTCTTGAAAAGGATAAATCCACCTAAACTCACCAGCTCTAACACTAGCCCACATACTTAGAGTATCTTCAGCTGAAGCATTTCTAAATTGTTGATCTCTAACCATTCTTCTTAGTAGTCTTAAATCAGTAAAGCTAATCGGATTATGGTTGTCAATGTGAAGCTGGGTTTGCGGAGCAATAAAGATTTTATATTTTTGGTTAGTTGGAATCCCTGGTGTTAATAAGTCATTAAGCGCGTGAATTCCTTCAATAATAATTGGAGAATCATCCCGAACTTTTACCTTAAAACCAGGCTCCCGAATCCCTTTTTTAAAGTTGAAAATAGGAAGCCTTACTGACTCACCACCAATTAGGCTAGTCATGTGCTCATTAAATAACTTAATATCAATAGCTTCGATATGCTCTAAATCAGGTTTTCCAGATTCATCTAAGGGAGCATCATTTCTTTCTTTATAGTAATTATCAATTGAGATCATCACCGGTTTTATTCCCCGACTTAAAAGCTCAATTCTCAAACGCATTGAAAAGGTTGTTTTTCCACTGGAAGATGGCCCAGCAATACAAATAAGACGAATATCTTCTGAGTTATCTTCAATTAGATCACCTAATTCAGCTAGTTGCCGATTGTGTCTGTTTTCACAAATATTAACAAACTCAACTGCTTTTTTTTCTTCAACGTATTTATTAATTCGGGCGATTGTATCACCATCGATAATATAATTCCATCTTGATGCTTCTTTAATTGTTTTATTAAAAATGGGCGCATCATCAAAGGGAGGTATTGTTCCGTTTGTTTCACTTCTAGGATATTGGATCATAAATCCAGGATAATAAAGTCTTAATTTAAACTCACTAATATAACCAGTGCTTGGAACCATATAGCCAAACATATAGTTTTGGTAGTTTGCGCAGACATAGTTATTGACATAATCTTCTTTTCGGTACTTTAAAATTTCAGTTTTATCTTTATAACCAAGCCTTTCGTAATTTTTAATTGCCTCATCAATACTTAAGCGGTGCCGTTTAATTTTTAAATTAAGTTTAATTAGTCTTTTGGCTTCGTTTTCAATATTTTCTAAAACCTTTTCGCTTAACCTTACACCTAAATGTTTAACGATTGCTAAAATTGATCTCGAGATTGAATAACTATATTTAACGCTTGCTTTTGGATATAAGTTTTTAATAGCCATTAAAAGAATATATCTTAAACTTGATTCATAAATTGTTGTCACATCGCGGTGAGTAAGGTCCAAAAAAACAACATTCGCATCGTTAAAAAGCCGATAAGTTAACTCACGCAAACGATTATCAACTAAAGCAGCATAGCTAGTTATTTTCAGCTCGTTTTTAATTTTTTCTAGGGTTGTTCCTTTTTTATAAGAATAGATTTTCTCATTAATATTTACATTTACCATCCATTAATCCTCCCATTCATCAAATAAAGAAAGCTTGGTTATCTTGTGTTTTTCCTTGTTTTCTTTTTTTGTTTCAGGTTTATCTTTTAAAGATTGTTCCTTTTTTTCCTCTTTTCCTTTTTTTTCTTCTAAATCTTTTTTGTCAAAAACTGGCTCTGCAAGTTTTTCTTCTTGGGGTTTATCTTTTAAGGTTTCCTCAGCCAAAGCATTTAAAGCCGTCTGTTTTTTTAAGGCCCTTTCTTCTTTTTTCTTTTGCGCTTCTAAAAGGGCGTTTTTAATATCTAAGGCCATAACTAAATCTTCTTTTTCTAAAACCCTTTCAACATTAATAAAGAGACTAAAACCATTACTAGTAAGTGGCAAATACTGTTTTCCGTATTCGGCAACTGAAGGCTTTAAATCTTTCATGCTCAGGGCTATTGAGTTTTTCTTTGCAGTTAGTAAAATCGCTGCATTTTCTTCAATATGCTCTGGTGAAACTCTTGCGACATCAACAATAAAATGTGGGTTTCTTGCTCTTGAAGCCCAAATTAGAACTGATGCTCTTAGTCTTTTGCTTAACGGTAAATTGCTGACACTTTCTTTTTTAATATGACCGCGATTAGAAAGAATTAAAAGCTCATCAGTTTCTTTGGCATAAATCGCTTTTGCCAGTGAGTCTTTAGCCTTTATATTCATCGATTTAATCCCTGATGATTGTGTACCATAAACAGGGATTTCTAATTGCTTAAATCTTAAAGCTTGGCCTCTTTTAGTAAAACAAATAATATTGGATAATGTAGTCATTTCAACACTAATAAGTTTGTCGCCTTTTGCTAAATTCATTGCCTTTATTGTCCGTGAATACCTAGAAACATTAAAGTCTTTTAAGGCAGTTTGCTTGATTTTTCCTTGTTTTGTTGCCAGCAAAATATTAGTGTTTTCATTAAAATCGTTTACAACAACAACTTTCATAATCATTTCATCTTTTTCCATGGGGATGATATTGTTAATATAAATCCCTAAATCGCCCCATTTTGATTCTTCAAGTTCATAAATTGGCATATATAAATAATTGCCTAAAGTAGTAAACATTAAAAGTGTGTCATGCGTTGAAACATCAGCTTCAAACATCATCCCATCAAATTCTTTTAAGCCTGCTCTTCGGCTTGCTTTATAGCTGCGAATATTTGATCGTTTAATATAGCCGTCTTTAGTAATACCTACATGAACAACTTCTTCGCTAATTAAATCAATTTTATCAATTTTTATTTGCTCGATTTCCTCTTTAATAACCGTTTTCCGGTTAACGCTTAAATTTTTGGAAATTCCTTTTAATTCTTTTTTAATAACACTTAAAAGTTTTTGTTCACTTGAAAGGATTTCTTCAAGTTCAAGTACTTGTTTTTCTAAGGCTTGTTTTTCACTGATTAAACTATTAATATCGGTTGTGCTCAAACGGTATAATTGTAGCATAACAATTGCTTCTGCCTGCAGATCGGTAAAACCAAACTTATTAACTAAATTATCTTTGGAGTTTTGTTTGTTTTTGGAGTTTCTAATCGTTTGAATTACTAAATCTAGAACATCAACCATCTTAATAAGTCCAGAGACAATATGAAGTCTTTTTTCCGCTTTGTTTAAATTATAATTAGATCTATTGGTTATAACTTCTTTTTGATGATTAATATAAGCATCTAGTATCTCTAAAACACCCATTAAAACTGGACGTTGTTTATTAATCGCAACCATATTATAGTTGTAATTAACTTGCATTTCTGTATGTTTTAACAAGTAATTAAGGCAAACCTCCATATTAGCGCCTTTTTTAAAATCAATTGTAATTCTTAAGCCATCTTTATCAGATTCATCTCTTACTTCGCTAATATCTTCTAGTCTTTTATTAACTCTAAGCATATCAATAGCTTTAACTAAATCAGCCTTATTAACTTCAAAAGGAATCTCAGTTATAACTATCTTATAAGTGTTTTTAGCAACTTCTTCAACACTAGTTTTGCTTCTTAAAATGATTCTGCCAGCACCAGTTAAAAAAGCCTGCTTAATTCCTTCTTGGCCATAAACAGTTGCGCCAGTGGGAAAATCAGGACCTTTCATAACTTTCATTAAATCATCAATGTGCATATCTGGTTTTTCAATTTTTAGAATTGCTGCGTTAATAACTTCTTTTAAATTATGAGGAGGAATTTTAGTTGCATATCCTGCTGATATTCCGCTACCACCGTTAACTAAAAGATTAGGAAACTTAGCAGGCAGTACGGTTGGTTCTAATTCTTCATCGTCAAAGTTGGGAACAAAAAGAACTGTTCTTTTATCAATATCTTCCAGTAACGCTTCTGCATCTTTAGTTAATCTAGCTTCAGTATAACGCATCGCTGCAGCTGAATCACCATCAATAGAACCGTTATTGCCATGCATATCAATTAAAGTAGCTCCTTGTTTCCAAGGCTGACTTAGTCTGACCATTGCATCATAAATTGATGAATCACCATGTGGATGATATTTTCCCATAACCTCGCCAGCAATTCGGGCGCATTTTTTATAAGGTTTGTCACTTTGCATCCCCATTTTATACATCGCGTATAAAATTCTTCTTTGGACCGGTTTTAGACCATCTCTTACATCTGGTAGTGCTCGATCTTGAATAATATATTTGGAATATCTACCAAATCTTTCTCCTAATACTGTTTCTAAATTTTCACTAATTATTTTTTCTTCAATAAAGGCATTAAGCTTTTCTTTTTTACTCATAGCTAGTCTCCTTTATCTGATAATCATCTTCACTTTCAAAATCAACATTTTGCTCAATCCATTGTCTTCTAGGAATAACTTGATCGCCCATTAAAACGCTGACTCTTTTTTCTGCGACATCTTCATCTTCAATTAAAACTTGAATAAGTGTTCGTTTTTCTGGATTCATCGTCGTATCCCAAAGTTGGTCAAAATTCATTTCCCCAAGCCCTTTAAATCGTTGGATACTTGAGTTGTTTCCTTTTGTTAAAGCTTTTAACTCTTCATCGCTCCATGCGTAATGTTCACTAGTGTTCCTACCTTTTTTAGTTGTTACTTTGTATAAAGGAGGTTGAGCAATATATAACTTGCCTGCTTCAATTAAAGGCTTCATATAACGGAAGAAAAAAGTTAAAAGTAGCACCTGTATATGGGCTCCATCATCATCAGCATCAGTCATAATAATAACTTTGCTATAATTACATTTACTAACATCAAAATCGCTGCCGTAATCAGCACCAATAGAATGAATGATTGTATTTATTTCTTCATTTTTTAGGAGCTGTTCTGCTCCTGTTCTTTCACTGTTAATAACCTTACCTCTTAATGGCAAAATTGCTTGAAAACGCCGGTCGCGTCCTTGCTTGGCTGAGCCACCAGCAGAATCACCTTCGACTAAGAAAAGTTCGTTTTTTGTTTTATCTTTTTGCGTCGCAGGTGTAAGTTTTCCAGATAAAGAAATTTCTCTTTTACTTTTTGTTTTAGCATTTCTCGCATCTTCTCTTGCTTTTCGCGCAGCAAGTCGTGCTTTAAAAGCATCAACAGAACGTTTGATTAAAGCATTAGAAAACTCACTGTTTTCTTCAAGATGATAAGTAAACTTTTCATAAACAACACTTTCAATAGCATTTCTTGCTTCTGGTGTTCCAAGTTTTGCTTTAGTTTGACCTTCAAACTCTAAAAGATTTTCAGGGATCCGGAGGCTAATAACAACCGTTAAACCCTCTCTAATATCGACTCCATCGATATTGGGATCGCGTTCTTTTAAGATATTATACTTTCGGGCGTAATCATTGATTGCTCTAGTAAGAGCGCTTTTAAATCCGGTCTCATGTGTGCCGCCATCTTTAGTGCGAACGTTATTGACAAAAGAGATAATATTTTCTGTGTATGAGTTTGTAAATTGCAAAGCAACTTCAACAATAATTTTTGTTTTTTTACTAGCACTATATGTGCCATCTAATACTTTTACATCATCATAAGTTTTTTTATCTTGATTAAGAAAAACTACATACTCAGAGATTCCTTTTTCATATAAAAAAGATTCGCTTTGATTAGTTCTTTCATCAATTAAAACCATTTTAAGCCCTTTAATTAAAAAAGCATTTTCCCGCATTCTTTCTTTGATTAATTCATAATTAAACAAAGTTGTTGTAAAAACCTTTGGATCAGGTTTAAACCAAATCGTTGTTCCGCTTTTTTTAGTTGGACCTAGTGATTTTAGTTTGCTAATTGTCTTACCACCATCACTAAAATGTTGATGATGAATTAGATTATCGCGATAAATTTTTACATCCAAAAATTGCGATAAAGCATTAACAACAGCCGCTCCAACTCCGTGTAAGCCGCCAGAGACTTTATAACCTGCTTCTTGGGAAAACTTACCACCAGCATGCAGCATACTAAAAATAACTTCTGTAGTATCCCTACCGCTTTCGTGTTTTTTATAGGGAAGGCCGCGTCCGAAGTCTTTTATTTCAATACTATTGTCATTTTTAATTGTTAAAACTATTTCACTGCCAAAACCACTTAAAGCTTCATCAATAGCATTGTCTAAAATTTCCCATACTAAATGATGAAGACCTCTTTGATCAGTTGATCCAATATACATTCCCGGACGCTTTCTAATTGCGTCTAGTCCTTCAAGTATTTGAATCGATTGTTCAGTGTAGGTTAAATTTTTTGGATCCATTCAATCATTCCTTACTTTATACCGTTATTATAACAAAAATCTTGCCACATAACAACAATAAATGACTCAATTATTACAAAATTGTATAATTTAAATTGCTATTTTCCCCTCTTTGAGTTAAAATTTATAAGAAGAGGTGAATAAATGGGTATAATCATCTTAAAAATAGGTTTATTTTTTATCGCTTATTTAATCGGTTCAATACCGAATGGGCTTTGGATTGGTAAAGTTTTTCTTAATATTAAATTAAACGAACATGGTAGTAAAAACGTTGGCGCTTCTAATGCAATTAGAGTTATGGGATTAAAACTTGGCTTATTAACGCTTTTTTTTGACGTGTTTAAAACAAGCATCATTATTATTTTTACAACCTACCTATTGCCGCTATGGCTAAATGACTTTCAAACAACTTTTCAGCTTTTTGGCAAAGTGATGAATTACAGTATATTATACGGCTTTGCTGGAATCATTGGCCATACTTTTTCCCCATTTTTAAAATTTAAAGGCGGGAAAGCAGTTGCTGCTTCTTTAGGGGTTATTATTACATTAACACCAATTCCAGGCCTTATTTGTATTGTTGTTTATTTTACAACTGTAATTTTAACAAAATATGCATCAGTTGGTTCTACGCTTGCAGCAATATCAGTTGGAATTTCAACTTACATCCAGTTTTTATTAACCAAAAGGCTTGAACTGGAAATATTTACATTCTCCGTTTATATTTTAATAATTCTTTTTATCTTTTACAAGCATATTCCCAATTATATTCGCTTATTTAAAGGCGAAGAAAACAAAATGTATCTTATTAAGAAAAAAGAGCAATAAAACAAAAAAGAAAAAGAAAATGGCTATAAAATGCCATTTTTATTTTCTAATAACAAATTGATTACTTCTTTTTCTTGCTTTTTTTATCTTTTGGTTTATGAACATTCATTGAAGCCATAACTTGTCTGACTTGCTTTTCTGAAGGTGTTCTGCCCATTTGCCGCATCATCTCACGGACCATCGGCTCTGTGATGGGAGGGTTTTTTGCCAAATAGCGTTTAAACCAAGCTCTTGCTAAGAAAAATCCTAAAACTAAACCAGCAATAAGCACCCCAATAATTGTTACTACAAATACCCAAATTTGAATTTCAAACATTCTAATCAACTCCTTAACATAGTTATTTTATCTTATTTTAAATACTTTATCAACTCTTAGAGGCAAAAAGTCCTTTACATTTAAAGTCCCTTAGTTTACAATATAGATTAGAGGTGATAAAATGCCAAGATGGATTAATGAGGATTGTATTGCCTGTGGTTCATGCCAAGAGGTTTGCCCAGTTGATTGTATTTCTGAAGGTGACATATATGTTATTGACGAAGATGCTTGTATTGACTGTGCTGCATGCCAAGAGGTTTGCCCAGTAGATGCGATTCATGAAAGATAAAATGCAAATATTTGCATTTTTTTTTGCCTTATGATAAAATCCCATCTCAAATATTTAGATTAAGCAGTGGATAGTTCATTTTTTTTCATATACTACTACTTTTTTAACCCCATGTATTTTAACGTTTTTAACACTAAGGCCACTAACTTCTAATATATTTTTGTTCTTTGCAGTCTCAAAGACAATTCTTAGCCCCTTGTTTTGGGTTTTATTTAAACTAGTTAAAATGTATAAGATATCATCGTCTTTAAAATCATAAGGAGGATCAAGGAAGCATAAATCAAATTTAATGTTTTCTTTTTGATAATAGTGTAAAGCTTTTTTATAATCAAGGTTTGTTATTTTGATTTTATTTAAAAGATTAAGGTGAATAGCGTTTTCTTTAATATCTTTGACGCAAACAACATCAAAATCGTTAAAATAAACAAAGCTTAAACCTCTTGAGAGACCTTCAAAACCATATAGCCCTGAACCACCAAAAAGATCAAGACCAACACCATTAATTTCATAAAGAACATTAAAAACAACCTCTCTGATCATTTGAGAAGTTGGTTTAGTGGTTTTACTTCTTGATTTAATTTTTTGACCCCGGTAGATACCACCAGTAATTTTTAAAATCATTTTATTTAGTTAAAAGTCTTAAAAGACGCTGATTAAAATAGCGGGTCAGAAAGTATGTTTTTTCTGTTTTTAAAATACCTAATTCTACGAGAAAGTGATACCTTTTTTTAATTGTTTTATTTAAAACAGAAAACCTTTTTTGCAGTGGTTCACTTAAAAGATAAACTGTTTTATGCGATTGATGAAGCATTTCATTGAGTCTTCTTTTTTGATAAATTGTATGATACGACTGTGCAATTTTCTTTTCTTGAAAAAGCTTTAATTTATTATAGCCTTTGATTATATCATCTATCTTTTTAATCGCGTTTTTAATTGCGGTTAAAAAAGCTTCTAAAAAGATATTAATATCACCTTTTTTTATTGCTTCTAAGCGGACATGTTCAATATCGTTTAAAAACCTTGAAAGTAAAAGAAAATGTTTAATATTACTATATTCAATTAAATAAAGTTGACTTACTAAACGAGCAATTAAATCATTGCCGATAGCAAAAGGGAGATTAGTCATAATTTGATAATATAAAAGAGCTGATTTTTGGAAAACACTAATATCTTCGCGGTGCATAAAAAGTTCCATTTCATCCATGTTGTTTTCCATATATTTAACTTCAGCACTAATAAAATTAGCATCGTTAAATGATTTGCCTAAAAAGGAAATATTTTTCCGAAAAGCTCCTGGATAATAGGGTTTGTGTTGTTGAAATAACCTTTTATGGAGTCCTTTAATAAACAAATTAGAATAACCAATTTTATTAAAACAAGCAGCCTCATCTTGAAAAATTGCTTTAATCTGTTTTATTTCGGTTGTAAAAAGATCATAATCAAAAGGCGAATACAAATCAGCAAGAATATAATTGTTTCCTGATAAATTTAGAGAATCAAGCATTTCTGTGTCCATTAAAAGCTCATAAAAAAACGTGTTAAGCGGATTAGTAATTGGCAACATTTGTGTTAACTCGTTTTCTAAAGTTGCGACAACGGTTGACTTTTTTGCGGTTATATAAAGTTCGTTTAAACTGTAGGGAATAAAAGTTTTAACTTTTTTTGAGTTATAGTTAATTAGTTTATACTCTCCTAACATATTATCACCCATGTTTATTTTACAAAAAAAATACCGAAAAAGCAATTAAAAAAGTGCTTGTTAGCACATTCTTAAAAATTATTGTCGCTGATTAATTTGTTTATTTTTAATAAAAAATGCCCAGAAAGTAAGTAAGAACATAAAAGTTCAAATGGGTAATCGCTCTTGCTTTGCTTCGTGATTCCTAGCTATTAGGCCTTCTATCCCAACAAAGCCTTGATTGCCGTATATAATGGTTTGGGTTCTACCGGACTTTCTAGGCACATACATTATAACATATCATGAAAGCGTTATCAATTATATAACTACAGCTTTTTTGATGTTTAAAAAAAATATAAATAATGCAAAAATATTTAAAGTTATTTATTAGATAAAAGATTTTCAGCTTTTTTCAAAATTAATGCCTTTATTTGTTTTTCCAAATCTTCTCTAGCGAGGCCGTAATCAATTATCGCTTCTAAATAGCCTACTCGTGAACCAATATCATATCTTTTAGCTTTAATATCATATGAAAAAACGTTTTCGGTTTTCATTAAGCTTAAAATACCATCAGTTAACTGAATCTCGCCGCCAACTCCTGGTTTTTGCGTTTCCAGGAAAGAAAATATTGTTGGTGATAAAATATACCTGCCAGAAATAGCACTTAATGATGGAGCATCAGCTGGCTCGGGTTTTTCAACTACACCTTTAAGCTTAAATACTTTATCTTCCATCGCTTTTTCCGGATCACAAATACCGTATTTTTTGGTTTCATTAGGATCAACTTCAAGCGTTCCCACAACTGAACCGCCATACTTTTGATAAATTTCCACTAATTCTAAAATAGCAGGTTTACTACCTTTAAAAAGATCATCTCCTAGTAAAACAGCAAAAGGTTCATTACCGACAAAAGTCTTGGCATGTAAAATAGCGTGACCTAAGCCAAGTTGTTCTTTTTGGCGAATAAAGTGAATATTAGCTAAATTAGAAACGTGTTGAACAATTGCTAGTTCTGCTTGTTTGTTTTTATCGGTTAAAAACTTTTCCAGCTCTGAGTTTTTATCAAAATGATCTAATATTGCATTTTTAAGTGAAGATGTAATAATTAGTATCTCTTCAATACCTGCCCCAATCGCTTCTTCAACAATAAGTTGGAGAGTTGGTGTATCGATGATTGGAAATAATTCTTTGGGAATTGTTTTTGTCGCAGGTAAAAATCTAGTACCATAACCTGCAGCGGGAATTACTGCTTTTTTTATCATATATAAATGTCCTTTCTTTATTGTGTTATTTACTAATAATATACCATAACTCTTACAAAAGTACCACCGTAAACTAACATATCAAGTAATAAGTTGCGAAGGCTTGATTCAATTATGTAGTCAATATTCTTCGTTTTTATTAAAACTTCTATTAAACAGTATTTATCCTTTTCATCCAATATTCTTGCTGGATATTTAGCTGTGATTTTTGCCGTTTCTTGTTCGCTGTTAAAATACATTGAAGTTGATATGATAACTGGTTCTTGAATTTCAAACTCATCTAACATACTAGCAAGAGATAGTGCTCGGGCAATAATGTATTCGTGGTTGTGAAGGAAAGTTTTCTCGTAATAAAGAGAATCTGCAATTAGTTCTTTTACTACTTTTGTTTTAAATATTTTATTAAGTTTAGCTTCTAAGGTATCAATATGTTTTAGATTATAAAACTCAGTATATAAAAACACATCAGTTTTACTAATGGTATATGCTGTGATGATAATTTTATAAAAATTAGTATAAACAAGAATTTCATTAAATTTCTTTTTGAAATTTTCCTCGGTTGTTGTTATTTGATATTTAATTGTCGCTAATTTATTCTTATTGTAAATAAACGGTTCATATAAAGCATTAGCGCTAACTTTTTGTTGTGTATCAGGATCATAATAATGATAGCGGTTATATGTTACTCGCATATAAAAGCTAAAAATTTCTGTCAAAATTAAACCAAGCATCGCAACAAAAGCGATAATTACAAAAGTTGTTTTTAAAGAAAAACTGAATCCACTAATAATAATTAAATAAATAATTGGAGGAAAAATGGTAACTTTAAAAACTCTAAACATACTTGTAAATCCGCTTATATATAAAACTTTTAAAGCGATTGATAAAACAATTGCAAAAAAAAGCGTAAGAGCTACTTTCTCATCAGGGCCATTAGCTCTTAGGATATCGCCAGCACTATAAAAAAGCAAAAATACCAATAAAGAAAAGATTAATAAAACTGAACTATTTCTTAAAAACTTGTAAGCAGGTTTGACAAACAGTTTTTGGACTTGCGGAAAATGATAAAATTCTTTCATATGTTTTTTATATTGAAAGAAGGTGTAGTATTTACCACTTCTAATATACTTATATGACTTGGTCTCGCTTTCTTGTAACTTTTTATCTAAAAACTGCTCTAAGCTGGCAAGCGGATTTAAAACTGCAATGATTGTAAACAAAAAGGAAAGTAAAATAAAATATTTATCATCAAGTAGTAAAACACTTGGGGTAAAAATAAGGGCATAAACAAAATAAACTAAAACACGAGGCATTCCAAAAAGAAAATAAATAACCGCAAAAACAGCAAGTAATAAAGAACTAATATAGAAAAACGAGTGATATGATTGTGGCAAAGCAAAAAGGCCTATAACTAGGCTAATAACAGAGATTATAAATGCTATTAAGGCGATTATCATTCTTCTTTTCATAGTAGTATCATTATATTCTATAACAGATGATTTGTCTAACAATGAATAAAAAAAAAGACAAATTAATGTCTTTATTTATTCTTTAATCTTTTTTAAAGCTTCGATTAGTTCAGCTTTTCGCATTGTTTGATAACCAGCAATATTTTTTTCTTTAGCAAGCGATTTTAAATCAACAACTTTTAACTCAGCTAAGTTTAGAGGTTTTTCTTCTACTTTAGCTTTAGCTTTTTTTGCTGCAGGCTTTTCTTCTACCTTAGCTTTAGCTGGTTTTGCTGCTGGCTTTTCTTCTGCTTTAGCTTTAGCTGGTTTTGCTGCAGGCTTTTCTTCTGCTTTAGGTTCAGCTGGAGTTTCTGCCTTTTTAACTGGTTTAGGAACATCAACCTTAACTTGTTTTACTGTTGCTTCAGGTTTTGCATCTACCTTTTTAATAAGATCTTTTCTCCCATTTGGGTAAGCTTTAATTGCGTTTTGAGCTACATTGATTAATTCTTTAAATCCATCTGCATCATTAACAGCCATATCAGCAAGCATTTTTCTGTTAATTGCTACACTAGCTAGTGAAAGACCATAAACTAGTTGTGAGTATTTAAAATTATTTAACTGACAAGCTGCGTTGATTCTTTGAATCCAAAGTTTGCGAAAATCTCTTTTTCTTTGTTTTCTACCAATATATGAATATCTAAGTGAACGCATTACTTGTTCATTTGCTGTGCGATATAATGTTTTTTTACTGCCAAAATAACCTTTGGCCATCTTTAATATTTTTTTCCGTCTTCTTCTTGTTTGGACGCTTGATTTTACTCTTGGCATAATATCCCCCTATCTCATATTAGAAATAAGCGATTTAATTCGTTTTTCATCACTTTTTGATACGCTTGTTTCTTTCCTAAGTTGTCTGTTTTGTTTAGTTGTTTTGCTGGCTGCTAAATGACCTTTATAAGCTCTTTGTCTTCTTAATTTGCCAGTGCCAGTAACCTTTATCCGTTTTTTTAAACCACTGTGGGTTTTTTGTTTTGGCATAATAATTCTCCTATCTATTTTTTAATGTTTGGTGCAATGGTTGCAAAAAGTTGTCTGCCTTCCATTTTTGGCTTTTGCTCAACAACGATTAAATCTTCAAAAAGAGCAATAAAGCGATTAATAACAGCAAAGCCTTGATTAGCGTGAGCAATCATTCGTCCCCGAAATCTTAGTGATAATTTAACTTTATCGCCTTTTTCAATAAACCTTTTTGCTTGGTTAAATTTAGTCATAAAATCGTGTTCGCCAATAACTGGTGAGAGTCTGATTTCTTTGATTTCAATTATTTTTTGATTTTTTTTCATCTCACGGGTTCTTCTTTGTTGTTCATAGCGGTACTTAGAATAATTCATCATTTTTGCTACAGGCGGTTTTGAATTTGGACTAACAACAACTAAATCCAAATCGCGATCGTATGCTTGCTGGATAGCCTTACTTTTAGGCATAATTCCAAGCTTTTCTCCCGTGTCTGTGATAACTAACAATTCAGAAAAAGGAATTTGCTCGTTATATAAGTCTTTGTTGTCAATTTTGGGTCGTCTATTAATAAATTTCACCTCCTTGTTTTGTTTATTTAAAAAGAAAAAGTGGCCTAAAATATCCACTTTGAAGTCAAAAAATTATTTTTGTGCTTTTTGCCCAAAGATTTATCAATCAGGCGAGAAGTGGATACTTCTTCTTTTCACATATTTAAATACCACAAGCATTATAGCCAAAGGCTAGGCAAATGTCAAGAAAACAAAACAATTTTTACTAAAATTTGATTAAACTGCTTTATTTTAAGACTAAAACAAAAGAAAACAAGCTATTTTAACTTTGCATGAAAAAGAAATACTTATTGCATTGTTAATTTTTTAAAAACATGCTAAACTTTAAATAGATGGAGAATATCTATTTTTAGTAAAATACTAAAAATATCTTATACCTTTAATAATTGAAAATATTTCTGTTTTATTATTTTAAAACATCAAACAAATAAAGTTTTCTACACTTAAACAGGAGGTAACTTACGAAAATGAAAAACATTTTTCTAAGAGTGGTTTTTATTGTTTTTTGTGTTACATTTTTAGTTTCTTGTGGTGATGATCCAAATAAAACCTATACTATTATTTGGGAAAATTACAACGGCGATGTTTTGCAAACAGATCAAGAAGTAAAAAAAGGAACAATACCAGCATACAGCGGTGAAACTCCTAGCAAACCAGCAACAGATGATTATTACTATGTTTTTATCGGCTGGAGTCCAGAGGTTAAATCAGCAAGAAAAAATCAAACCTATACCGCTTTGTATCAAGAAAATGATTATTCTCTTGCAACAACTTATACCATTACATGGCAAAACTATGATGGCAAAATACTTCAAACAAACAAAAAAGTTTTAGAAGGTCAAATACCTGTTTATAGTGGCCAAACGCCAACAAAAGATCCCAAAGGTGATGTTAATTATGTTTTTGCTGGCTGGAATAGAAAAATATCTGAAGCAACTACCGATCAAACCTATATTGCAACCTTTCATCGTGAATGTCCAAGTAAATATCAACTGGCAACTGATGATGATTTTCTAGGTATACTTAACGGATGTTTTATTTATGTTGGTGATGCTGATTATGTTATTATCCCAGAGTATATCAAAGGTATTTTATTAACAACGACATCAGTTAATTTAAACACATTTCTTTTTGCTGAAAGACAAAACATCAAAGGAGTTATTTTTGCTGGTGAAGACAATATAGTTGATATGTCCTACCTATTTTATAATAACCAAAGTCCAGAGTTAGAACTTTCATACCTTGATACGACAAACGTTAAGTGGATGAATTCTATGTTTTTTGGCGCCAAAGCAACATCACTTGATCTATCTACTTTTAATACTAGCAATGTTACTTCAATGGAAAAGATGTTTATAAATATAGACGTATCAACAATTGATTTTTCTACCTTTAATACTAGCAATGTAGTTAATATGGACCATATGTTTTACGGTGTCAAAGCAGTATCACTAGATTTATCTAGTTTTGATACTAGTAAGGTTAAAAGAATGGAATATATGTTTTCTCACGCTGAAATAGACTCGCTTAACTTAACCTCTTTTAATACTAGTAGCGTTACTTCAATGGATGGGATGTTTTCATATTGTAAAACCGGATTGCTTAATCTAAATTTTATTGACACTAGTTGTCTTACTAATATGGCGCAAATGTTTTCTTTTTTTGAAGCTGAAACTCTTAATCTAAGTTCACCAGATAATAGCGTGCTAACTAATGTAGATAATATGTTTTGGTTTGCAAAAATAACTAATTTAAATCTCAGCAATTTTGATACTAGAAACATCACAAATATGTATTCTATGTTTGTTGGAATTGAAACTGATACTTTAGATTTAAGTTCATTTAACACAATAAATGTTGTTAGTATGAGGGAAATGTTTCGAAGAATTAAAGTTAAAAATATAAATTTAAGTAGTTTTAATACAAAAAATGTTACAAATATGAACGCAATGTTTCAATCAACTGAGATATCATCTTTAGATTTATCTTCTTTTAATACTAGTAATGTTGTTGATATGGGTTATATGTTTGCAAATACACAAATAGAAACTCTTAATTTAAGTATGTTTAATACAACCAATGTAACTAGTATGGAAGGAATGTTTTATCGTGCAAACGCTGAAATGATTAATTTAAGTTCTTTTAATACTAGCAATGTTATTAGTATGTCTACAATGTTTAGCAATTGTAAAACTGCTGAACTAGACTTATCTTCTTTTGACACCAGTAATGTATATAGTATGGATTCTATGTTTTCCGAAATCTCAGCAGAAAACCTTGATCTAAGTCATTTTGATACTAGCAATGTAGTTAAAATGGGCCAGATGTTTAAAAGAAATAAGATGGCAGAATTAGATTTATCCTCTTTTAATACAAGCAAAGTCATGTATATGAATAATATGTTTGAAGAATTTAAGGCAACCACGCTTGATTTATCTACTTTTAATACTAGTAATGTAGTTGATATGAGTGAAATGTTTTGTTTAGCAGCAATTGATAATTTAAATTTAAACAATTTTAATACAAAAAAAGTTACTAATTTTTCAGGTATGTTTTATGCAGCTACAATATCATCTTTTGATTTGTCGTTAATCGATACTAGTAATGCGGTTAATATGAGTCAGATGTTTTACAGATTTATGGGAACTGCTCTTGATTTATCTAGTTTTGACACTAGTAATGTAGTTGATATGAGCCAGATGTTTTGTGAATCTAGAGTTACATCACTAGATTTATCTAGTTTTGATACTAGTAAAGTAGTAAATATGAAATCTATGTTTTCTGGCGCCAAAGCGACCGCAATTGATTTATCTAGCTTTGATACAAGTCAAGTAGCTGATATGAGTTATATGTTTTTTAAATCTTTAGTAACAACACTGGATTTATCTAGTTTTGACACTAGCAGTGTAACTAATATGTTTAATATTTTTACTGATTCTGTTTTTACCATTGGTTATGCAAGAAACCAGGATGAAGCGGATAAATTTAATTTAGAAAAAAATGTTTTTATTGTTAAAGATTAAATTTTAAAACCTAACTACTAATAAACAAAAACTACACATAATCATTAGAGTGCTTATAAACTGCTAAACAGTAAACAAGCAGCAGGTAAAATACGATGTGAAGATAACCAAACATAGGTATTTCAAGCGATAAAAAAGGAATAAAAAATAGAATATAGTTGTTAATTTTTAAATCAATCATATAAAGTCCTGCAGTAATTAAAAAAGCTAAATAAAAGATAATTGTAGCAATTATTTGTTTGCTTTTGCCACTAATGGTAGTTATCAAAAGATGAACAATTGTCCCATTAATTATAAGATTGATTAAAAAAGTATAATCAAAAGGCCTAAAATCATAAAGAATAATTCTGACAATTTGGTAGTTTCCATAAACAAAAATAATAATTAGCAAATAATAAAACCAGTAAGAAATTATTTTACTTGCTGTATATTTTTTCTTATTAATAAGCACCACAAAAGCAGTTTGTTGAAAAAACATTTCCTTACTTGCACCAATTATCCAAAAACCAATTAAACTATTAATAATTAAAAATGATTCGTTTTCATATTCTTTTAGCCAAGAAGCTTCGTTTAAAAGTCTTGTTGTTTTATCTTCAAAACCACCACCAAGATAAAAAAGAACAAAAAAACTTGCAATAAGCAGCAATACAAGAAAGAAAAACCATTTTTTATTAAATAAATGATAAAAATGATAAACAATAAATTTAATCAAATTCAATTACCTCTTTGTTGCTAAATTTTGAAAAGCGTCTTAAATTATGAGTGGCAATAATATAGGTAATTTCACTTCTTGATTGCATGTAATTAATTACAATCTTTTGCATCGCTACGTCAAGTCCATCAAAAGGCTCATCAAAAAAGACAATTTCAGGATTACCAACAAAAGCTAAATATAAAAGGATTTTCTTTAAATTTCCTTTTGATAGACTTTTAAGCGGTTTGTTTAACTCAAGCATAAAAAGATTTTCTAAAGTTTCGTTTCTTTTTTCTTTCATTAAAGCAAGAACAAGCCTTAGGTAAGTAGCAACCTTGATATCATTTTTAATTATAAGCGATTCTTCTAAATAAAAATACTTCTTAAAATAGCGGCTTATCGAGCCGCTTGAAGGCAGATATACGCCAAGAAATAGTTTTAAAAGTGTTGTTTTTCCACTACCATTGGACCCTTTTAAAATAACCATTGTTCCTTTTTTAATCTCTAAACTTAGATCTTTAACAACCGTGACGCCATTAAATCTTTTTATTAGGTTTTTTGTTTTAATCAAGCAAGTAGACATTGTTTAGTATTCCATAATCAAGCGGATTTTCTAATGTTTCATAGTAAAGATAATAAGGAAAAACAAATGAATCTGCTTGGCCATTTAACTCATAATTTATCTTTACTGCTAAAAGATCACTAATTAAAACATGTGGCGGTATAGCGACTTCGATTAATTGGTCACTCGATACTGTTTTATTAATACTGACCGCAATATTATGTGATAAGTATAGTTCTTTGATAAATATATCAGCAGCTAAATCAAACTTAAAGCTTATCATTTTAAGTCGCGGTAGCTCATCTCTTAGGCCAAAAAGCTCAGTTAACTCTAAATTAGAGTTTTCAAAATAATAATCAAATGTCCCCAATTTAACAGTTAAAAAGTCACCATTTTTCAAATTAATTGAAAAAAAAGCATCTTCAATATAATAATAATTTGTTAGTTTTGGAAGTATCACCGTATAACAATAACAATAGTAATTATCAGTAATATATTTGTATGTGCCAACTTTAATAATATCCTTTACTGTAGCAGTTAGCTTTTTAGTATTATCACTGCTGTGGATATTAACATCAACAATCGCATCAAGTTTTTGATAGGCAGTTGGTTTATTGGCATATAAATAAACGTTAAATTCTTCGTTTTGCAAAAGAGAATAAACTTTTGCTTGCGAAATAATTGTCGCTTTTTGCGGCGATTTATAAGCTAGCAAATTTAGATAAATTAGTCCACTTAGGATAACAATCACTAAGGAAAAGATAATTTTTTTACTCATATTTTTGTCTTTTCCAAACGATAATACTGTGTTGTTACAACAAAAACTTCATAACCACCTTTATAGCGGCATATCCAAAAGATATAATTAGCTGCTACGCCATTAGAAATATGACCTTCACCAGTTATATAAAGGTTTAACATCGTGCCTGGATCAATTGTAATTTTTAGTTTAAAGTTTTCTTGTGTTTCACTTGATTCTGAAGAACTTGATGTAATTTTTAATGATTCATCCAGTCCCCCTTTAAACTTATCAATAGTCGCGCTTGTTTTAACATCGATTGAACCAGTTGAAGTTAGACTTCTTGTTTTGGTGTTTTTCTTTTTCATTTCATAACTGTATTCAATTGGAGTATAACCATCATTGTAGTAAGAAAAAATTGTTTCAGTCTTGTATTTGACTTTTGCTGATTTTGTCACTGGATAAACTCGCCAACCAAAAAAACGTCTTTTATTAACGTTTTTGTAATACTTTTTGTAGTCGCTTTCTGTATAATCGCTTAAAAAAACGCCATCATAGATTGTCATTTCTTGAAAAGCTTTGTAATTACTATCAGCTTTAATAACACTTCTTTTGATGGTAAAAAATGCAACCACAAATAATAATAAAAACCACTTTTTCATCTAATCATGTAATAATTAAATTGTAATGTATACAACTAATTATTATCTCCTTTCTTAA
>CAZKGV010000002.1:6927-187031 GCA_964552625.1 uncultured Acholeplasmataceae bacterium | reverse complement strand
ATCATAACGCCAAACAATATGATTATTATCAATATCAAATTCTACCTCGCGTCCAGCAGTCCCATCTGAACCAGGAGCTCCATCTGCTCCATCAAATCCATCTAGTCCTGCTGCACCCTTTAAAAGGTCTAAGTCAATTAACACGTTCCAATCAGTTTCACCTATATAACGCCAAACGATATGATTATTATCGATGTCAAATTCAACTTCACGACCATCGATTCCATCTTTACCCTTTACTACTCCAGCATTGATTGTGTTTCCATTAGACAGTGTTAAAACTAATTCACCATCATCGTTTATAGTTGCGTCTGTAATGCTTACGCCATCAGCACCAGTAATTGAAGCAATCGGGACAATAATTCTATTTTTATTATCATCTTCATCAGCGTAACGCCAAACAATATTACCATTATTAACATCAAACTCAACTTCACGACCATCTGCACCATCTCTACCAGTTATATCTGCCAAAGGAATTAAGGTAGCCCATTGATCACCGTCGGTATACTTCCACTCAATCGCGGCATTAGCCATTTGAAACTCAACATTTCTAGCTGCTTCACCTTTCTCCCCTTTTTGACCAGTAATAGTCGAAATAGCGATGATGTTTTTATAGCTACTTTCATCTTCACCTACATAACGCCATACAATATGCGTTTCATTTAAACTTATTTCAATTTCTTTTCCATCTGCACCATTAGTTCCTGCTGCACCAGTTAAAAGCGAAAGCGAGACTAATTGTTGCCAGGAATCACTATTAGTATATTTCCACTGAATTGCATTATCTTCTACTTTCAATTCAACCCTACCATCATTAAACCCAGCAATAGATCCAACAATTGTTTCTTCTTTGTTTTTGTGTCTAACAATTAGGTTACCTTGTTCACAAATATAAACAGACTCAATATCTGTAGGCTTATTAAACAGATCAGAATTTAGTCTTCCAATGTTTTTTTCTTGACCATTTTCAAAGTAGACAAGGATACTATAGCCTTCATCTATATCCATGCCTACAATATCATTTGGCAGATTTTTATCTTTAAACTCATTGTAAAACAAAGTTCCAAAAATAATCCCACATCCGATAAGGATAATAAGGAGAATAATTAAGGCTACTTGATTGCTGCCAATTCTTCTTAATTTGTTCATAACTTCCTCCTAAGGTAATACTTTAATCATCAAAACGTTAAATTAATATTTTCTGATTTTTATAAACAAAGTATGCTATTCATTTTTTTCATATACGCTCTTCTAACTTTAATGATACAATAAATAACATTTTTAATCAAGACATTTTTGCTTACTTTATCTTTTTTTTAAATAATTTTAAGCCTACATTTTAACTTTTACAAAGAGTAAAGCGCAGTCATAAGACTTAATTTTTATGATAGCGCTACGTATAAAACTTTAAAAAAAAATCTTAATTTACTATAATTCAAAAATTTAAAATTTAGATAGTATTAAACATAATACAACAAATAATGTTTATTTACAAGACAATTTTCATTTGATTTGTCTAATGACTTTATTTGGATATTTTTTATTAAAAAAAAGATAGAAAAAAATCTATCTTTAAAAGATGCTTTAATACTATATTGTTGCTTGTTGAATAAAGCGATAATTATCTGATCGATAAGAAGAAATTACATACTCAAACGGCCTTCCGTTATCAAGAAATGTGTTTTTAGTTATTTGCAAAACTGGAACATTATTTGGTAATTTTAAAGCCTTTTTAGTTACTGAATCAGGCATTTGCGCTTCAATGATTTGAAGTGAATGAGTTATTTTCCGGCCTTGCTTTTCAATAAACTTATAAAAAGAGTTTTTCATATCTTCAACGGTTAAGTCTTTAAACATATTATAAGGAACGTGAAGTTTTTCAAATAATATTGGCATATCATCTCCATACCTAATTCGCTCAATATAGATTGCTTTTTCTTTTGGTTTTAAGAAAAGCTTATCTTTAATTAATGCTGATGGCCTAATGATTAAAAACTTATTTACCTCATTAAAAACTTTTCTTCCTGCTGCCTTCATCTCTTCAGAAAAACTCCGAATCCCAAAAAGCCTCTTTTCTATTTTACGAAAAGAAACAAAAGTTCCTCTGCCTTTGTGCTTAACTATATACCCTTCATTAACAAGATTGTTTAGTGCATGTCTTACTGTCATCCTTGAAACCTTATATGTTAGGGTTAGTTGATTTTCACTCGGAATTGCTTGGCCTTCCTTTAACTGTTTGCTTTTAATTAATTCTTTAATGTCATTTTTAATGACACGGTAAATAGGTTTTCTCATTATTCTCTCCACTTATTTGCCTACATTATACAATGATGTTTCAAAAAAGGCCATTACTTTTTTTACCTATTTAACTGTTTTATATTTATTTTTTGATTTAATTATACTAAACAAAACAAAGATAATCGCGAACATAACGCTTTTATTAATTTTTAATATATCTTAATGATTTTTTACAATACAATTTGCTTTTTTTTACATTTTTCCAATAATACCCATAAAATTTGGTAAAATAGTAACAAACAGTAATAGTAAAGGAACAATAAACTATAATGAAAAAGAAAAAGGAAGTCAGAAAAAGACACTTATTTATAGTCACACTTGCTAAAATATTGCTGACTTGGTATTTTAAATTAAAATATAAATACTCCTTTAAAAGACACAAGGAGCTTAAGAAAAAAGGCCCTTTTTTAGTTATGGGCAATCATACGGTTGCTGTTGATCCTTTGTTAATGGCACTTTCCTTTCCTTTTCATCTTTATCACATTGCTACTGAACAAATATTTAATCTAGGTTTTATCACTAAATTACTTACTTTTGCCGTTAATCCAATTAAAAAAGTTAAAACTCAAAATGACATCTCAACTATCCGCAAGGCAAAAAGAATTATCAAAGAAGGTGGAAGCATTGGTCTTTTTCCAGAAGGAAACTTAACATATGATGGTAAAACATGCTTTATTCACCAAAGTACAGTTAAACTGATTCGCTTTTTACAAATACCAGTAATATTCTTAATCAGTGAAGGGCTTTATTTTTCTAACCCGCGGTGGAGTGTTTATAAAAAAAGAGGCAAAACTAGCAGCAAACTGACAAAAATTATTTATCCTGAAGAATATAACCTACTCTCTGATGAAAAACTATATCAAATTATGTTAGATGAGCTTTCAGTTAATGCTTATCAAACAAATAACACTTTTTTATACAAAGGGAAAAAGATAGCTCACGGTTTAGAGCGCCTTATTTTTATCGACTTAAAAACAAATACTCCCTTTACTACCTACGCTAAAAAAGACTATCTTTACTCAACAACAAGTGATTTTACTTTAAAATATTTACCTAGTGGGTATTTGCTTGATCAAAACGAAAAAAGCCACACATTAGTTGACTTAAATGAACAAGTTATTAAAAGTTATTTAAAGTTTTACAAAAGCGATGAAAAACTAAATTATAAAACGATTATTCATTTAGAAAAAACTGTTGGTAATAAGAAAAAAAGCTTGGGTAAAAAAACACTTTATTTACAAAAAGACAAACTCATTATTCAAAACAAGAAAAATCAAGAAAGTGTTATGAGCTTTAACGATATTATTAGCATCGCAATTCAAGGAAAGAAAAAAATCATTGTCTACTATGAAAATCAAACCTATCTTATTACTTTTGACTTAAAAACAAGCCCTTATGCATTTTTATTAACCTATCAATTTTATCAAGAAGGAGGAAATATAGATGATAAAAATATTAGCCTTTCAAAGTTCGGCCTTTAATCACTGGGCATCAATTATTGGTTTTGGAATTGTCTCTTTAATGTTATTAATTGCCAATATCCTTCGCCAAAAAATTCCATTTTTCAAAAAGTTATTATTCCCAACAGCAATCATTGCTGGCTTTATTGGCCTAGGAGTTAAATATTTGTTTATTTACTTTGATTTTAATATCGACGGTATTCCGCTTTTAACCAATAGTTTTTTAGAAGCCATTACTTATCACACCATCGCTTTAGGTTTTATTGCGATGGGGCTTAAGAGTGTTAAAAAGGGAAAAACCAACAAATACAACGGTAGGCCCTTTAAAACTGGTCTTTTAATTGTAAACACTTATTTACTACAAGCAATTATTGGTCTTGTTGTTACAATGATTTTTTCTCTAATGTTTTCTAAACTAGCTGCTTATGCTGGTGTATTACTACCAATGGGATTTGGTCAAGGCCCTGGACAAGCTGGCAATATTGGGGGCGTTTTTGAAGACAACGGATTTATTGGAGGAAAAACTTTTGGACTTGCCATCGCAACTATCGGAACCCTTTGGGCTTGTGTTGCTGGGATATACTATATCAATAAAAGAGCCAAAGAAGGAAAAGTAAGACGCTATGAAAAAGAAACAGGCAAAACTGTAACTACTAAGACCGTTGAACACTCGCAAGAAATTCCAATTAGTGAAGCAATTGATAAAATGAGCATTCAAATTATTTTTGTTGTGGTGGTATACTTATTTAGCTTTTTATTTATGAAAGGTCTTACCAGCATAATAACAATTCCCGCTTTTGCAAGTCTTATTTGGGGATTTAACTTTATTTTTGGGATGCTTTTTGCAATAATAGCTAAACTAATTTTAAAGGGGTTAAAAAAACTTGGCTGGATGAAACGAAAATATACTAATGAATATATGTTAAACAGAATTAGTGGTGTTGTTTTTGATTATATGATTGTTGCTAGCATTATGGCTATTAATATTGAATTGCTGGCCCATATTGATTTATGGGTTGCCCTACTTGTAATGACTACTATTGCTGGTTTTATAACTTATTTTTATTTAAAGTTAACAATTTATTATGTTTATCCTGACTATAAACACGAAGCTTTTGCGACTCTTTTTGGCAATCTAACCGGCACTGCATCCAACGGCATTGCCTTACTTAGAGAAATTGATCCTGAGTTTTCCACACCAGCTGCTGATGATTTAGTTACCGGTTCTTCAACGGCAATTATGTTTGGGGCGCCAATTTTAGTTATCACTGGTATAATTTATTTGCCTGAGTGGTACTATATTTGGGGTTCACTTTCAGCACTAATAATCTTTTTTATAGTTTTTTCCTTTTTCTTATACAAAAAAGAAAAACCTAAACAACCACAATAATTATCTAATGTTTTACTTTTAAAGGAGGTCTTATTCATTGGATTTAAAAATATTTGCTGAGACAATTGATCCTAATGCTCTTGAACAAATCTATAACCTTTTAAATCAAGAAGCTTTTAAAAACTCAAAAGTCCGCATTATGCCTGATGTCCATGTTGGTGCCGGATGTGTTATTGGTTTTACTGGTCTTTTAGGCGATAAGGTAATACCTAATGTTGTTGGTGTTGATATTGGTTGTGGCATGTTAACAGTTGAAATTGAAAACTTTAATCTAAATTTAAGTGAAATTGATTATATTATTAAAAAATATGTTCCCTCTGGTTTTAAAGTTCACAACAAACCGACTCCAATGCCTTTTCAGCTTCAAGATATGAAAGCTTTTTCGCAACTTAGAAACATTAGACGCTTAGAGTCTTCTATTGGCACCTTAGGCGGTGGTAATCACTTTATTGAAATTGGCAAATCAGATGATGGCCGCTATTTTTTAGTTGTACACACCGGTTCAAGAAACTTAGGTAAACAAATAGCTGATATCTATCAAAGGCTAGCAATCTCCAAAATGACTAAACCAACTGAAAAAGAAAAAGAAACCCTAATTAATCATTATCTTAATAATAAACAAGAGCATTTAATTACTGATGCTTTAAAAGTTTTAGAAGCAAGAGTTAATGTGCCAAGAGACCTTGCTTATTTGGAAAACAAAGACAAAGATGACTACTTACATGACATGCGACTTTGTCAGCTTTATGCGCGAGAAAACCGCAAAAAAATAGCTGATACAATTATTTTTCATGCTAAACTAAAAGAAATCTCCCGCTTTGAAACAATTCATAATTATATTGATGATGAAAACATTGTTAGAAAAGGAGCCATTTCTGCTAAATTAAATGAAAAAGTACTTATTCCAATTAACATGAAAGACGGGTCAATATACGGAATTGGTTTGGGTAACCAAGATTGGAATTACTCTGGACCGCACGGTGCAGGTAGAATTATGAGCCGCAGAGAAGCAAAACGCTTTTTATTGCTAGAAGATCTCCATAAAGATATGAAAGGAATATACACTACTTCTTTGTCGCATAAAACCATTGATGAATCACCAAGGGCATATAAAAGTATGCAGGAAATTATTGACCAAATAAGCCCAACAATAAAAGTTTGTTTTGTTATTAAACCTTTATATAATTTTAAGTCTGGTGATGGTGATTAACTAGTAAAATAATTTTCCGGTTTTCTTTTAATTTGATTTGTAGTAAAATACATTTGTGTTTATCTAAATCAATTAGGAGAACAAATAATGAAAGATAATATTTTACAAGTAAATAATTTAAGCAAAGCATATGGCCCAATTAAGGCTGTAGACAATATCTCTTTTGCCGTTAGGAGAGGGAGTTTTTTTGCGTTTTTAGGCCAAAATGGAGCTGGTAAATCGACAACCATTAAAATTATTGCCACCCTGCTAAAACAAGACCAAGGCGAAGTTTTATTAAACGGTGCTAACAGCCCTAATTTTGTTCGCCAAAAGATAGGAGTTGTATTTCAGGAAAATGTTTTAGATGAGCTATTAACCGTTAAAGAAAATTTGTATTCACGAGGCATTTTATACATTAAAAATAAAAAAGAGCTAACCGAAAGATATAATTATTTAATTGACAAGCTTCAGTTAAAAGACATCCAGAAACAGCGTTTTAAAACTCTTTCTGGTGGGCAAAAAAGACGAGTTGAAATTGCTAGAGCCCTTTTTTCTAATCCTGAAATTTTAATCTTAGATGAACCAACCACTGGACTTGACCCCGAAACCAGAAAACTGGTTTGGGAAATTATTTCTCACCTACAGCAAGAAGAAAAGATTACTATCTTCTTGACTACTCATTATATGGAAGAGGCAGCTAATGCTGATTATGTTGTTATTATCCATAAAGGCAAAATTGTTGCTGAGGGTTCTCCTTCTAGCTTAAAAGAACACTATAGTAAAGACTACTTTAAGCTTGTTCCTTTTGATAAAACAGTTTTAGTTAATTACTTAAAAACTGCTAAACGCCCATATAAAAAAGTATCTGATCAGTATTATATTGAAATAAATAACACCAAAGATACTCTTGATTTAATTGTCACCTTAAAAGATAACATTAAAACTTTTGAGGTTATTAACGGCACATTAGATGACGTGTTTATTAAAGTGGTAGGTGAACAAAATGATTGAACTTATTTACTTAACTAAAAGAAACATTAAATCATTTACCAGAGATAAAACAGCTGTTTTTTTCTCCTTTTTATCAATTATAATTCTTTTAGGCTTATATTTGCTTTTCTTAAAAAACATGTATATTGCTGATGAACTTAGGGAAATAATGAGTTCTAAGGAAATAGATTTTTTAAGCAATACTTTAATTATGTGTGGTGTTTTAGTAATTAATACTTTTACTCTTTCTTTAGGCAATTTAGGCAACGTTATTAACGATTTTACTTATGGTCAAATAAATGGTTTTATTGTTACACCCGTAAAGCGTTATAAAATTATTTTTGCATATTATCTTTCTTCTTTACTAATTACAATCATCTTTACAATTGCCATGTGGTTATTAGCGGTTGTTGTAATAGGTCTTTTCTCCTCAACTTGGTATCCAATTTACAAAATCTTGGTTGTTTGTCTTTATTTGATAATCTACACCTTTATTTCAACAGCATTTATGGTTTTTATTACTACATTTATTAAAAGCGTTAATGCTTTTGGTGTTTTATCTGGAATTTTAGGAACCGTTATTGGCTTTACTTCCGGAATATATATGCCGCTTGAGATTTTACCTGATTTTATTCAACAACTTTCTTCTTTAATTCCATTTACCCATATGACAATTCACCTTAAACAGTTTTTATTAAAAGATGTTTTTATTGAACTGGAAACTAGGTTGCCTGCAGAAGCACATCAAGCTTTAAAAAACGCTTATGGGCTAAATCCAGCTAAAGTATTTAATACCGAAGTTAATATTATTTGGATTTTAATTATTTCCTGTCTTATTTCTCTTTTATTACTCCTACTTTCTTCTTATAGATTATCCAAAAGAATTGTTAAATAATTGATTATTAACAAATGTCTTGTTCCTTTAAAAAAAGCAGCCAACAATTAACTGCTTTTTATTTTTATTTAAAGTGGCCAAAAAAGTAATATTAAGGGTATACCAACAAGAATTGCTAAAACTGTCAGAGGCAAACCAAGGCGCCAATAATCTGTAAATTTATAACCACCTGGTCCCATAACAAGCGTGTTTGATTGATGGGCAATTGGCGTCATAAATGAAGTTGAAGCCCCAACTACTATTGCCATTAAAAACGGATCTTGTGAAACTCCTAAAACCGCAGCTATACTTAAAGCAATTGGTGCCATTAAGATTGTCGCGGCATTATTATTGATAATGTTGGTGAGTAAAACTGTAATTATCATTAAAATACTTAAAATGACAAAGGGAGGAAAATAAGCAGATAGATTTAGAATTAAACTCGCAATTGTTTCTGAACCTCCACTCACTTCAAGAGCATGACCCAACGCAAATAAAGAACCAATCATAATAATTGTTGGCCATTCTATGGCCTCATAAAACTCTTTGGGAGTAATAACCTTTAAAACAACAAGCAATAGCGCTGCTCCCATAAAAGAGATTTGAACTGGCACAACATTAAATACAGCAAGCAAACAAGAAACAGCAAAAATAATTATCGTCAACCACTGGTTTAACTTAAACTTTTCTAATTTCAAGTCTACTTCTTGTTCACTAAGTGGTAAACAGCGCATCTTAGAATACATTTGTTTTAGGGTTTGTTTTGGAGCTTGTAAAAGTAGTACATCACCACTACTAAATTTAAAAGTCTTTAATCTTTTTATTGTATAAACACCTTTTCTAGAAACGGCTATTAAATTAGCATTGTAATTGTTTCTAAGTTTAGTTTCTACAGCAGTTCTACCAATTAAATGTGAATCATTTCTCAAAACTACTTCTACTAACGCTACATCATCAGATTTTAATAATTTCTCTGATGATAATTTATCCTTTTTTGCCCCCTTTAATTCAAAACAAGTTTTGCTAATTATATCATTTAAATCGCTTGGCATTGATTTTACAATTAAAATATCACCAGGAAAAATTATTTGACTTCCCCCGGGTGAAACGATATTTCTTTTTCCTCTGACAATACTAACAACATTAATATTAACCCCAAATGTATGTAAAAGGTTTTCTAGTTTTATTCCATTTACATTACACCTATCAGTAACTAGCAACTCAAATAAATAATCATCTAAATTAAACTTTTCTTTTGTTTTATCTTTTTCTCGCACTGGAATTAATTTAAAACCAATAAAAGAAACAAACAATATCCCCAAAACTGTTAGACCAAATCCAACTGGAGCAAAAGCAAAAAAAGAAAACGGAGTTTCGCCTGTTTGAACTCTAAAAGTGGAGATTATTAAATTTGGCGGCGTACCAATACCAGTAATCATCCCACCTAATAAAGAAGCAAAAGCAATCGGCATTAACAATTTAGAAGCAGGAATATTTTTATCTTTTGCTACTTTAAGAGCAATTGGAACTACAATTGCCAGCGCTCCCACATTATTCATAAATGCGGACAATAACGCTGTTATACTCATTAAACTCAAAAGTTTTAACGAAATTTTATCTGAACCCTTATTAACAAAAATAACCAGTTTATCAATCACACCTGTTTTTATTAATGCATAGCTAATGACTAAAACTGAACCAACAGTTATCACTGCTGGATGAGAAAAGCCAACAAACGCATCAGCTGGTTTTATAACCTGGGCGATAACTAAAATAAGTACAGCCAATAATGAAACAAAATCATATCTAAGTTTACCGTAAGCAAATAAAAATAGTATTAAAACAATAACCATGAAAACAACTATTTGCGGATACATAGCATGCCTCCTAATCTTTGAAACTTTGGTTTTTTTTATTATATCACGAAATTATTAGCAAAAAAACATTTATTTTTATTTTCTTAAACTAGAAAAACCTTATTTTAAATATCTTTTTAAGCAACAAGATTTACTGTTTTAAACCTTTTTTATTTAGGATTGCTTTTTCAAAAATAAAAAGACTTTACTTTCAATTAATTATCCGTATAATATCATCAAAGGAGAAAAATATACTTTATGGAATACCGGATATTAGATAAAAAGAATCCGCCATCTGAAGTTTTAAATTTGTCACTAAAAGACAATCAAAAAGGGTTTTTAGATCCCCTAAATATTATTTTAAAGCAGTACAGTAACATTGATGAATGGAAGGTCTTATCAATTCATTTAGATGACCAAAGAAAAACAACCGTTGGTTTTGCCGTTATTGGTTATTTTGCCCCTGATGAGGGTTGGATAGATGATATTATGATTGATCAAAAATATCAAGGAAAAGGTTATGGCACACAAGCTATGCAAGATTTAATTGAATATTTATACGCCAATTATAATATTGATCACATTTACCTATCATGTTTTAAAGAAAATATCAATGCTTTAAGGTTGTATCAAAAACTTGGATTTGTCGTTACTGAGAAAAAAGATATCAATGGTGAAATAATCTTAATTTATCATAAGTAAAACACCAATTCAACAAAGACCACATATTTGTGGTTTTTCTTCTTAATTTAGGAAAGTAATTATTTGACAAATAAAAAAAATAGTTTTATAATGAACAGAGGTTCACTATGAAAAGATTAAAAGAAGATGTCAGAAAAAAAATACTAATAAATGCGACCAATGAATTTTATGAAAAAGGATTTAGCGGTGCCAGTATGAGAAAAATTGCCAGAACATCGAAGATGGTTGTTGGCAATGTTTATCGTTATTTTAAAAGTAAAGAAGCTTTATTTACGGCAACAGTAAGCCCTGCCTTTCAAGAGGTTGTAAAACTTATCAGCCTAGATATCCTTCATGAGCCTGAAGCAATTAAGGACAATACATTTTTAGATCCCATCTTAAATGAAATGGCAAAAGTTTGTGCAGTTTATCCAAAGGAAATTGTTATTATCTTAGATCGCTATATTGGGACAAAAAACTACACTTTATTAGAAGATATTAAAAAAATTGTTACAACTAGAATCAAAAAAGACTTACCAAATATTGCTGAAAATCAAGTTGATTTAATCTATAGTTTAATTCTAAGAGGTGTTTTACATATTCTTCAAAACACTAAAAAAGAATTAATTGAAGAGGAACTAAAGCGTTTTTTTATTTTTCTTTTTAAAGACATTCAAACACGTATTATTTAAAAATCAATTAGAAAGGTAAAAGCTAAACATGAAAAAAATATTTGCATTTATCGTTAAATCCCGTCTGTTTTTCCTAATTTTTTGGGGCATTTTTTTAGCTGGATCTATTTTTCTTATCCCCTTAGTTAAAATAAACTATGACACAACAAAATATTTGCCTGGTAATTCTAAAACTTTACAATCTTTAAAGGTTATGGAAGAAGAATTTGGGCTTAACGGTCAAGCAAGCATTATGATTGAAGATATTACAATCTCTGATGCACTTTTTTATCGTCAAAGACTTTCTAATACAGATGGCGTTTTAGAAGTTATTTGGATTGATAGCTTTTTAGGAACAGTCACCAATATTGAAGCAATCATAAACTTATTGCAAACCTTAAATATTACTCTTTTTGATGTTGACGCTTTTTTTATTGAGCAAGATAGCGTAACCAAAAAAGGAAGTGCTTTGTTTCAAATATTGTTTGAAGAAGACCAATACAGTTTAGAAACAGGTAAAAGTATTGAAAGATTAAAAGATAAACTTGATAATTTTGGCAAACCTTATGCCATGAGCGGACAAGCAGTATCAAGTTATTACACAAGAAAAATGACTTCCGATGAAGTTTTTAAAATTACTTTATATGTTATTCCAATCGTGCTTGTTATCCTATTTATCTTTACTAATTCTTGGATTGAGCCACTTCTTTTTATTATTGTTGTTGCTGCATCTGTTTTAATTAATATGGGAACAAACATTATTTTCCCTTCAATATCTTTTTTAACTAACTCTACTGCTTCGCTATTACAGTTAGCCATTACGATGGACTATGCCATCTTTTTGCTGCATCGGTATACCAAAGAGCGAAAAGCAGGCCTCAGCAACATTGAGGCTGTAAAAAAAGCAATGTATGAGTCCTTTTTACCGATCAACTCAAGTATGCTAACAACTGTTGCTGGTTTTACTGCACTTATTTTCATGCGCTACACAATTGGGGCTGATTTGGCGCTTGTTATGATAAAAGGTATTTTATTAAGTATTATTATTACCTTCTCTTTAATGCCACCACTACTTGTTTTCTTTGACAAACTTTTAATTAAAACAGAACACAAACCAATTTTTCCGAGTTTGAAAAAGCTAACAACCCCAATTTATAAATTAAGATTTATTCTTCCACTTTTGGTTGTTTTAGTTATTATTCCTTCTTTTACTTATCAAAACAAAAATCACTTTGTTTATGGTAAGGCTGCGATGAGTTCTAGCGAGGGAACAAAAGCCTTTGAGGATATCAAAAAAATTGAACAAACTTTTGGTAAAAGCAATCCAATTGTTATTTTAGTGCCCAACGGCAATCAACCTATTGATGAAAACAACCCTAACAATAACAATAACAATAATAACATCGATTATAAAGAAGTTGAAAAATCAATGGTTAATAAACTTACTACTTCTTTGGCTATCTATAAACCAGCAATCCAGTCATTGGCTGCGATGCCTGATTATATGATTGGGTTTGTACCTGAGAAATTCAAAGAACAGTTAGTTGGCGAGTATTTTAACAGGATTATTATCTCAATTCAAACCGATGAAGAATCCGAAGAAGCTTATAATGCTATTGCTATAATTAAAAGTGTTGCCGCCCAATATTATGATGATTATCATATCATTGGCTCTTCATCTGCTGTTTTAGAAATTAAAACGATTGTAGAAAATGATTATCTTATTATTAATGCCTTATCAATTGTTTTAGTATTGATTATCTTGTTTTTTTCATTTAAGAGTCTTTTAATTCCTTTTATCTTAGTACTAAGCATTGAAATGTCAGTATGGATTAATATGAGTATTCCTTATTTAACTAAACAACCTTTAATATTTATTGGTTATATTATTGTCAGTTCTGTCCAACTTGGAGCGACAATTGACTATGGAATACTTTTAACCCAAAACTATATGACTGCAAGAAAGTCTATGAAGAAAAAAGATGCCTTTATTTATAGTATTACTAGTTCTGGACATTCTATTTTAACTAGTTCCCTAATTTTAGCTGCTGCTGGTTATGCTCTTTATTTTGTCTCTTCTATTGAAGGGGTATCTGGACTTGGAGAACTAATCGGTAGAGGAGCACTGCTTTCTGGCTTTTTTGTCTTGTTTTTGTTGCCACAACTTCTTTATTTATTAGACAAATATATCGCTAAAACTACAAAAGGTGCTAATTTTTACCAAGAAAAAAGTATTACCAAAGAAGAAATCGACCCTGAATCTTAACAGATGAAAGGGTTTTTTTTCTGCTTAATCTCGTTTCGGGTTGAACTAAGCAGATAAAAAACATATAATGGTAGTGGTTATCATAAAAAAATAATTAAAAAGTGTGGTTTAATCACCTAAAGGAGTGAATTTTATGGATGAAAGCCCGTGTCTCTTCTTAGAAAACAAACTTTATCAAAAACAAATTAAGTGGCGCAATGACGACTATATTTTAATTCTGTAACTTCTTGTTATTTATTTTTCATGTTTCATTTGCCGCCATTTAAAAGTGCGGTTTTTTTAATGCCTTTATGAAAAAGAAACGAGGAAAAACAAATGAAACTAAGACAAAAACGACAAATTAAAAGACGTGTGCATCAACAAGAAATCGAAGCTAAACTAAAGCGTTATGCGCTTTTAAATGAAGATGATTTATTTAAAGAACTTAACACAACAAAAGCTGGGCACACTACTTCTTTTGCAGAAGAAAAGCTTGATGATGATGGCAAAAACTTAATAACAACCACCAAAGGAAACACCTTATTAAGGCGTCTGTTTGATTCTTTGGTTAATCCTTTTAATATAGTTTTAATTGCTATTGCTGCAGTTAGCTATTTTACTGATATATTCATTGGTGAGAGCCCTGATTATCTAACTATTGCCATAATAATTGGCCTTGTTTTAGTATCCAGTTCGATTTCTTTTATTCAAGGCGAAAGATCAAATAAAGCCGCCGAAAAATTATCAAAACTTGTGACAAACTACGCCGATGTTTTAAGAGATAATTCTTTTGAAGCTATATTAATTGAAGATGTTGTTGTTGGCGATATTGTTAAACTTTCTGCCGGTGATATGATTCCTGCTGATGTTAGATTTTTAACAATTAAAGATACCTTCGTAACTCAAGCTGCTTTAACTGGTGAATCATATCCGATTGAAAAATTTAATGAAGTTAAAGATGATTCTCTAGCATTAACTGATTTAAATAACTTAGGTTTTTTAGGATCTAATATTGTTAGTGGTAGCGCAACTGCTGTTGTTCTTGCCACAGGAAATAACACTTATTTTGGCTCAATGGCACAATCTTTATCAGGCGATAGATCAAAAAGAAGTTTTGAACGTGGCATTAGTTCTGTTAGTAAACTTTTATTAAGACTTACCTTTGTAATTGTGCCAATTATTTTATTGATTAACGGTTTTGTTAAACAAGACTGGATTAACGCTTTACTTTTTGCTGTTAGTATTGCTGTTGGACTAACCCCAGAAATGCTACCGGTAATCATTACTTCAACTTTAGCCAAAGGTGCTGTTAGTATGTCTAAGCATAAAGTAATTGTTAAATCACTTGGCAGTATTCAAACATTTGGGGAAATTGACGTTTTATGTACAGATAAAACAGGAACTTTAACCGAAGATAAAATTATATTAGAACGTTACATGGATTTACACGGAAACGATGATACAAGAGTTTTAAGGCATGCTTTTTTAAATAGCTATTTTCAAACTGGTCTGAAAAATTTAATTGATATTGCAATCATTGAAAGAGCTCACAAAATGGAGCTTTCCCATCTTACAGAACGCTATGAAAAAGTTGATGAAATACCTTTTGATTTTATTAGAAGACGAATGAGTGTGGTTTTAAAAGACCAAGCCGGTAAAAGACAACTTATTACTAAAGGTGCCGTTGAAGAAATGCTAATGATTGCTAGTTTTATTGAAATCAAAGGCAAAGTCGAAGTTATGACAGAAGAGTATAAAAAAATTGCCCTTAAAACTTATGAAAAATATAATAAACAAGGCCTAAGAATCTTAGCAGTTGCCCAAAAAAATGAAGTTCCTGATGAGCACGTGTTTGGAATAAAAGATGAATCAGCTATGGTTATTATTGGTTTTGTTGGTTTTTTAGATCCACCAAAAGAAAGTGCTAAAGAGGCATTGAAAATCTTAAAAGAACATGGTGTAAGAACTATTGTCTTAACTGGTGATTCTGAAGGCGTTACAGCTAAAGTTTGTCAAAAAATTGGCATTGATGCAAAAGATATTATTTTAGGATCTGATGTAGATAATATGACTGATTCAACTTTAGATAGTCTTTTAAAAGACCATGATATCTTTGCCAAGTTATCACCTTCGCAAAAAGAGCGAATTGTCAACCGTCTCCAACAACTTGGTCATACTGTTGGGTTTATGGGAGATGGCATTAATGACGCTCCAGCACTGCATCAAGCAGATGTCGGAATATCCGTTGACAATGCTGTTGATATCGCTAAAGAAACTGCTGATATAATTCTACTTGAAAAAGACTTAATTGTTTTGGAAGAAGGAATAATTGAAGGTAGAAAAACTTTTGGGAATATAGTAAAATATATTAAAATGGCAGTAAGCGGAAATTTTGGAAATATGTTTTCTGTTTTACTTGCTAGTATGTTTTTGCCCTTTTTGCCAATGATGCCTATTCACATTTTAACGCAAAACCTTTTAAATGATTTTTCGCAAATTGGGATGAGTTTTGACAACGTTGATGACTCATATTTACTAAAGCCTCATAAATGGGATTCAAAAAGTATTCGCAACTTTACCTTTATTATGGGACCTTTAAGTTCAGTTTTTGATTTATTGTGCTTTTTAGTTTTATGGTTTATTATGGGGGCAAATTCCATTGAAAATCAAGTTTTATTCCAAACAGGTTGGTTTATTTTTGGAACTATTTCGCAAATATTGGTAATCTACGCAATTAGAACTGAAAAATTGTTATTTAGCCACAACAAGCCTGCAAAAATTTTACTGTTTTCAACTTTATCTGTGCTTGTTATTGCACTTGTAATCTCATTTACTAATATTGGCACGTCATTTGAAATGATTAAACTGCCTCCTGTTTACTTGTTTTATTTATTAGGTTTATCACTTTTTTATGTTATTACAACTGAGGTTGTTAAAAAAATCTATATTAAAAAATTCAATGAGTGGATTTAAAAAGGAAATGATAAAACATGATCTATATTGTCACTGGTGCGCTTGGCCACTTAGGGTTTAACATTGTCAAACATTTAAAAGATAAAAACAAAGAAGTTAGAGCTTTAGTACGTTCTCGTGCTAAAATTGAGGAATTAAAAGCTTTAGGAGCTCAAATTTATTATGGTGATATTACTGACAAAGAATCTTTAATTCCTTTATTTAACTTAAATGGTTCTTCTAAGAGTTTAGTTGTAATCCACAGTGCTGGTATTATTTCAATAAGCGGGAAATACGATCCTTATATGGAAAAAGTAAACGTTGAAGGCACAAAAAACATCCTCGATTTATCATTAAGTAAAAATGTTAAGCAATTTGTTTATGTCTCATCAGTTCACGCAATAAAAAAAGAGCCTAAAAACAACACAATAACCGAAACAAATGACTACGATCCTAAATATGTGAAAGGCCCTTATGAAAAAACAAAAGCTGCTGCAACAAAACTTGTTTATGAAGCTTATTTAAAAGGCAACCCTGTTACAATCGTTTTTCCATCAGCTATTTTAGGCCCTGATGATTACCGCGGTGGCCATTTAAATCGTTTAGTTGAAAACTATTTAAACCGTAAATTATCATCAAGAGTAAGCGGGGGCTATGATATTGTTGATGTTAGAGATGTTGCTAGTGGCATCTATAAGTTGACTATAAACGCTCATTATGGCGATTACATTCTTTCTGGTCGTTATGTTTCTTTAAAAGAGCTTTTTGCTTATTTAAAGCAGGTTAGCCAAAGAAAAGCATTTGTTAAAGTTTTTCCTAAATGGATTATCTACCTTGCTGATCCATTTATTGGTCTTTATTTTAAACTTAAAAAGAAAAAACCCTTATTTACCGCCTACGCACTTAAAGCTGTTTCTTCTAATGGAAACTTCTCCAATGATAAAGCTTTTAAAACATTCGGCTATCAACCTTTGCCTTTAGAAAAAACCATTCTTGATACTGCTTTTTGGTTAATTAAAAAAGATCGTTTAAAAAATGAAAAAACATTACTTGCTTTAAAAAATATCCAAAACAACTAAAAAAGAGAAAAATTCTCTTTTTTTTATTTTAAACTACTCATTCTATCTTCTAAATTTATAACCAACCGATCTACCGCCACCACCACGTATCTTTTTAACCGTAAAAAACATTCCTACTCCGAAAGAAGGAAAAACAATAAAAATAACAATTTTAGCCCACAAAGGAAGATTAAAACTTTCCTTTTGACTGGAAGGAAGTTTGTAATAATCATACATTTGTTCAACATAACTATCTAAATCATAAGAAAAAGAATCATAATGATAAATATTTACATAAATATAATTAAGAACCTCAAAATATAGTTGCATTATCCCAATTTCATCTTTATAGGGTTCTAAATACTGGCTGTATAATAAACTAAAATCATAAGCAGTTAGTAAGCTCATCATTTTAATCCCAGCTTCATAAGAAACACTTTTTAAAAAAGGCACTTCTTCTTTGTCATAATAAAGAGTAACTAAAAGCCCCATATCATTTTTCCCTATGCCCCATTCATTAAACAAAACAGTTGTATCAGTAAGATCATCCTCATAAAGCGCAATAAAAACAACTTGCGCGCCTCTTTTATCAGTTTCTATCCAGTCAGCTTTAAGACTTTCTTCGTAAAGTTCTTTACTATTAAGATATATCCGGTATTTGGTCGCAGTTAAAAGCGCATTAATTTCATCATAAACATAAAAATCTTTAGTTGGGCCAAAATATGTGTATTTATTTTTAGAAGCAATACTTACACTAAATAATCCTAGAAGGATTAACAAAAAAGTAAGCTTTAAAAAAAGAGATTTTAACATGTTTTATTAAACTAAGTTAGGATTATAAAGATTTAACCTTTTAAAGCCAAACAACGGTAGATAAATATTTTTCGGAAACTGTTGAATAAATGTATTATAACTAGTAACTGCCTGATTATAATAGATTTTAGCTGTCATTATTGTTTGCGTAGTAGCACTTATATCTGCCATATAAGCATTATAAGCAGAAACAGCAATAAAAGTCTCAGGATTATCTTCAATCATTAATACAATACTTGAAAAACCCGATTCTACTTCTTCACTAATATCATTTAAATTACCACCACTTAATAAACTTTGTCTTGCTTCTGTAATTTTTGATAACTGCGTCTCGACATGCGTTTGCAAACCAGTAACTGCATTTAATAACAATTCAAGTTTATCCAAGCGCGTTTCAATTGCAACACTAATTAAAGCATATTGCTCCTCAACTTGTATTTTCTTTTTTACCGCATTATTATAACCACTTATCACCGTAACAACAGTTATTATTAACAACATAACTACTAAGGAAATACCAATTAATAGCCCTTTTAATTTGAGCGACATGATTTGATCCTCACTTCTTTTGTTTTTATGCATTTATTATAATTATTTTCAAAAAATAATCATAATGATTTGCACTAATTAATTGAGAATTACTTATTTATGATAAAAAGTGGGTTTAATTGTTGAATTAATGTAAATATGCAAAAAAAATATCTCCTTTTTACAGAGATATTTTCAAATTTTTTTTATTATTGAACATTTTTTAACCGGTTTAAATAAATTTCAATAAACAGAATTGAAATTATTACCGAAACAATATCTAAAAGCACTTTAATAACTAATTTTAAATCAAATTCATTGTTCAGTGAAAACTGATAAGCATAATAACTAACAAAGACAACAAAAACAACTATACTTGCCATATAAATAGAATTGTATTTAGTTTTTAAATGGATTTCATAGAAAAAGCCAAACGTTACACCAATAACTAAAGCGGTAAACAATACCCAAATAATATAATTAAATATTTGCGATTTTGCTGGTGGCATAATGATAATATAAACAAAGTGAAGTAAAAGCCATCCAAAAGAAATTGCCAAATATAAAAACATGTTTTTAGAAAATTTAAATTCTTTTGTCTTGTCGGTGGATAAATAACCAAGGAGTGCTCCATAAATAATCATTGGAATAAAAAAAGTAGCAACCCCATAAGCATATTTAGCAAAGTTTTCCAATACATTAGGCTGAAACCTTAAAGCTGTCCAAACAAAACTTACCATTATAGTATAGATAAAACCCTTTAAAAGTTTATATGCCGGAATTTGCTGATTAATTAAAATAAATAGCACGGTTAAAGCAACAAAAATAAAAAAATTTATCGCAAAGTATTCGATCGGAACTTCTGTAAAAGCGACTTTAATGGTATTGATATCACTAAAGCCTTCAGTCGTTAAAGTTTGAGCCAAAATTTTGATAATAGTCGATAAAAAACTTATCCATAAAGTCTTTAAACTTGCCTTCATTTAATCACCAATTAAACTTTAACTAATAATTACTTTTTAGTCAATAAATAGCCTTCATTATGTGACTATTAACAAAACAATTTAGAACCTTATTTATATTTTTTGTAATATCATTTGATATTATAAGATAAAATTAGTAAACTAATAAGAGAGTCTTTTAGGAGGCAGTAGATTGAAATTAAGTGATTTAAAGATTAACGAAACTCTTAAGGTAACTAAAATAGTTAACGGAGTTGAAAACATAAAACGAAAACTAAATGATCTTGGCATCACAAGAGGTGTTTTAATTAAAATTAAGGGCTTTGCGCCAATGGGAAGTCCGGTTCAAATTGAATTACGGGGCTACACTTTGGCAATTGAGAAAAGCTTTTTATCTCATATTGAAGGTATTAAATTATGAATATAGCACTTGTGGGCAATCAAAACTCTGGCAAAACAACGCTTTTTAATCTGTTAACCGGAAAAAATCAAATGGTAGCCAATTACCCCGGAGCAACCGTTGATTTTTATATTGGCACAACAAAAGATAAAAAAAACACCTTTATTGATTTACCAGGTGTTATCTCTTTAACTCCTTATTCTGAAGAACAAGATATCACAACTTCTTATTTGCTTAATGAAGAAATTGACTTAATTATCAATGTTGTTGATGCAACTCAATTAGAAAAAGGTCTATATTTAACAACTCAACTGCTTGAATTATCTACTCCTGTATTGGTTGCGCTAAATATGACTGATATTTTAGTCAATAAAGGCATCCAGCTTCACTTAAAAACATTAGAAAAGCACTTTGGAGTAAGTTTTTTTCCCATAAGCGCAGTTAAAAAAACTGGTATCTTTGATTTACTTTGTGCAATTGATACGCAAACATTTTTAAAAAACAAACGTTTAGAGTGGTTTTCTTCAATTGAAACTCATATTAAAAAAATTGAGGAAAACATTGATTTAAACCACAAAAGATATTACGCCATTAAACTAATTGAAGATGAAAACCCCTTCTTAGAAGATGTAAAAGCCATAAGAAATGCTTTAAAAGATGAGTACCACGATGATATTTATGAACTCTTGGCAGAACAAAGGTATTCCTACATTGAAAAAATCTTAAAACATTCCAGTTCGCTGTTATCAAAATATGATAAACTATCCCAAAAAATTGATAAAGTTTTACTAAACAAATATTTAGCAATTCCTATATTCTTGGTTGTGATGCTTTTGGTTTATGTGCTATCTGTAGGAGTTGTTGGAAATATTGGGATATATTATATTGAAGCCTTTTTCTCTTGGTTACAATCAAGCATTAAGGCTTGGCTTGCCAGTATAGGAGCAAGCTTTTGGTCGAGGAGTTTATTAGCCGATGGGTTAATTGGTGGAATTGGAGCAATGGCTCCTTTCTTGCCGCAGTTAATTGTTTTATTTTTGTTTATCAATTTACTTGAATCAACCGGTTATATGAGTAGAATTTCTTTTTTCCTTGATCGTGTTTTTCGCCGAATGGGCCTTTCAGGAAGAGCACTTATTCCTTTTATTATTGGTAGTGGATGTAGTGTTCCAGCAATACTATCAACTAGAAGCATTGAAAACAAAAAAGAACGAGAAATGACTGTTGTCTTAACTCCTTTTATTCCTTGTAGTGCAAAACTGCCAATAATTACAGTATTTGCTGGCTTCTTTTTTAAAAAGTATGCTGGTTTAATTACTTTCGCTCTTTATATTTTTTCTATTTTTATCATTATTGTTTCTGCTTATTTATTAAAACTTATTTTCAAGGTTAAAACAACCTCAGGTTATTTAGCAGAACTGCCAAGTTATAAAATACCTAAACTTAAATATGTTTTTAGAAATATTATCACACAAGTATGGGATTTTATCGTAAATGCGACTACCTTTATTGTCCTTGCTAGTATATTGTTGTGGTTTTTATTATCTTTTGATTTTAGATTTAATTATGGGATACCGATTGAAAAAAGCATGCTCGCTTTAATTGGCCATTATGTGTCTTATGTTTTTTATCCTTTTTTAGGAAAGCTTTCTTGGGCTAGTGGCATTAGCGCTATCCAAGGATTTATCGCTAAAGAAAATGTTATTATGTCAATGAAAGTAATCGCTGGTGTTTCAGGAGAAGCTGAAATATTTAGCGCTAGTATGTTTTCATTTTTCTCAACCGCAAGCGCCTTTGGTTTTATAATATTTAATTTGTTTAGTGCTCCTTGCATTGCCTCGATTGGAGCAATTAAAAGTGAGTTAGGCAGTGTTAAAAAAACTATTTTTAGCGTTTTATTCCAAACAGTATTAGCATATATTTTAGCAGTCATTGCCTTTTGGACTTTAAGATTGGGAGGATTATAATGAGTTTGATTGATATTATTATTTTAATTGTTGTTGTTTTTGTTTTGAGTTTAATTATTTATTTTCGCTGGATAAAAAAAGACCATAAAGGTCTTAATTGTCACTGTTATAAAAGAAAAAGCTGTGCACTTAAAATTGAAGAATTAAAAAATCTTTTGCAAAACAAAACAAACAATGAAGCTAAATAAGAAAATTTATTAAAAAATTATTTGTTTTATTTCATGTTATACTTAAGAAGGTGATCAAAATGTTTTCTATTTTAACAAACTTTTTTACAACAACGCCACTATGGCAGCTGCTTTTAATCTTTTTTGCAAAAATTGTTGAGGTTGCTATTGCTACCCTAAGAATTATTTTAATTAGCAAAGGAAACCGCAGAGTAGGAGTTTTTCTTGCCTTAATTGAAATTAGCTTATGGATTGTTATTGCTGGTAATGTTATTACTGAGTTACACAAAAGCCCAATTAAGGCTGTAGTTTATGGTCTAGGGTTTGCTGTTGGAGTTTATTTAGGTTCACTTTTAGAGCAACTACTCGCTTTTGGAAAAGTTTTAATTCAGGCTGTGGTTTCTGAAGAAAACGGTGAACTTGTTGCTCAAGAACTACGAAACAAAGGCTTTGGGGTAACTTCGCTCATCGGACATGGCAAGGATAAACAAAGAACAATTCTCATGATTTATACTAATAGAAAAGATATTAAAATTACAGTTAAAACTATTACTTCTGTTGAACCAAAAGCAATGATTATATCTAATGAATCATTATCGCTTTCCGGTGGTTTTACAAAACAAATAAGGCATTTGTTTAAATAACCAATAATTTTTAAGTTCAATCATACTAAAAAAAGCACCTATTTTTCATCTTGCCAGTAGTGCTTTTTTTTATTTTAAATATTGTTTTTTAAAATATCTTTTAAATATGTTTTTCTTTTCTCATTTAAATGTTTGCTTGCTTTTTCAATAAGCGACAGCTCACCTAGAATATAAAGATGACTTTTTGCTCTAGTGATTCCAGTATATAATAACTCTTTTTTAAGCATATAAATATGACTTGCTACTAAAGGCATAAAAACAATCTTATATTCACTTCCTTGTGATTTATGAATGCTAATTGCATAGGCTAAGGTTAGTTCATCAAGTTCAAAAGTTTCATACTTCACAACAGCATCATCAAACTTTACCGTTAAAATACTTTGTTGATCTGCTGTTTGATAAATATCAACAACTATCCCAATATCACCATTCATAACATTTTTATCAGGAGCATTAACAAGCTGCATAACTTTATCACCAAGAAAAAATTTCATCGCACCATTTTGAGCAAACAAGGAATTCCTACCTTGAAAATGATTTTGAAAAGCTTGATTAACACGATTTATCCCCACAAAACCTTTATACATTGGAATTAGTATTTGAAAATCATCAATCATATTATAACCCTCAGCAACACACTGGTCTGCTAGTTTTAACAAATGATTAATAATATTTCTTTCTTCAGTTTTATAAAAAATCAGGTCTTCTTTTGAATCATAACTAAAACTATCTACTTGCTGAGAGTTGATTTTATTAGCCAAAGTAATAATGCTACTATTTTTAGCTTGTCTATGGATTTCATCTAAATAAATAACTGGTAAAACATCACTAAAAATAATATCAGCTAAAACTTGGCCTGGTCCAACACTTGGAAGTTGGTCTTTATCACCAACAATAATGATTTTTGCCTTTTTTGAAATTGACTTAAACAGTTGTTCTGCTAAAAATATATCAATCATACTTGCTTCATCAATAATAAACAGCATTTGAGGCAATAAATTATTCTCATGGTAAAAAAAGTTACCTTCATGATCATAGCCTAACAGTTTATGAATTGTAAAACTTTTTATATTCATAACTTCACTCATTTTTCTGGCTGCTCTACCAGTTGGAGCACAAATAGCTATTTTCTCAATAATTGATGAGGTTTCCAGCAATAAACTATTAAGTTCACTATAAACCTCTAAAACTCCCGATAAGACAGTTGTTTTTCCTGTTCCTGGTCCCCCCGTTATTATTGAAATAGGATTATTAATCGCTTCATAAATCGCCTTTTTTTGCTGCTTAGTATACGTGATGTTTAGTTTGTTTTCAGCATTTTTTATTAAAGAATCAAGCTTAAAATTAGTTGGCGTGTTTTTAACAAAACTTAATAACTGATTCCCTAAATTAAACTCCGTTTCTTTAATATAATCTAAAGTGAAATTATTGCCCGTTTTAATTAGCTTACCATTATTAAGTAGCTCTTCTATACTTTTTTCTATATCTTCTTCTGATGACTTTTCACCTAAAATTTTATTAATCGCTTGATAAAACTCAACTTCATTTAAATATGTATCTCCTTTGCTAAATAATAACGTTTTTACCGCGTAAATGATTGCCGCTTGTATCCTTTTGGGATTGCTTTTTTCTAAACCAATCTTTAAGGCTATCATATCCGCTTTAACAAAATCAATACCATAAATATCATCAATTAATCTATAAGGATTATCAGCAATCGCTTTTATTGTATCTTCCTTGTAATAATTAAACAGTTTCATTGATAAATTAGCTGAAAGTCCATAACTAAACAAACTAACCAAAGTATCATCTGTAGTCTTATTTTTAGATAATTGCTGATAAAGCCTTTCAGTTTGCAAGGGGTTAAAACCAAGTTTTTTTAAAACTTTTTTATTCTCTAATATTTTCTCAATCGCATCATCACCTAATTTATCAACAATCCTTTTTGCCCTAACAGGGCCAATGCCAGTAAAAAGATCACTTGATAAATAAGCAATTAAACCTTCGGTGTTTTGTTTTAACGATTTTTTATAACCAATAACATGATATTGAAGCCCGTATTTAGCATGGTTTACCTCTTCGACTTCAAACTCATACAAAATATCTAAAGACATATTAGGCAAATAACCAACTATTGTTACTTCAGTTTTATTTTCAAGTTCAATTAAATAAATCGAATAATTGTTTTCTTGATTAACAAAAATCTTTTTTAAAATATAGCCTTTAATCAACATAATTTAGTTTCCACTACTACTCTTAATATTGTCTTTTTTCATCATCCAAATAAACCTCATCAATAAATCCACCACCAACACAAATATTACCATCATAAAAAGCTGCAGCTTGGCCAGGAGTAACAGCTCTTACTTGCTGATGATAAATCACTTCCAGTGAGCTTTCATCTAACCATCTTAAACTAACTTTCGTTTCTTTTTGGCGATATCTAAAAAGAGCCCCAAATACTTTGTTTTCTAAGTCTTTATTTCCTCTGAAAACAACATCTCTAACAATACAGCGATTTGAATATAAGTAGGTATTACCAAATCCTTGACCAACATAAAGCGTATTGGTTTTAATGTCTTTACCAATTACATACCACGCTTGCTGTTCATACTCTTTTAATCCACCAATAGCAAGCCCTTTTCTTTGCCCAATTGTATAATACATTAAACCCATATGATCTTTAATATACGTGCCATCTAAAAGTTTAATTGGCCCTTTTTTAGCTAGAATATAGTTTGATAAAAAAGCATTAAACTTTCTTTCACCAATAAAACAGATTCCCGTAGAATCTTTTTTTAATGCAATCTCTAACTTATATCTTTCTGCAATTTGCCGAACATCTTTTTTGGTTAAATCTGCTAAGGGAAAAATCACTTTTTGAAGCTGCTTTTTGGTTAATTGCGACAAAAAATAAGTTTGATCTTTACTTTTATCTAAAGGCTTAGTTAAAACCTTAACCCCATCAACAAGCTCAAGTTTTGCATAATGACCCATCGCTATATTATCAGCATTAAAACTTGCAGCATATTTTAAAAAAGCTTTAAATTTAATTTCCGTGTTACATAATATATCCGGATTAGGTGTTCTTCCCTTTTTATACTCATCAATAAAGTAAGTAAAAACCTCATCCCAATATTCTTTAATAAAATCTATTCGGTAAAATGGAACCCTAAATTTATCGGCAACTTTTTTGGCATCAATATAATCTTTTTCCTGAGAACAAACAGGATCATTTATCGTCGGGTTACCTAAAATATCATCATTAACAAAAGAATCCCAATTGCGCATAAAAACAGCTATAACTTCATAGCCATCTTCAATTAATTTAATTAACGCAACAGCGCTATCTACACCACCAGAAAGCCCAAGCACTACTTTTTTTTTCACTTTTTTTTCACATCACTGTTTAATTTATAACCACTTCTTGGTGAAAGACTTAGCTTAATTACTTTCGGACCATCAGGCATTACTTGTCTTTTAAATTGACTACTGTAAAACCGATTTAAAAAACGGCTTACATAAAGATCTACTTCATCTGGTTTTAAAGAAAAAGCATGCTTAAGCATAAAGGCCATTTTTTCTTTATCATCTCCAGCCACTAAATGACGATATATTAAATAATCATTAATTTGATAACTACCAATTAATAATTCAGTTTCTTGATTTTCTACAAGTTCAGCTGAAATTGGCGTATCTATTATATCCAAAATAATATCTTTGAGGTCTTCATAAATAAATTGATAATTGCAAAATTGTCTTTTAACAAGTGTTTTTGGCAATCCTGAGTTTATCGCATACATACTCATTTGATCAGCATTATAAGTCATATAGCCAAGAGCAATCTCACTAAGACTACCAGTTCCAAGGACTATTCCATTATTTTTATTAGCCAAATTCATTAAAGTCATTGTTCTAATTCTTGCTTGCGCGTTTTCATAAACAACATCTTGATTAGTCTTTTCTTGCAAAATCATTTTAAATTGTTGATTAACTTCATCTTTAATATCTATTTCTTTAAAACTAACACCTAACCCAAGACTTAATTTTTCAGCGTTATTTCTAGTTCTTTGTTTAGTTGCAAGCCCAGGCATTGAAATGGCAATAATATCCCCTAAATCTCTTTTTAAAAACTTAAAGGTATCAACCGCAACCAAAAGGGCCAAACTAGAATCAAGTCCACCAGAGACACCAATAATTACCTTTGGATTGCCTAAATGAGTAAGTCTTCTTGCTAAAGCTCTTATTTGAATATTTCTTACTTTTTCAAAGTTTTTTTTGTTATTAGTAAAAAGAAGCGGTTCTTTATTTAAAGGCTCTGCAAAAACATAATTAGCACTTTCCTTAAACATAAAATCAACAATTTGATAATCGGTCTTGAATTGATGCAAACTTTCTTTAATCCCAATATCTTTTCGCCGTGAATAGTTAATATGACCAAAATCAATATCGGAAGTCATTTCTTCAGTTTTAAAACTATCAAAATGCTTTTGATTAACTAATTCACCCATAATAGCATGAATATTATGACCACTAAAGATTGCTTCGCTACTAGATTCAAAACTTCCCGATGAAACATAAATATATGCACCATGATTTTTTCGCGAATTTTCAACGATAATCTTTTTTCTTTTACAGTCTTCATTTAAATAATTGGTTACAGCACTAATATTTATTATTAAGTTAGCTCCTGCCAAACTAAGTAGGTTTCCTGGTGTAACTGGCATAAGCATATCTTGAGAAATTTCAATTCCAAATTTAATATCATTTTTTTCATCAGAAAATACTATTTGCCCAAACGAAGCTTTTTGACCTAAAATATTTACTTTGGTAAAATTGGCTTTAAAACCGCTACTAAACCATCTTTTTTCATTATATTCTTCTTTTGTAGGATTATAATACTTAGGAACAACGCCTAAGATTTTATTTCCAGTAAAAACAACCGCACAATTATATAAAACTTCATCAACGCACAAAGGCATTCCAACAACGCAAACACCCGAAAAACCAACATCTAAAAGCATCGCTAATCCCTTAGTAGAGTCATCAATCAATGAGCTTTGGTAAAACAAATCGCCTGCTGTATAACCAGTAAGTGAGAGCTCTGGAAAAACTACTAAAGAAGATTTCGTGTTTTTTAACACTTTAATCATTTCTTTGGCATTTTCAATTGGCAAGCCAACATGAAGTACGGGAGTTACTGTAGATACTTTTAATATTTTTTCTTTAAACATATTATTTCACCCCATAAAGATTATGCTTTTTTATATAACTGTATACTGATTTTGGCAATAAATCTTTTTTCTCTGGATTGTTCCTAAAATCAGAAGCAGCAATATTTATACTACAATCAAGTATGATAATTCTTTTTTGATATTGTCTATACTTTTGGTCAATTATTTTATTTAAATCAATTGTTTTTCTTGTAAGTATGATAAAATAAAACTCGTTTATTAGTTTATCAAAGTTAATCCACTCGTCAAATTTCTCAATATTATCTGCACCCATCACAAAGTATACGTCACTTTTATATGTTTCTTTTATCTTTAAAAGCGATTGATATGTGCCTTTATATGTGTTTTGGTTTTCCAAATCAGATATTTCATATTTTTTATCTTTAAATGCTAATTTAAGCATTTCAAACCGACGATCAAAACTAGCAAAACTATCTTTCCAAGAATAATTATCACCCACAGGCATAATTAAAAACTTACTAGGATTATATAAAGATGCTATTTTTTTAACAATTTGCTGATGGGCAATTGTTGGAGGATTAAATGTGCCACCAAATACAATAATCATTTATTATCACCCAATTAATTATACCATATTTTTTAATAAATAATATGTGTTATAATATGTTTGCACAGGTGATAATATGAGTGATTTCCCATCTAATGACAACAAATCTTCAAAAACAGAAAACGAACATACTTATCAAACAATAAAAGCACGACCAGTACGCTTAAAAGAAAACTACGATTATTTTAACCAAAAATGGTATCGTCGTTTTTTTAGTTATATTATCACTGTAATTGTGACATTTTTTATAAAAATATTTATCGGCCCTGTTTTTTTCGGTTTTAAGTTGCACAATAAAAAGTTGTTAAAAATTTATAAAAAGCAAAAAAAACCTGGCTTTATTCTTGTTTCTAACCACATTCACCCAATTGACGCTTTTTTACTAGGAACTGTCCTAAGACCAAAAAGAACCTATTTTACTATGTTAATGAGTAATTTAGGTTTACCTGTTGTCGGCAAGCTGATGAAAGTGCTAGGTGGAGCACCAATTCCCAATAAAAGATCTTTGCTTGTCGAGTTTCAAGAAAAATTAAATGAAGTTGTCCAAAAAGGATCCTGGGTTGGAGTTTATCCCGAAGCCGCTTTAAAGCCTTATTGCAATTATATTAGGAGCTTTAAAAAGGGGGCGTTTCGCTTTGCTGTTGACGCTAATGCTGATATAATACCTATGGTATTTGTTTTTAAAAAACCATATGGTATTTATAGGCTTTATAAAAGAAAACCACTTATCCAGCTACATGTTTTAGATCGCTACGTTATAACAGAAAAACAAACAAAAGGGGAGACTTTAGCCTTTCATACCGAAAACTTACAAAAAATAATGAGTGATTATTTCAATAAGCACACTAACATTGGGTGATTATATGGAAACCAAGGAAAAGTTTTTCAATAATTTAAGAAAAAAGAAATTGCGTATTACGCGTGCCAGAAAAGCCATGATTGAAGTTCTTCAAGATAATCATTTAACGTTTAAAGAAATTAAAGCAAGGCTTTTTGCCAAGGGTTATACCAATGTTTCAACAATCTATAATAATATTGATTTTTTATTAGAACATAAAATAGCTGTCGAACTTTACATAAACGATACTAAGTATTATGATTTAGCTATTGACAATCCTGCTCATAACGCAGATAGTCATATTCATGTTGTTATTAAAGATACCAACAAAATTTATGAGGTATCAAATAATGAAATATTTGAATTTATAAAAACACAGCCCGAGTTTGCTAAACTTGACCTAGAATATATTCGAATAACAATTGCTGCTAAAAAACAGCATCATAAAAATAAATAAAAAAAGATGTAATTAGGCAGAGAAAAAACCTAAATTAACCATCTTTTTTTTATGCAATAAATAACTTTAATTATTTTTTATCTTTAAAAACGTAATCGTAATAATGTTTACCTTCTTTTTCAAATAACGCAAGCTTACCTTCACGCTTTTGGCGCGCTTTTTCTATTTTAGCTTTTTCTCTAGCAATTCTTTCAGCTTTTAGGCGCTTACGCTTTTCTTTTCCTGTTTCTTTTTTCACGGGCACAGCTGGCTTTTTGTCTGAAGAAGCTTTTTTAGCCTTAGCCTTTTTGTCAGGCTTTTTCTTTTTATCAACCTTTTTTGGTTCTGCCTTAGCTTTTTTCTTAGCTTTTTTTGCCTTTTTATCCAAAGGTTTATCAGCAGACTCTTTTTCTACTACTGGTTCGTCAACAGGCTCTTTTTCCACTGCTGGTTTTTCTTGTTCTTCTTTTAATTCTTTAACTTCAACAACCTCTTTTTCTTTTGGTTCAACCTTAGCTTTTTTCTTAGCTTTTTTATCTTTTTTAGCTTTTTTACCCTTAGGTTTTTCATCTAGCTTTTCATCAACTGGTTGTTCTTTTTCTATCACTGTTTCTTTAACGTCTACAACTTCTTTTTCTTTCATTTCTTTCACCTCTTGCACTAATTTAATTTCTTCTGTTTTTAAGCTCTTTATATCTTCTTTACTACTTTTTTTCTCTTTTAACTTTGATGTCTCAACCGCTGGTTTTTCATAGGAAAGAGCGGCAAATATTAAAATCGATAAAATGGTAAATATTATCATATGAACCGTATTATCTATTAATCCATGAAGCATAACAACTCCAAAGACAAGGCCAACAACGGCAACTTTAATGTTAAGTCTCCTAATTATCTTCCCCAACGAGACAATCGTGAAAAAGAAAACTGCTCCTAACCCTGCAATTCCAGAAATAGCAAGGGTATGAAAAAGGGTTGAATGATAAATTTGAACTCGATTAGTATTACCTGCCTCTAGCTGATAAGTCCAACCAGCTCCAAAATAAGGAAACTGTTCAAATATTGACCATGCGTTTCTATACAAAGTAATGCGAGCGCTAGAAAACGAATCTAGATCTTGTAGTCCTCCTTGCATAAAAACTTCATAAATAGCTTTTAATATATCCAGCTGCCAAACCCCAAGGCCCACTAATGCAACCCCAATAAGACTACTAAAAGCTACTTGCATTCTTGTGCCAAAGCCAATTAAAAGGATGTAAAAACCTAATAAAATAACCATCCAAGAAATAAGACCGCCGCGAGAACCACTTAAAACAACTGCAACAAAACTGATAATTAAAAATAACCAATATAAATAATTTTTAGGTTTTTTTATTATTTTATAAAAGGTTCCCATCGATAAAACTGTAAAATATATTATTACATCATTAATTGAACCATAACCATAATCAATACTTCCCCAAGCACTTCTTAAACCATTAGCTAACGCTAACTCAACTGAACCATATTCATTAAAAAAGCGAATAAAACCTGTTATATGCGAATATAGCATTTGCGAAAGAATCAAAAGGCTTGCATAAAACATAAAATTCATTAACTCTTCTAATTTAGTTGTTGATGTGCTTTTGAAAAACATATGAAGTATCACATAAACAAAACCAAACATTGAAATTGCAAATGATGTATTAGAATATTCCATGTACATCATTGGTAAAACATAGCTAATCGCGATAAGAAATAAGGCTAAAGTGAATAAATCAGCTTTTATTTTATGTTTAAAACGCAAAAAATGAATAGCCAAACCAATAACCACTAGACCAACAATAACATAAACTATGCTAAGCTGTCTTATTTCAGTTAAACCAATGTTTTCAATGTTGATTACAAAAAGTAGGGTTAATACGATGGGAATAATATGTTTAGTATCTTTAAAAAGAGCTAATATTACACTCATAAAAACTAACAGTAAAACAATAATTGTATAATTAAGATGAATAAGATTACCTTTAGAAACCCAAGCACTAAAACCAGCAACTACCATCAATAAAGGATAAAAACAACTTTGTAAAAATTTTTCAAACTTTTTCATCTTTACTCCTTTCCAACAAATGGATTATTATTAATCTCATGAATGATTGTTGTTTTTCTTCCATGCCCCGGATAAACAACCGTATTCTTTGGTAAAATAAACAGTTTGTTTTTAATGCTTTTAATTAAATCTGTTTGACTGCCTAAATACAAATCTGTTCGCCCAACGGAAAGATAAAACAAGGTGTCACCCGAAAACAAAACATTATCATAATATAAGCAACTTGATCCATATGAATGTCCGGGTGTTTCTATTACCCTAAATGCTTTTTCACCAAAATAAACAATATCATTTTCTTTAACATATCTATCAACTATAATATCTTCAAAGATTTCTTTATGACTATCTTTAGAATACCAATAAAAATCTTTTTTGGGAGCATAAACAACTGCATTTGGATATCTTTTTTTCAAAAAATTAACACCACCGACGTGGTCGCTATGGCCATGAGTAATATAGATAATATCTAGGATAAGTCCATATTTTTCAAGATAATCAATTAAATCTTTTTCAGGATACCCTGGATCAATAATCATCGCTTTATAATTTTTATATAAAAGATAACAATTACTTTGGTATTTTCCTAACACAAAAGTTGCTAATTTCATTTTATCACCACTCGTGTTTATATTATATTATAACCGCAGATGAAAAAAAATACTAATTTTTTAATAGCTTTAATAAAATATGAGATAATGTGTTTGACAAAACTATGGCAAATTGATAAAATGAGTGTGTGATTTTTTAAGGAGGATGCTATGATTTGGTCAGATTATTTTGTTTTAGTGCTTGGTGTTTTACTAATTTTAGCCGTTTCCCTGCAACAAGCCCAAGACAATATAAAAGATGCCTTTAGTGGTGAAAAGTCAGATTTGTTTAAAAACCAAAAAGCTCGCGGAATTGAACTATTCTTAATGCGGACAACCTTTGTTATTGCATTATTATTCGTTGGTATGATATTCTTAACTTTGTTTTTACATGGAAGATAAAATGGGATTTCCCATTTTTATTTTTAAGGTATAAATTGACTAAAATATAATTTATTGTTAAAATATATTCAAATGAGTTTATATTTGGGAGGGCAGTTTATGAAAAGATTAATGTTTATGAGAAGGGCTTTTGCTAACAAAAGGCTTGGTAGAAGACAAAAACGTTATGATGCTTTTATTATTGATGACTTGAAAATGGCTACAGAACAAGCTAAAGTTTTTTTAGGTGTAACTGATGAAGCGGTTAATGCTTTTAATCCAATTGCCTATACAGTTCCAGCCGAAAAAAGCGATAAAGTAAATCCTGTTTTAATTTATGGTAAAGATAAAATTCGCTATGACTTAGCGTCTTTCCATGTTTTTTTGTTTGGTGAAGAAACTCTTTATTATTACAATGCACTGTTAAATCATAAAACAAGATCTATTTTTAATGAAAAATCAGTCGAACTTCCCTATATCCAAATTCAAAACATTGAAACTATTTCTACTTTTAAAAGAATCTATAACATCGATTATCATGTGTTTCAACTAAACCTAGCAATAACCGAACAAAAAGATTTACCACTTCCACTTCGAGTTGCAATGATTAACAAAAGAACAACCAAAAAAGAATTTGAAATTGATGAAGATCTAATAGCTTTATCAACCAACTTAAAATCCTTTTTAAGAGAAAAGATGACATTTTAATTAAAGCCTATAAGGCTTTTTTTATTTAAAAGGGTTGTTGCTTACCTAATTTTAATTGACTTATTAAAAAGGGTTTGCTATAATTGTTTTCGCTGGTGATTAAAATGTTACTGTCCTTAAACACTCTTAAAAGGTTAAATGGAAAACCCTTGGAGTTTGTATTGAATTTTAAAAAAGAAATAGATGAAATGATTATGGTTGAAGATATTAGCGACTGTTTTGTTAAAGGATCATTTGAATTTATAACAAGCTCTTTTATTCGCTTTAATTTAGATGTTGAAGTTGAGCTTAATTTAATTACTTCTGATACTTTAAAGTTAATCAAATATCCGCTTAGCTTTAAAATCCAAGATGAAGTTTCTGACACTAGCGAAACCGAATACAAGATTATCAATAACCAAATTGACTTTTATGAACTAGTTTGGGGATGGCTTGTAACGGAAATACCAAATAATATTTATGAAAAATAACAAACGGAGGTGTTATTATGGCTGTTCCTTTTCGCAGAACTAGTAAAACTGCAAAAAGAAAACGTCGCACTCATTATAAATTAAGAAAACCCACATTAGTTATTGACAAACAAACAGGAGACTTAATTTTACCTCATCGTGTCTCACCAATGACTGGCGAATACAAAGGTAAAGTAGTAGTGCACGCAAAAGAATCTCAAGAAGATTAAGAAGGATGCTTATGGCATCTTTTTCTTTACTATATACCTTATTCATTATAAAATAAGCCTAAACAGATATTTTCTTAAACAAGGAAAGGAGAAAGCTAGTGCTGAAACATGAACCTGTTCTTCTAAATGAAGTAATTAAAGCTTTAAATATTAAAAAAGACCAAACATACCTAGATTTAACTATCGGTGGAGCTGGCCATAGTGCTGCTATTTTAAAAGCTTTAAATCATACTGGCTTTTTATATGCTTTTGATCAGGATGAATTTGCCATTAATATTGCCAAAAAAAATTTAATAAACTTTTCTAACTATCAGATTTTCCATGCTAATTTTAAAGATGTTAAAACTGTTTTAGAAAAACAAAACGTTTTTCAAGTTAATGGAATTATTCTTGATCTTGGTATGAGTTCGTTTCAAATTGATGATAGCAGTCGTGGCTTTAGTTATATGAGAGAAGGACCGCTTGATATGCGAATGGATACTAATTCTGCTTTAACTGCTGCTACGGTTTTAAATACTTACTCTCATAGTCAGTTAACTAAAATATTTAAAACCTATGGCCAAGAACCAAACAGCTATCAAATTGCCAAAAAAATTATTGCTGCCAGACCTTTAAAAACTACTTTTGATTTAGTTAAAATTACTGATTTTTTCCCATCTAAAGGTCATTCAGCCAAAAAAGTTTTTCAAGCTTTAAGAATATATATAAATCAAGAACTAACATATTTAACTGAAACACTGCCTGTTTTAGCATCACTTTTAAAAAAAGATGGCGTTTTAGCTATTATTACTTTTCATTCTTTAGAAGACCGAATCGTAAAACATTATTTTAAAAGCCTTTGTGAGGAAACCATTATTAAAGGTGTTCCTACTTTACCTAAAAAAATGCCTTTTCGTTATTATTTTAAAAAAGCGATTAAGCCATCTGAAAACGAAATAAAACAAAACCCACGTGCTCAATCAGCAATTCTTCGCGTCATAATAAAAAATTAGTTTTCAAGTAAAACCTTTATTAAACAATATTTAATGCTATAATTAAACCTAGGTGATTATATTATGTATACTTCTAAACTTACTCTAAGCCAAACTCAGGTTGGCATCAAAATAATTAAAGACAATTTTGAAAAAACATTAGCTAAGTCATTAAATCTTCAGCGTGTTTCTGCACCAATTATTGTTGAAAGCAGTCAAGGAATTAACGATGATTTAGGAATTAAAAATAGTGCCCTTGAATTTTTTGTTAATTCGCTTGATAAAAAAGTTGAAATTGTTCAGTCCTTAGCCAAATGGAAAAGAATCGCCTTAATGAAATATCAATACCCAAAATACCGGGGCATCTACACTGATATGAACGCAATTAGGCCAATGGATATTATCGATCAAACACATTCTATTTATGTTGATCAGTGGGATTGGGAACTGGTTATTGATGAAGTTGACCGCAACAAGACTTTTTTAAGAGAAATTGTTTCTAAAATTGCCTTAGCGCTCAAACAAACCAAAGATCTTATTAATAAAAAATACCCCGCTTTAACTCATCAAATAACTGACAAAGTTTTTTTCATTGACTCAGAAGAACTTGATTTAATGTATCCTCACCACTCTAGCAAAGAAAAAGAACGGCTAATAACGAAAAAACACAAAACTGTTTTTATTGAAGATATTGGAAAAATCTTTAAAAATGGCAAAAAACATGACATTAGAGCTGCCGATTATGATGACTGGCAATTAAATGGTGATATCTTAATTTGGAGTCCAGTTTTACAAGATGCCATTGAAATCTCTTCAATGGGAATAAGAGTTGATAAAAAAGCGCTAAAAAGCCAAATGAAAAGTGCTAATCGCTTTGCTGATTTAGATGGATATTATTACCAACTTATTTTAAAAGACAAACTCCCCTTTACCATTGGTGGAGGTATTGGTCAATCGCGTATTTGTATGATTTTACTGGAAAAGTACCATATCGCAGAGGTGCAAGCGTCAATTTGGCGCGATGCTGATATTAAATTTTTTGAAGAAAATAAAATCACTTATCTTTAAGCTATTATGCAATTTATCATTTAAAAAGGCTATCCAAATTAAGGACAGCCTTTTTTACTTATTGGTTTAAGTTTTAGTTCTTATAAAAAGTTTTTATAGATGTTTTTATATTTGTTTATTAAGTAATCAACATACAAAACAGGATTAAAGTCTTTTTTGGTTGCTTTTTTCATTAACTCTTTTGGTGTTTTTAAAGAGCCGTATTGATGAATATTATTTTTAAGCCACAAATTTATTTTGGATATTTCATTATTTTTTATTGCCTTTTTTATATCAATATCTAATGCCATGCTGTTATATATCTGAACTGCATAGGCACTACCTAAAGCATAGGTCGGAAAATAACCAAAAGACCCACCAGACCAGTGAATATCTTGTAAGATTCCTTCTTGGTCATTTTTTACTTCTAGACCTAAGTATTTTTTTGTTAATTGATTCCACAAATTAGGCAACTCAGATGTTTTTATGTTCCCATTGAAAATTTGTTTTTCAATTTCATATCTAATCATAATATGGAGACTATAAGTTAGCTCATCAGCATCAACTCGAATAAAACTTTTTCTTGCTTGATTAATGAATAGATAAAAATCATCTAAAGATATGTCATCAAACTTTGGCGCAAATATCTCTTTTAGTTTATCATAGTGCTTTTCCCAAAAAGCATAACTTCTACCAATAATATTTTCATATAATCTTGATTGTGACTCATGCATACCAAGCGATTTAACTGAACTTAAAATTGTACCGTTAAACCGAGAATTTATTTGCTGCTCATAAAGTCCGTGACCAACTTCATGAATAGTTGAAAAAATGGCAGAATCAAAAGCTTTTTCTTTATAGGCAGTCGTAATTCTAACATCACACGAGACAACACCACTAGTAAATGGATGAATCGACTCACTTAAAACGCCTTTATTTAAATCAAAATAAAGCACATCAAGTAAGTATTGACTAAATTGTTTTTGTTTATCGCTTTTATAAGTGTTGTTAGCTAAACTTTCTGGAAAAGGTAGTTTAATATTAGTAATCTTATTTACAAAAGGAACAAGCCTTTCTCTTAGCAGGCCAAAAAACTCATCATATTCCTTAATGCCCATATCTTCTTCATACTTATCTAATAATACGTCATAACCACTTAATTTATCAGTCTTTAAATACTCAATAAGTTTTTTATTATAAGCAATTATTTGATCTAAAACAGGAGCAAAAAGAGAAAAATCATTCTTTTCTTTAGCTAAAGCCCATACTTGATGGGACTCATTAAGCAACTTCTGATAAGCCAGATACTCTTTTTTAGGAACTTTTAAGATATTATCTAATCTTTTCTTTTCTAATTGGATTTCTCTTTTAAAGTTCCCGGTTATTTTTGACTGGTATAAGGCTTTAATAGCCTTTATTCTAGTTTTATCAGTTAATAGACTATAAGCCTTTTCTTGCAATAGCTGAAGTTGCTTATTTCGGTATTCTCGGCTCTTTTTTGGCGCTTGTGTTTGTGCATCCCAACGTAAAAGCCATAATGCGTAAGAATAAGCATTAATCTTTTTTTGAAATTTTTTGTATTCTTGTTTGTAATTCATTTTTTTCCTCAATTTAAACTATTTTTCTTGCAGTTCATACAAACTATGGTAAATGCCATTAACATCAAGTAACTCTTGATGATTTCCCTGTTCAACTATCTCACCTTTTTTAAGAACATAAATCCGGTCTGCCTTTTGAATAGTTGAAAGTCTATGAGCAACAACAATCATTGTTGAGATTGCCATCATTTTTTCTAACGATGTTTGAATTATTTCTTCTGTTTCGCTATCAATGTTTGCCGTGGCTTCATCAAGAATCATCACAGTTGGTTCATAGACAAGCGCTCTAGCAAAAGATAGTAGTTGTCTTTGACCTGTAGAAAAGTTGTTTCCTCTTTCTCTTACAATATGATCATATCCGCCGGTTTGTTTTTGAATAAACGGATCTGCTCCTACATATTCTGCTGCCTTAATGACCTGTTCATCTGTAATTTGATCATCTTTAAAGGAAATATTGGATTTAATTGAACCGGTAAATAAAAACACATCCTGTGGCATTTGACCAATTTTTCGTCTTAAACTATCAAGTTTAATTTTCTTTATGTCAATACCATCAATTAATATTTTGCCTTTAATAACATCATAATTTCTGACAATCAAATTCATTATAGTTGTTTTACCACTTCCGGTTGCGCCCACAAATGCGACCGTGTCATTTGGACTAATTTTAAATGATATATCTTTTAATACCCATTCGTTTTCAATATAGTAAAACCAAACATTTTTAAATTCAATTTCACCTTTAAAATCCACTAATTCAACTGCATCTTCCGCATCGGTAATCTCAGGTTCCGTATCAAGAACATCAAACACTTTCTCCGCACTAGCAAAAGCGCTTTGAAGAATATTAAAATCTTCACTTAAACTTTGAAGTGGGCGATAAAAATTCATTGAATAATCATACATTGAAACCATTAAAGCAACCTGTACGACAATAACTTCTTTATCAACACCAGCATTTACCATATTAATTACTTCAGTCCCCACAAAATAAATAACAATCAATCCCGCAAGCATTGAAATAATATACATTAAAGGCCGGTAAATTGCGAACAAAGTCAATTCTTTTAAGTGTTCTTTTCTTAAAGCCTTATTTTGCGTTTTAAACTCGCCTATTTTTTTATCTTCTTGATTAAAGATTTGCGTTAATTTCATTCCACTTAAGTTTTCTTGTAAGAAAGCATTCATATTAGAGTTTTCATTTTTCACTCTTCTGTACTGATTTCTGGCAAGCCTTCGGTAACCAAATGTTAAAACTGCAACAAACGGAATTGTAATACCCATAATAAGAGTAATCTTAGCATTTATTACTAACATGATAGTAAACTGAACAATCATCATAATAATATTTCTAATTAAATTAACTACAACCGATGTGTACATCTCAGATAAAGTATTAGTATCATTGGTTACTCTTGTAATCATTTTACCAAGCGGAATTTTATTAAACTGCCCTAAAGAAAGCCTTTCAATATGATTAAACACTTCTGTTCTTAGATCTCTTACTATTCCTTGACCTGCGCTTTGTAGTAGGAAGTTTTGGAAAAAGATTATTGCAATAATAAACAACATTGCAACCAAGAAAGCCCCTAAAACCATAAGTAATAATCCAACTTTTTCGTTTGTTGTTTTATCAGTTTCAATTATCCAAATTGATAATCCTAAAAGAGCAGGCGATGCGCTTGATAAAATAACCTCAAGTAGCGTTAATAATATTGAGACAATAAAGTTTTTCTTATAAGGCTTAGCATAATGCATCAACCGTTTAAATATTTTAGAATCCGAATGCAGTCTGGTGGTTTCTTCAAAATCATGCATTGCCAATCACCCTGCTTTCTAAGGTTTGTCTTTTAACCATTTCTTGATAAAAACTACTTCTTTTCAATAGTTCATCATGAGTTCCAACATCAAGTAGTTTCCCTTCATCAAGCAAAATAATTTTATCAAGTTTTCTAATTGTGCTTATCCGGTGAGCAATAATAATTGTTGTTCGCCCTTTTCTGTTTTCTCTTAAGTTCTTTAGTATTGTTTCTTCAGTGCTAGTATCTACTGCACTAACCGAATCATCAAAAATTAAAATTGGCGCCTCTTTCGCTAATGCTCTTGCAATTGAGATTCTTTGTTTTTGACCTCCAGAAACGGTTGTTCCTCTTTCCCCTAAAACAGTATCAAATCCATCTTTAAACTCAATTACGTTATCATAAATATCAGCTAGATGTGCCGCTTTGAATACTTCTTCTTCATTGATTTGATCCTGACTAAAGGCAATGTTGCTTTTAATTGTTGATGAATACAAAAAGTTATCTTGCGGAACATAAGCAATAGCTTCTCTAATATTTTTAATCTTTAATTCCATAATATCTTCGCCATCTAAATAAATCATCTCTTTATCAACATTATAAGTTCTTAATAATAGATCAACAAAAGTTGTTTTTCCAGAACCTGTTTTTCCTAATATGCCGACAAACTCACCCTTTTTAATTTCAAGCGTTATATCCTTTAAGATATCAACTTCTGGTTCATCAGGATAGGCAAACGACAATTTATTAAACTTAATGCTACCAGTTAGCTTTTTTTCAATTGTCCCATCAACTAATTGGGATTGACTATCTAAAAACTCTTTAACGCGCATATAAGATGCTGATGCTTGACTTCTCATATTAGCAAATTGAGTCAGTGCCATAACAGGCCAAAGAAGCATTGTAAAAAGCGTAAAAAACTCTGTTAACTGCCCTGAAGAAAAGTTACTGGGATTAACAATTGCGGTATAAGCGCCAAAAACAATGATTGTAATTGCTGTTAAATTAACAAAAACATTAATAATTATTTGCACCCAAATCATCGTTTTTACATATTTCATATGTTTATCATAGAAAGTATCGCTTTTTTGCTTAAACAAAAAAGCCTCTTTAACTTCTTTAACAAAAGCTTTTACAACTTGAATGCCCGATAATGATTCTTGAGTAAAATCGTTCATATCTTCAAATGCATCTTGACGTGCTTTATACATTAACCTCATCTTTTTAATAATAAAAAAGGCAGTTATCGCAAGCAGCCCCAAAGGAATAGTGCTCATCAAGGTTAGCTTACCATCTAAGCTTACCATTCGCGTAATAACAATAATAGTTAAAAAAAGCCCATCTAAAATCAACAACAAGCCTCTCCCAAAAGAGTGCCTAATTGCCTCGATATCATTATAAAAGTAAGTCATTATTCCCCCAACTTTATGAGTTTGATAATATGGCTGATCTAGGGAGATTGCATGCAAAAACAATTGCTCTCTTAAATCATGTTGAATTCCTCTACTGGTTCCCATTAAAAAAAAGCGCCACATAACACGTCCAATTGTCATCAATCCAACTAAGGTTAAAAAGTCAACAATAAATTTTTGGAAAATTGAAGTTGTTATGCTATCACTTTTGAGTTTATCAACAATTTCACCAAATAATCTTGGAATAAAAATGCTGATGTAATCAACGGCAATTAAAGTTGCGATTCCCAGCAAAAGAAGAATGCCATACCTTTTATAGTGTTTGTTAATATGTTTTCCAAATAACATTTGAAAAAATCACCTCCAAACATCCAAACACAATAATAACATAAATTAGATTTAATTTATAGTAGATTTATCATTACAATCTGTTTTCAACCAACAAAAGTTTTTCTAAAGGCAATATATAAGAAAATTTATTAGTTTTAAAATATCTTGCTTCTGTTAGTCTTTTAAATATTGAATAACTGTTATTTAAATTAATATTAAGTGGGTTAGTTAATTTATTAACAACCTCATAACTATGCAGATTATTTTTAAAAATATTTTCTAATAAGCATAGTTTTACTACTTTTTTGTTAGATTTAGCCATCGTATTACTCTCCCTTATTGTGTATCACACACTACTAGTATAACACGGTACTGTGTATTAGGCAATACCAAAATTAAATTTCAACCATTAGTAGTTTATCTTAACATAAAGTATAATATTTATAGGAGGTCTTAATATGGATATAATAAACAGATTTATTCGCTATACTAAAATCGATACACAGTCTGATGGTTCATCACTTTCTTGTCCGTCTACGGAAAAACAAAAAATCTTAGGTCAACTACTAGTTGAAGAACTCAACCAAATGGGGCTTCAAGGTTTCATGGATAAAAACGGCTATGTTTACGCTAAAATTAACAAAACCGCAAACAATATTGACCCAATTGGCCTAATTGCTCATATGGATACTTCAAGCGATGCCCCAGGTAAGAATGTTAATCCAAGAATTATTACTAATTATGACGGCAAAGAAATAGTTTTAAATGATCTTTATAAAATGGATCCCAATACTTTTCCAAGCCTAAAAGAGGTCATTGGCGACGATATAATCGTCACAGATGGAAATACGCTGCTTGGAGCTGATAATAAAGCTGGAATTGCAATTATCATGGATTTTTGCCAAAAACTCCTTTTAAGCAAAACTCCACATGGAGATATTTATATTGGTTTTACACCTGATGAAGAAATTGGCCGGGGCGCTGATTTGTTTAATCTTGATTTTTTTAAAGCTGTTTTTGCTTATACGATTGATGGATCAAAGGTTGGCGGTGTTGAATATGAAAACTTTAATGCTGCTGCCGCTAAAGTAAGTTTTACTGGTAAAGCCATTCATCCTGGAGATGCCAAAGGAAGACTCATTAACGCAGTTTTTTTAGCAATGGAGTTTCACAATATGTTACCACCGTTTTTAAATCCCGCTTTTACAGAAAAAAAAGAGGGCTTTAATCACTTAACAAATATTAAAGGAAATGTTGAATTAGCAGAGTTAAACTACATTATTAGAAATCATGATAAAGATAAGTTTAACAAACAACAACAAACATTTCTGGAAATAAAAGATTACTTAAACAATAAATACGGCTATCAAGCTGTTGATATAAATATAACAATATCTTATCTTAATATGTATGAGGTTTTAAAAAAAGATTTAAGACCAGTTAATATTGCCAAAAAAGCAATTCAAAATGTTGGTTTAACTCCTTTTTCTCATGCCATTAGAGGCGGAACCGATGGTGCTAGATTATCTTATATGGGACTTCCTTGTCCGAATTTAGGGACTGGCGGTTATCATTTTCATAGTCGCTTTGAATTTTTAAGCATTAATCAAATGAAAAAAGCAGTTGAAATATTATTTGAAATTATCAAACTGCTTTGAATCTTTTATAACCAAAATCACAAGCATTATTATCAAATTAATAAAAAAGACGACTTGGAGTCGTCTACTGGAAAAAATATTTTAAAGCGTTTTGGATTTCATCTTCCCAAAAAAGCCAATCATGAGTGCCTGGTCTTGTAATATATTGATGTTTAAAACCAATTTTTTCTAAATGCTCATGAAGCCTGTTATTATCTTGATAAAGAAAGTCTTCTGTTCCACATGAAATATATAAATCAACTTTATTAAGCGATTTTTCTGCTAATCTAAATAAGCTATTCTTAGCTGAAACGGTTTTCCCAAAAGTAAAGTTAAACCGAGACTTTCTCCCTAAATTTGAATCATCTTTAAATCTTTGGATATCAACTGCCCCAGAAAAACTGGCAGCTTTTTTATATTTACTGGGATAAGAAAGAGCCGCTTTAAGCGCTCCGTATCCTCCCATAGAAAGACCAGCAATAAATGTATTATCGCGCGGAACTTTAACATTAAAGGTTGTTTTAATTAAGTTAGGGAGTTCTTTTGTTAAATAAGAAAAATAATAATCCCAACCCTTAATATCAGTATAGTATCCATTATAAGCACTTGGCATTACTACAATTACATTTTTTCCACTCACATATCTTTCAATATTAGAATGTCTAATCCAATTAGTATACTCGCCTGTATAACCATGCAGAAGATAAAGCATATAAAGAGGCGCTTTTTTATCAATATAAGTTGGCTTTAAAACATATACATTGGTTGTTCTAGAAAGATATTTGCTTTCAAAATTAATGTCAATTAAGGCCATGTTTTATTCTATTTCCTTTTCTTCATTTTTTTTTGTTACTCTAACGGTTACTAAATCTGATGCATACACTAGGTCACGGTCATTAATTTTAGCTTTATAGGTAAGGTAGTAAAAAGCTTCTCCTTCAGATTTTGCATCACTGATTACTCCATTTTTAAACACTAAACCAACGGGATTATCAAAAAGAATATGAACTTGATAGTCAAGTTTTTCTTCCTTATCATTAAACAATTCAATTTTTACTTTTTCGCCAATTTGATAATCTACTTCTTTTTGTGTAATAATTCTTTTTGGCAAATGAGCCAAAAGATGGACATAATTAGAATTAATCATATCATGATTTTCATATAAAGCATCAATAATATCCGCTTTTTTAATTCCCCACGGAGAATAGCCAATCATTCTTCTTTTCAATTCACTTTCCCATTCTGGCGTTTCATGCTTGTAAAAAGGGTGAACAATAAGTTTATACTTATTAACAACTTTAATTAAAGGTAGTAAATCCATATTTTCACTTTTAGAAGATAATAATAAACCGTTAATGTTGTTTTTAATCATTGTGTCCATTCGGATTAAAGCAATCGGATAAAAACTCATAACCATAACATTTCTTTTCATCGCATTAACTACTTTTGCAATCCTTTTAATTGCTTGATGACCTTCAACTTTTGCTTCAACTAAAAAGGTGAAATCTTGCGGCAACTCTTTATCAAATTCTGCTAAAGAAGAAATAGTATCATCTAAAATTGTTTCTTTAAATTTTTGTTTCGCTTTTTTTAATTCCGCCAAATTATTATACTTAATCACAAAATCTTTATTATATGTTCTACCCAGTGTTGGATCATGGTTAACCACAATTTGCTTATCTAATGTCAGGTGCACATCCATCTCCAAAACATCAGCATTATACTGATAAGCTTTATGGGCAGCTTTAAGCGAGTTTTCAACATCGTTTTCATGGTAACCACGATGAGATACTAAAAAAGGCAGCGTTGTTATATCGCTTTTTATCTTAACTTTTTCTAAATTCTCGCCAATAACCCCATCGGCTCCAGCCAAAGCCGCCTTGTAAACTTCTTTTTGATTATTAGCGCGAATAATAACTTTTATTCCTTTCGCATGAAGTTTTCTAATAAACTCTTGCGTAGCGTATTCTGGTTTTAAGCAAAGAGTAAAACAGCGAATTGAAAAAATCTTTTTCGCCAACTTATTAATATCTTTAATTTTGCTTTTTGGTTCATAAACAAGTCTTGTATACTGAAAAATCTCTTGCGCTTCAACTAAAGCTTTTCTACTTCGAGAAAGAATAAAAATATCAAAATGGTTTAATAATTTTAAAAATACTGCACTTTGAGTCGCATTAGCTGGATGATGAACCTCAACCAAGTTTAGTCCCTTAAAAACTGTAATGGTGTTGCTGTCTTGAATATAGTTTATATCTGCCTGGCTATTATTGGTTATATAAATCATCTTACTCATAATATCTCCTCATTTTGGCGAAAACTTTTCTACATGTAATTATATTATATTATCAGCTCTTTTTCAAACAAACAACCGAAACAATTGACTAAAATATTTTTTTTTGTTAAAGTTTTTCATAGAGGGGTTAGTTTATAATAAACTAGAAAAAAGGAATAAGACTATGAAAATTATTATTAATGAAAAAACTGTTATTGATCAAATGGTTGCTGATGTGATTATTGATTTTGTAAAACAAAAACCAAATGCCGTCCTAGGGCTTGCTACTGGTTCTAGTCCACTTGGTGTTTATGAAAACTTAATTAAAGATTATCAAAACAATCAAACTAGTTACCAAAAAGTTGTTACCTTTAACCTTGATGAGTATTATGGCATTGATATTCTTAGTCCCAAAAGTTACTACAGTTATATGCATGAAAAATTATTTAATCATCTTAATATTAATAAGAATAATATCTTTTTCCCTAGTGAAAAATATTTAAAAAATTTCTCCTTACAACTTGAAAAAAATCCAGTTGATATTCAAATTCTTGGCGTTGGATCAAATGGACATATTGGATTTAATGAACCCTATACTCCTTTTGATTCCACAACCTCCGTTGTTAATTTATCATTATCAACAAGAAAAGATAATTCCCGGTTTTTCTCTAGTTTAAGTGAGGTTCCTAAAAAAGCTATCACAATGGGTTTAAAAGAGATTATAAAAGCAAAAATGATTATTGTTTTAGCTTTTGGTAAGAAAAAAAGCAAAGCAATAAAAGCCTTAGTTGACGGCAAAAAAACAACAAAATGGCCTATTTCAATTTTAAAAGACCATCCAAATGTTGTTTTATATTTAGATTATCAAGCTGCAAACTTAATTAAATAAAGACCGAAACGGTCTTTTTTTAATGATTCGAATTTTTATATGTTTTAATAATGTCTTTAATTAAAGTTTTTGCCTCTTTGTTAGAAAGCGTGTCAATTACCTCACAAATATAATCAACTCTTAATTCTTCTTTATTTAAAAACGATGCGTTTTCAATAAATATTTTATCGTTTGCTGTGGGCTTATGCTTTTCTAAATCGCCATCAAGAAGAATTTCCTCATAAAGTTTTTCTCCTGGTCTTAGGCCAGTAAAGACAATATCAACATCAGTATATGGGCGATACCCCGCCAAGCGAATCATGCTTTCTGCTAAATCAAGTATTTTAACTGGTTCTCCCATATCAAGAACAAAAATTTCGCTCCCCTTTGCATAAACACCACTTAATAAAATTAGGCTAACAGCTTCAGAAATAGTCATAAAAAAACGTGTAATTTCTTTATGTGTTACTGTTAAAGGTCCTCCATCGGCAATTTGTTTTTGAAACAAAGGAATAACTGAGCCATTTGAACCAAGCACATTGCCAAAACGAACTGCTGAATAGGATGTGTTTTTAGAAACACTATTCCAATACTGGACAATATGTTCTGCATATCGTTTTGTTGCTCCCATAATGTTAGCTGGTCTTACTGCTTTATCTGTTGAGACTAAAACTACTTTCTTTACTTTATATACATTTGATAACTCTGCTATATTATACGTACCAATAATGTTAGTTCTAATTGCCTCAACAGCACTATCTTCCATTAAAGGAACATGCTTATATGCAGCAGCATGAAAAACTATGTCTGGTTTAAAATTAGCAAAAACTTCTTTTAATCTTTTTTTATTATAAACACTGCCAATTACTACCTCAAGTGGTAATTTATCTTGTTTGCTTTCTTTGTAAAACTTTCTAATTAATTCCATTTGAATATCATAGGTTGAGTTTTCATAAATATCAAAGATAATTAATCTTTTTGGATTATATTGAATAATTTGCCGACATAACTCACTACCAATTGAGCCACCACCACCAGTAACTAAAATTACTTGATCTTTTAAAAATGAACTTAAACCTTCGTTATCAAGTTCAACTGGTGTTCTTTTTAATAAGTCTTCAATTTTAACATCAACTAATTCAACTGGTTGATTAGAATCAACTTCCGATAAAACTCGAATTCTCCTGCTTTTTACATTAATCTGCGTTAACTCTTTAACGATTCCTGATAAAGCTTTTGGAGAAATGTTAGCAATCGCAATAATAACTTCTTCAACTTCCAACATTTTAATAATCTCAACAATATTTCTAATTGGTCCATATACCTTAATCCCATTAAGACGAGAACCAATTTTAACTTCATCATCATCAACAAACCCAACTACTTTGTTATTTCTTTCTGGGTTTTGATTAATTTCTTTTAAGACAATAGTGCCTCCCGAACCAGCACCAACAATTAAAGTATTGACACTGTGATGATTTTTAATGATTCTTGTTCTAAAGTATCTAAGAGTTTTCGGAAAAGCTCTTGAAAGAATAATTAACGATACCTCTAAAGGTGTTAAAAGGATAAATACTACTGGCTCGATATAATTTAGCTGTTTATTTAAAAGAAAAAACAAAAGAAATGCAACGTTTTTTACAACCACAATAGCGGCAATTTTTAAAACATCTTCAAAGCCAAAATGGGTAATAATGATTCGGTAAAGTCCTAATACGACAAAAATTCCGATGCTAACTAAAATTAAAATAAGAGAAATTGTAATATCTTTGAACGCCTCAACCGAATAGCCAAGTTGATTAGCAATCCAAAATATTACAAAATAGCTAATCGTTAAAATAAATACATCTAAAACGGCCAATTCAACTTGGGTCCAAAACTTTAACTTTTGTTTTTGCTTTTTAGTCATGTCATCACCTATTAATGTTTAGTAAAAAAACTTTAACTTATATAATTATATCATATTTTTTTATTTGTCAATATTTCCTATTTTACCTTTGTCTCGGCTAATATAGTGTGAATAATAGTCTTCTTTATTTATTTGTCTGCTTCTAGCAATAGTAAGGGATCCCTTTGGAATATCTTTAGTGACAGTAGAACCCGCTGCAATAAACACTTGATCAGCAATTTTAAGCGGCGCCACCATATTAACGTTACAACCAATAAACACGTCATCACCAATAACCGTTTTATGCTTATAAATTCCATCAAAATTAACAGTAATCGAACCACTACCAAAATTTACTCTAGAACCGACTGTAGCATCACCGATATAAGATAGGTGTGAAGCTTTTGTTAAATCGCCTGTAGTTGAGTTTTTAATCTCAACAAAGTTGCCAATTCGGTTGTTTGAACCAATAATGGCTTTATCTCGCAAATGAGCAAAAGGACCAACAGTAGTATTTTTACCAACAGCTGAATTAAAAATTAAACTATGCTTAATTGTTGCATTCTCACTAATTACTGAGTCATGAACTTCTGTGTTTGGTCCAATTGTTGCATTAGCTTTAATCACACTTTTACCAGTAATAGTTGTGTTAGGTAAAATGGTTGCTGAAGGTTCAATAACAACATCATGTCCTAAAGTAATTGTTTCTGGGTTTACCATATAAACTCCGTTTACCATATGATTGCGATTTATTATTGCCCTTAAATGTTTTTCGGCAATGCTTATTTCATAAAGATCATTAACACCCATCGCTTGCCAAGTGTCTCTAATGGTAAATGTTCCTACTTTATATTTTTGATGCATTAACTCAACAATATCTGTTAAATAATATTCACCTTTAATATTATCGGCTTTAATATTTTTCAGCGTTTCAAACAAATATTGATTATTTACAATATAAATTCCTGTGTTCACTTCTTGAATTTGCTTTTGATAATTATCACAGTCTCTATCTTCAACAATCTTATCAATGGTGCCGTATTTGTTTCTAACAATCCGCCCATAACCTTTTGGGTTATCTAAGCTCATTGTAAAAACAGTTAAATCATTGCCCATTTCATAGTGAGCATTAATAATTTTTTCAGTCAGTTTTATTGTCATTAAAGGAACATCACCAGGAATAATTAATGTATGACCTGGTTTATCTTCAAAATAGTTTTCCGCAGAAATAACCGCATTAGCAGTTCCTTTTTGTTCTTTTTGTTCACAAAAGACAACTCTATCTCCCAAAATTTCAAAAAAAGTTTCCTTTTTATAACCAACAACTAAAACAATTTCTTCAATCATTTTAATTTGTTCAAATTTTTCAACAATATATTGAATAATTGGCTTTCTTAAAATCGGAAAAGCGCATTTAGGGATTTCACTTTTCATCCTTGTTCCTTTGCCTGCAGCCAATACTAAAGCGTAGGTTTTCATTTACACAGCTCCTTTTTCTTTAATTATATTTACAACATTTTCAATTTGTTGATTTAAAATATTTTCATCTTTATAACTCATTGTTACACGCACAAGCGGTTCTGTTCCACTTGGCCTTACCAATACTAGATAATCATCTTTAAACACCTGCTTGGCTTGATTAATTGCTTTTTGCACCTGTTTATCATCTAATACATTTTTATTAACATCTCTAATGTTTATCATCTTAAATGGATAAAAAGAAATATGTTTAACAAGTTCATCAATACTTGTTTTCATTTTTGATAATATATTTAACATAAACAAAGCTAAAAAAATACCATCACCCGTATGAAAATAAGGCTCAACGATAATATGACCTGATGCTTCACCACCCAAATTATAATTATTTTTGCTCATTTCTTGATAAACATATTTATCGCCAACATCAGTTAAAGAATAAGAAATGTTTTCATCCTTTAAAGCTTTAAGTATTCCCGGATTACTCATTTTAGTCAAAACAACATGGTTTTTTTGAAGTAACCCTTGTTTTTTTAAATAAGTAGCGAATATATAAAGCATTAAATCCCCATCAATTGTGTTACCTTTTTTATCGACAATTAAACAACGGTCACCATCGCCGTCAAAAGCAAAACCAATGTCATGTTTGTTTTTAATAACTTTTTCTTGAATAAAACCTAAATTTGTTGAACCACAGTTTTCATTAATATTTGTGCCATTGGGCTTAATGTTGTAACCTTTAGCCCTTTTAAAATATTTATCAAAAACATAAGGAGCTACTTTAAAACTTGCTCCATTTGCACAATCATAACCAATATTAATATCCGCAAATGTAAAATTTAATTTAAAAATATAATCCAAATAACTATCAAACACATCATCGTAGATATATGTATGTCCTTTTTTTAAGCCATCATCTAATGGATAATCGATTAATCTTTCAATTTCTTTTTCTAAATTCTCATCAAGTTTATAACCGCAATTTATCACTTTTATACCGTTATCATCATATGGATTATGAGAAGCGGTAATCATAATCCCGACCATTTGCTTAAGTTTTGTGTAATAAGCAAGCATTGATGTTGTAATGTTCTTCGCTAAATATACTTCAACGTTTTGATTGCTAATTCCTTCTGTTATTTCTGTAATAATTTTTGCTGAAGATTCTCTGGTATCTGCACCAATAACTATCTTTTTTACCTTTGTTGCTACAGCAATAGCTCTACCTACTCGATATAAAAAATCTCCTGCCATTAAGCTTTTTGCTTTATCTCTAATCCCATCAGTACCAAAATATTTTCCCATGTGTGTTCCTTTTATATATTTTATTAAGAATCTTTTTATAACTATAAAAAATTATAGCATATACTAAATGATAAGTAAATAAATCTAATAGATGTTCAAAAAAAAAGGAAATCTATTAAAACAGTGATTTCCCTTTAATATTAACTATTCTAAATCTTGAAATTTTAATTTGGGCTGTCTTGCTGCCATTGCTTCATCCAAACGTTTAATTTGGGTTGTATGTGGCGCGTTTTTAACAATTTCTGGATTTGTTTTTGCTTCATAAGCAATTTGTTTTAAAACATCTATATAATGATCTAGTGTCTCTTTTGATTCTGTTTCCACAGGTTCAATCATCATTGCCTCAGATACTACTAGCGGAAAATAAACTGTTGGAGCATGAACATTATAATCTAAAAGCCTTTTTGCAATATCTAACGTCTTAACTCCCGTGCTTTTATCTTTTAACCCATCAAAGACAACCTCATGCATACAAACTTGCGGATAAGGTAGTAAATAATCGTCTTTTAATGACTCTTTCATATAATTGGCATTTAAAACCGCGAGTTCTCCAACTTTTTCTAAACCTTTTTTACCTAAAGTTTTAATATAAGCGTTTGTTTTAATGATAACACCAAAGTTCCCATAAAAACCGCCAATCCGACCAATAGTATGTTTAGGTGTGCTAAACCTATACATTGTTTCATCTTTTTCTACCACTGGAAAAGGTAAAAAATCTACTAAATTATCAACTACTCCAACCGGACCAGCGCCAGGACCACCACCACCATGAGGAGTTGAAAATGTTTTATGAACATTTAAATGAACAATATCAAATCCCATTAATCCAGGTTTTCCTTTACCAAGTAAAGCATTAAGGTTAGCCCCATCATAATAAAGTAAGCCACCAACATCATGAATTAACTTAGAAATAGTTAATATATCTTTTTCAAACAAACCTAGCGTATTGGGATTAGTTAACATTATACCAGCAATTTCATCTGATAATAAAGCCTTTAAAGCATCAATATTAACAGTCCCATTTTCATTAGATTTTACTTCTAAAACATCAAATCCAACCACACTTGCGGTTGCTGGATTTGTCCCATGAGCACTATCTGGAACAATAATTTTAGTCCGCTTATAATCGTTTCTTGTTTCATGATATTTTTTGATTATCATCAAACCGGTAAGTTCGCCTTGCGCACCTGCAAAAGGAGCTAAACTAAACTTTTTCATACCAGTAATTTCTGATAATAATTCATCTGTTTGATAATAAAGTGCAAGTGAACCTTGAACAGACTCAACTGGTGCTAAAGGATGAGCTTGTAAAAATCCACCTAAACTCGCAACAGCTTCATTAATTTTTGGATTATATTTCATGGTACATGAACCAAGAGGATACATACCAATTTCAATACTGAAGTTTTTTAAACTAACATTTGTATAATGCCTCACAACATCCGGTTCACTAACCTCTGGTAAGTTAAGTGGCACTTCTCTTAAAAAATGCTTAGGTAAGCCGTTTTTTAAGTTATCAGTACTAGATTTTAGGTCATGCCCAATTCTACCTTTTTGGGAGATTTCAAAAATAAGTTTATCGTATAACATTTTTTAATTCCTCCACAAACAAATCAATTTCTTTTTCATTATATTTTTCTGTTACCGCAAAAAGCAAGTTATTATCACCAATATGAAGACCAGTTAAATAACCTTTTTCAAGCAGCTTTTTTTCTACTTGCTCAACATCAAATAAAGCCTTTAAAACAAACTCTTTGATAAACGGACCATCATAAACTTTCTCAAAAAGCTTAGTCTTAAGCAGTTTCTCTTCTAAATAATGAGCATTGTTATAACAAATCTCATTAATTTTTTCCATTCCATCTTTACCCATTAACGATAAATAAATTGAAACCCAAAGAGCCATTAAAGACTGATTAGAACAAATATTCGAGTTAGCTTTTTCTCTTCTTATATGCTGTTCTCTTGCTTGCAAAGTTAAGACAAATCCTCGCTTTTTATCTTTATCCTCAGTAACCCCACATATTCTTCCAGGAAGTTTTCTAACAAGTTTTTTTGTTGTTGCCATATAACCAACATAAGGACCACCAAACTGCATTGGAATGCCAAGACTTTGACCATCTCCAACAACAATATCAGCATTATATGCCCTTGGAGTTTTTAAAACCGCAAGAGCTTGTAGATCAGCTATCATAATAAAAAGTCCACCAGATTGATGAATTTTTTGACTTAAATTTTCATAATCTTCAATAACACCAAAATAATTAGGATACATCACAACCAAACCAGAAACATCTTGGAAATCAAAGTCTGGTTTTGTAATACCGTTTGTCTGTTCAACAAAAACCACCTCAATACCGCGGTAGTGAGCATATGTTTTTATTACTTCAATAATTTGTGGACTCACAGTTTTGCTGATAGCTATCTTCTTTTTTCTTGTTTGGCTGACTGCCATAAACATCGCTTCAGCCGCAGCGGTTGCTCCATCATAAACTGAAGCATTACATACATCCATTCCTGTAAGTTCACAAACAAAAGATTGAAACTCAAAAATATATTGCAATGTTCCTTGTGATACTTCCGGCTGATAAGGTGTGTATGATGTTAAAAACTCACTCCTTGAAGTTAAATAAGGAATAACAGAAGGGACATAATGATCATAAGAACCACCACCACGAAGCACCTTTAAATATGCGTTTTTATTCGCATATTCATTCATATTTTGTGTAATCTCAAACTCGCCAAGAGCCTCACCAAGATTATATTTGCTTTTCTCCTTGATTTCTTTTGGAACACTTGCAAATAAAGCCTCAAGCGAATCTAAGCCTATTTTATCTAGCATTTGTTTAATATCTTGTTTTGTATGGGGAAAATATTTAAACATATTATATCTTTTTATATTCCTCTTCTTTTAATATGTTTTTTAGCTCCTCGACATCAAAATCAACTATTTCAACTAAATATACACCCAGCGGGTCTTCATTAAGCCTTTCAGGAGCATCCTCTAGTTCTTGATTAACCTTGCTAACCTTGCCGCCAATAGGCATATAAAGATCACTTGCTGCTTTAACTGACTCAATTGCCCCAAAAACATCGTTTTGATTAAACTGATCACCAACACTTGGTAAATCAACATACACAATATCGCCTAATTCATCTACTGCATGTCTACTAAGGCCAACTGTCGCCTTGTTGTCTTTAATTAAAACCCATTCTTCTGTTTTCGTGTAAAATCTCATTTGTCTTTCTCCTTATTTTATTTAATATATCTTTTTTTTCTTATTTGCGCTTTAATACGCTTATTTCTTATTTCAATTTCTAAAACATCGCCAATTTTATAACTAGCTTTAATAAGTCCGTTAGCATAAGAGTTTTTTGTCCCAGGAATCATAAAACCACTAGTAACATAACCAACAACTTCTTCTAAATCATAAATTTTATAACCTTGTCTTGCTACTCCCCGCTCTAATAGCTCCATCCCATATATTTTTGTTTCTGGTTTTTCTTCTTTTTGCTTTAACAGCGCTTTTTTACCAATAAAATTTTCTTTATTAAAATCTATCGCAAAAAATAGTCCTGCTTGTACTGGTGTTATATAATTTGAAAGTTCATGACCAAACAGAGGTAGTCCTGCTTCAAATCTTAAAGTATCTCTACTACCAAGCCCACACGGCATAACTTTATTGTCTAAAAGCACCTTTACAAGAGCTAATATCTTTTCTCCAGATCCATAAACCTCAAACCCGTCTTCGCCGGTATAACCACTTCTTGAGATAATAAAACCTTCAATATCTTTAAACTTCAAAAACTTTAAATCTCCTAAATCCATATTTAAAGCCTTATTTAATACTTCTTGGGAATTAGGCCCTTGAACCGCAATCGCTGCAAAACTATCTGATTCATCAATTAATTGGCAATCAAAAGGGGTTTTCTTTAAAACCTCACTTAAATGTTTAAATAAAACGTCTTTATTTGATGCATTACACACCAACAACAAATCATCTTCTTCAAAGCGGTAAGCCATCATATCATCAACAACTCCGCCATCATTTAAACAAATAATTTGGTATTGCATTTGATTATTAGCACATTTATAAATATTGTTTGTTGAAACATAGTTTAAAAACTTGGGTGCTTCTTTGCCCTTTATTCTAATTTCTCCCATATGAGAAATATCAAAAAAGCCAACATTGTTTCTTACCTCTTGGTGTTCACTAATTATTCCTTGTCTAAAATTAACCGGCATGTAATAACCACCAAATTCAGTAAAAGAACCACCAGCATTAAACAAAATCTCAAATAGCGGTGTGGTTTTTAAGTTAAAAGGAACAACTGGTTTGTTATCATTCATTTTTCTTCTCCATTTATTATATTTTTATAGGTTATTTAGATTAATCTTTGAAAAGCCAGCAAAACTAAAAATACCTTTATTTTAATTTAAGTTTAACTCTAACATTGATTGGTCTTTTCACATAATCACCTTCATATAAATTATATCATAGTTTAATATTTTTATTCGAGAAAAAAACCAGTTTAAAATAATTGTAAAAAAATAAATAAAAAAACCCTAATCAACAACCATTTTTTGCGTATTAGGGTTTTTATGTTATTTGTTCATAATAATTGCTTGCGCATTTTCTTTAAAAATCAAATTAGCATAAGATGTACCAAATCTTTTTTTAACAACATTATATGCTTTTAACATTTTATTGCCTCGCAACTCAGTGTTATGAGCGTCACTAGCAACATAATCAACAAGCCTGTTTTTAAGTAAAAACATTGCAATCTTATAATCTTTTTTATAAGATCCCAAATTTAGAACCGACTCAGCATTAATTTGGATTTGAGCACTTTCTTTGATCTTAAAATAGTCTTCTTTTTTTAAATAATGATAACGTTCTATATGGGCTACAATCGGTTTAAGACCTTTTGTTTTTAGATTAAAACAAACCTCTTCCACCGCATCTTCACCGTGCATAGAAAACTCGACTAAACAATATTTTGATTCATTTAATGTTTTATAATCTATTTGCTTATATTGATAATAACGAACTTCTCTGCCTAAGTATAGATTAATATTTAAATCTTTTGCAGCCGCTTTTAAAGCTTCAAAATTTTTTAAAACATCTTTTTCATTGCTTCTTTTGTTTAAGTGTGGCGTTAATATAATATCACTAATTTTATTTTCTATTGCCTCATTAAGCATTAATATTGAGTCTTTTATTGTTAAGGCTCCATCGTCAACACCAAATAAAGCATGATTGTGAATGTCGACAAGTTTCATAATTTAGTAGTAATAATAATATGAATTGCGTCTTTTAAGCTTTACTTGGGTAAACGCAATCCCAATGATTGGTGTATTGGTTCTTCTTAAAGAATCAATTGATTCTCTTATTAGATTTTTCTTAACACTATCATAACCAATCACATAAATAACCCCATCTGTAATCTTAGAAATAAACATTGCATCAGCATTTACTTGCACAGGTGGCGAGTCTAAGATAATATAATCGTATTGTTCTTTTAACTCTGCCATCATTTCCATAATTTTCTTGCTTTCTAAAAGATAGGCAACAGAACTAGTTTTTTCACCACTAGTAATAAAATCAACACCGATATCGCTTTTCTTTATAACTTCATTTAAGCTAGCGCTTCCTGATAAGTAGTTAGTAACACCAACATCATTAGGAACACTAAAAATTCGGTTGATTTTTGATTTTCTAAAGTCTAAATCAACAACAATTGTTTTTCTTCCTCTTTGCGCTAAAAGATATCCAATATTACCTGCGAGGGTTGTTTTACCTTCACTTTGCAGAGTTGAAGTTATTTGAATTGCTTTATATTTTTTATCAACATTAGCATACTCAAGATTAATAATTAATTTTTGAATAGATTCAGTAACATATGAGTTTGGTCTTTCTACTGATTCCAAGAAATCATAATTTTCTTCTCTAGCCTTACGAAATAATCTCATCTTCTACTCTCCCCAACTTCATATTCTGGAATAACACCAATTACTTGTAATCCTAAATCAGCTTCAATATCATCTTTTGTTTTATAAGTATATCTACCAAACTCAATAGCAAATACCAATAAAGCTCCTGATATAGCGCCTAGTAAAAAACCTACTGCCAAATAAAGGAACTTATTTGGTGAGGTATAGACACCTAGCTTTGGCTTACTAGTAACAGTAAAGATGTTACCTAGTGCTTCTTCTAACTCGCCTGTAGCAATTGTTTTTGCTGAATCAACAATTTGCTGAGTAACCTTACGGGCAAACTCAGGATCAATGTTTGTATAGGTTATTCGGATATAGAAATTAGAATTTGAAGAAGTAATCTTTAAATTAGAACTTATTGCTTTAGGCGTTAATGTTGTTGTTTCCAACTCTTTAATAACATCTTCTAATACTAAATCGGTTTTAAAATGATAAGCAACCGTATCTAGCATACGTGCAGTATCTAATAGGTCTGGCGATTCTTGATTAGTCTTATATACGTGCGCAATAACTTCGGCACTTGAACTATATTTAGGTTTCACCACAACAAACGCTAAAAAAGCAGCTAATACTAGACCCAAAACAACCATTGTTAAAACAATGTACCATCGATTTAAAATCGAAACAAACAATTCTTTTAGGGTTATCCCTTTATTTTCTTTCATATATAGTATAATTCTCCTTTATCATTAAATTATTAAATAATATTCACTTTAACATTATAACTCAAATAGCAAAATAATGCTACTTGAAAAATTTAGTTCTTCGCTTTTAATTCAAACAATAAATCTCTTAACTCTGCTGCTTTTTCAAAATCTAATTCTTTAGCAGCATTTTTCATTAATCTTTCAACTTCGATTATTTGTCGCTTTAGACTCTTATTTGCAAGGCTTTTGATTGTTTTACTTTCAGTTTCAATTTTTTTAATTGAAATTTCATCACGAATACTTTTTTGCACACTGACTGGAACTAAATTATGCAGTTTATTAAACTCTTCTTGAATTAATCTTCTTCTTTTTGTTTCAGTAATTGCTTTTTGCATCGATTCGCTAATTGTATCAGCATACATTATTACTGTTCCATTAACGTTTCTTGCAGCCCGACCAATTGTTTGGATTAAACTTCTCTCACTCCTTAAAAAGCCTTGCTTATCAGCATCTAAAATAACCACGAGTGACACCTCAGGTAGATCAAGGCCTTCCCTTAAAAGATTAATTCCCACCAAACAATCAAAAACACCAAGCCTTAAGTCTCTTAAAATCTCAATTCTTTCTAAAGATTTAACCTTGCTGTGTAAATAAGCAACCTTAAGACCTAAAGTTTTTAAATAATCTGTTAAATCTTCACTCATTTTAATTGTTAAGGTTGTAATTAAAACTCTTTCATCTTTTTCTATTCGCGCTTTTATCTCACCATAAATATCATCAATTTGTCCTAAAGAAGGCCTAATTTCTACAATTGGATCTAAGACATAAGTTGGTCTAATTATCTGCTCAATTAAAGGATAACCTGATTCTAGTTCATAATCTCCTGGTGTTGCTGATAAATAAATTACTTTATCTAGCTTTTGATTAAACTCAGAAATCATCAAGGGTCTATTATCAAGGGCACTTGGAAGTCTAAACCCATAATCAACTAACGTCTGCTTTCTAGAACGGTCTCCATTATACATCCCTCTTACTTGTGGCAGTGTTACATGTGACTCATCAATAATCATTAAAAAGTCTTCACCAAAAAAATCAATTAGTGTTGCTGGGGTTTGTCCCGCTTCTTTTAGTGCCAAATGTCTTGCATAGTTTTCTACCCCTGAACAAACGCCAATCTCTTCTAACATCTCAATATCATATTTAGTTCGTAACTTTATTCTTTCTGCTTCTAATAGTTTGTTTTGGCTTTGAAAATATTTAACTCTTTTTTCAAGTTCATCTTTAATCCTTCTAATTGATTCGGTTAGTTTTTCTTTATTAGTCATAAAATGCGTTGCCGGAAAAATTGTTACATATTCCATAGTCTCAATTGCATTTCCAGTTACTACATCAAACCTTCTAATTCGTTCAACTTCATCGCCAAAAAACTCAATTCTAATTCCATTTGCATGTTGATTAGATGGAATAATCTCAACAATATCTCCTCTTACTCGAAAAGTGCCTCTTTGAAAATCAATATCGTTTCTTTGATAAGTAAGTTCAACTAATTGATTAAGAAAATACCTTAAAGAAATCCGATCATTTTTTCGAATGAAAATTATCCCTTTTTTATAATCTTCTGGATCTCCTATTCCATATATACAACTAACAGAAGCAACCACTATCACATCATCTCTTTCCAATAAAGAAGCGGTTGTGCTGTGTCTCATTTCATCAATTTCATCATTAATAGAGGCATCTTTTTCAATATATAAATCTTTATTAACAACATATGCTTCTGGTTGATAATAATCATAATAAGAAATAAAGTATTCTACTCTGTTTTCTGGAAAAAAGGCTTTTAACTCACTATAAAGTTGTCCAGCAAGCGTCTTATTGTGAGCAAGGACCAATGTTTTTTTGCCCATATCTTTAATAATGTTAGCAATAGTAAAGGTTTTACCTGTTCCAGTAGCACCAAGTAATATTTGCTCAGTTATGCCATTATCAAAATTTTCTATTAACTTTTTTATTGCCTGCGGTTGATCACCGCTTGGTGTAAAATCTGTTGCTAATTTAAACACTTAAACCACCTTATTATTTCACTTAAATTCACTGTTAATTTCATGTGATTTCAAAGTTGTTTTTATAACTGTTCAGGCTGAGTTTTAAGCCAATGACGAATCTAAGTCACAAAACCTTTTTATTCTTATTCATTTTATCACTAAAATGGACCTTTAACAAGTTATAAGTTCGCAGTTTTATAGTGTTAAACTAATATATTATAAACAGCTTCTTATCTGTTTACATTTATATTATAGAGGTTCATCACGACACTATTTGGCGTTCATCTTTTTATTCAAAGAAAAATCAACATAACCTAATGTCACGTCGATAAATTTTTATTTTTCTTTACAATAAATTATTATTAGTATTTTTTTATTTCATCTGGTAAGATATCAGTTTCGAGGATTTCTATTATTGATTTTATACTTTCTTCATAACTAACTTCATTATAAATAAAAACTAATGAAACTTTCTCAAAGTCTTTTTTAAACACTTCTTTAGTTATAATATCTTGAATAATTTCTTTAGGTTTCATTCCTGGTGCAGAAGATAAGTTTCTATCTAAGAAACGTTGTCTATCTTTTATTACATCGCCAGTGATATTTCTAACTATTTTCATGTTTAAAAGATTGCTTTTCCAAATCATATGGGTATCATAAATATGCCTTGAATATCTATCATATGTTTTTGCTAAATGATAATCGCATATAGCAAAAAGCTTATCAATAAATGTTCTTTCAATTGATTGAACATTCATTTTAAACTTTCCTAAATTGTATTTAGCAATTAAATCTTTACCTTCTTCTATTGTTTCTAAATAGTTAGTAATATAATTTCCAACTTCTAATTTCTCAATTGGATAAGGTTTATAAACAGCAATAGTTTCAACTTTGATAAATGGTAACATCTCTGATGCTCCATCAAATGCTTTCTCATATTCAATTTCATAATTATTGAAATCTCTATTTGATTCAACATCAAGTGGATTAATAAAAGTCATATCTAGGTTATCTATTGTTGTGACTATCTTCAGTTTTAATCTTTTTCTAACTCTTCTAGTGGCATTTTCATTTCTAAAGTTAATAGAGAGATCAATATCTTCAGAAAATCTATCAATTATACCATAGCATTTAGAAAGTGATGTTCCACCTTTAAACACTATTTCATATTCTATATCAACTTTAGATAATTCTTTTAAAAACAAAGAAACAAAATAATCTTTTTCTACTTGATAAGTTTGTAGACCTGGAGTATTTTGAGCTGTTGCTAAGACTATTTCTCTGAATGCATTTTTATCGTTATGTAATTTCATTTAATACCCCCATCTTATAAAAGTTAATTTGTGCATTTTTTGGATATATTTCAACTATATCTTCTATGTCTTTTTTAGTTAATTTATTTTCTTTTAAGTAATTTATTATTATTTGTCTTGCTTCATCAAAAGATAACTCGTTATATTTGTCAAATTCATTTAAAAGATCTAAAACTTGTAAAAGTTTATAATTGTTGTCAGTAACTATTGTTCTTGCTTGATTAATAGTTATTTTATTATTATGGATTTTAATAGTTCTTTTCCTATTTGCTACTTCGTTAGAGTAAATTAAAGTAATACTTGGAGTTTGTGTTGTTAACCTTAGTGAATTAGCAATATGAAATCCACTTCGATATCCAATAACAGAACCACTTTCGTTTATAATATATTTTTTATTGATAGTTTCATCAGTGTCAAATGTCGGAGTTTTTAATATTCTATTTGGATCAGGAAAACCATATACGCCGTTTTTAATTTTAATAAGATTTTCATCCAATACAAATCTCCTCATATTTTCTCTAATAGTACCTTTTTTTAGATTGGGAAAAGCTTCATAAAGCTCTACTAATAAAATTGGCTTATTATCTTTATATTTATTTTTAATATAAGTGTATAGTAGGTTTTTTATAGTCATTTTAATCAACTCCTTTTCTTTCAAATATATTATAACATATTTATTTAATTTTGTGACATTTTTTCGCGCATTGGTTGAAAAAAAGTCACAAATGAGGTTAAAAAAATTTATACAAATTATTTTATTAAAGTTAGAGAAAGCATGTAGTTGAACTACCAATGACGAATCCAAGTCACAAATCCACATCCATAGTGTTTTATTGTGAGCGAGCACCAACGTTTTTTTGCCTATTTTTTCAATTATATTAGAAATAGTAAAAGTCTTACCTGTTCCAGTTGCTCCTCGTAAGACTTGCCTTTTAATTCCATTATTAAAATTATTACTTAACGTTTGGATTGCTTTGATTTGGTCTCCCATTAGTTTAAATGGGGCTTGTAGCTTAAACATAATTTCATTTCCTCTCGCGGTTTCACTTAAATAATTATTAACCAATTATCTGTCCTACTCTAAAATCTCCAGTATTTTTTGTTTAGTTTTGTCGTTGCTTTCAATACTTCAGTAACAACGATTGTAGTTAGTATACAAATAACAACACTTAAAATTTCATTTTCTGTAAGAAATACTAAAGACATGTATACACTTCTAGTGACAAGTATTACTAATGCCACTATAACAGTTCTACATATCCAGTGTATCAAACTCATTAACACCGCATTATAGCCCACTAGATAAGCAGTTTTGCCCACGAAACGAAACGAGTAAATATAACCTAACACTGCAATTATCCCACCTAATACCCAATCGTAAACATCATTTCCCGTTAAAACAATAAATCCAATTATAATTGTATGTATCAACCCAAAAACTTTTCCCATTTATTATCACCGGCTTTCTTTTTATTAGTTAATTTTGATAATTTCATTGAAAAGTAGTATTTGTATAAGTATGTTGGTGTTAAAAAAACACTCATCATATTTAATATTGATATAAATATAAGTATCAAATCTACCAACTAGAATTGATTTAATTTATCTTGCTTCTGTATTATTTTATTGAGATTTTTATACCATTTTATTTGATTATCCTCCAAATCTTATTATTACAATCCATTGCTGCTATTATAACTTTTTACAGAGGATAAAAAGTGTAATCCAAAATTTCTCATTTACACTTAAAATTTTTATGTTTTAGATTCAAATTTTTTTATTTCAGTTAATGTAATCCACTTCAAATCATTTACGATTTTTGTAATTTTGTTTGTTATATCTACTAATGTGTTGATAACTAATTTTAATTCATCAGCTAAAAATGCTGTTTCATCCACAATAGTTGGAACACCTTTAGCATCTTTAACAGTAATGATTTTTCTTTGATAGTTTGTTATATGTGCTATAGTTTTATCCCGTGATAATTTAAATCTTCTTAGTAAATCTGTTTGTTTTATTTTAAATCTGTTAAATTCTTTTTTTAATATTGAAATATCTTTATGAAATCTATCATCAATAGTTTCTAACGCATAACTAAAAAAAGCACTAAAAGAAATATCATCTTCTTCATTATTAGAAGAACTCCATAATTCATTAATTAAAATAAGTGCATAATGATGTGCTGCACTCAAAAAGAGATTTTTCTGCTGATTTGTTTGAAGATCACTGTTTTCATTATAATAATTGATTTTTTCATAAAATATACTAACAATCCAATTAACTGAAAACCATAATTCGCCAAAGTATTTAGATAACTGCTCTTCAGTATGTTTTTTTATTCTTTTGGTAGTTTTAATAAAGATTAAATCTTTTGGTGAACAATTTAGTATATTTGACATCTTATTAATCTGAGCAAGTGTTATTCTCTCGCAATCTTTAATGGTTTTATTTAATTCATTAACAGAAATTCCTAACTTGCTAGCTAAATGATCTTTCGAAATGCCTGATTTTTTTAAAGCTGTCGTAATGCTTAACACACTATTCTTACTCATAACAATACCACTTTCTACTGATTCTTTATCTAAATGTGTTTCAATTGGTCTATTTTCACAATAACCTTATCAAATTACATTTTCATAATCTTCAAGTTTTATAATATTTGTTTTTTTATAATGCTTTATATTTGGTTGTTATATAGTAATTGTTTTTAGAAACGTATTAGTGCATGTTTTGTTATTACCATAACATTTTGGATATTTTTCACAATCATTAAGTTAGATTTCATTATTTTATTAGTGCATCAAGATACATATGAAATCTTCGATTTTTAATAATTATTTATATAACTAAGATATTTTTTTGACCAACTCAAACAATTCTTTTAATGCTGCGTTGTTTGCTGGTTTAAATGTGTCTTCAAGTGGATAATAAACAATATCTTCATGTCTAATGCCGATTGCTATTCCTTTTAAGCCCTCTTTGGCGCACTCAACTGCAAAAGAACCCATTCTTCCTGCTAAGATTCTATCTTGGGGAACAGGAGATCCTCCTCTTTGAACATAACCAAGTACTGTTGCTCGACATGCAAACCCACTTTTTTCGGATATTTCATTGGCAAAATCATAAACATTTAATATATTTTCTGTAATAACAATAATCGCATTTCTTCTGCCTTGTTTTTTATGCTGTTTTAAAGCTTGAATGATTTTATTTTTATCAATGGGGTTTTCTGGTGTAATAATAAACTCTGCGCCCGTTGAAATTCCAGCGTAAAGTGCTAAATCACCTTTGTGTCTACCCATTGTTTCAATAATACTTGCTCTTTGATGACTAGATGAGGTATCCTTAATTTTATCTATATCACCAACAATAGTATTTAAAGCAGTATGAAATCCGATTGTATAATCTGTTCCCTCAATATCTTTATCAATTGATGCCGGTATCCCAATTGTTGGAAAACCCATTTGATTTAAATCGTATGCGCCCCTAAATGTTCCATCTCCACCAATTACAATCAAATAATCAATGTTTTTTCTATTTAGGTTTTCAATAGCAATATCTCTAACTTCTTTTTCAACAAAAGAATCTAGTCTCGAAGTTCCTAAAACAGTACCGCCTTTAGTTAAAATTTCGGAAACGCTTTTTTTATCCATTTTAACAAAATCACCACGAACAAGCCCACGATAACCATCATAAACTGCGTAAACTTCAATATTATAAAAAAGCGCAGTTCTCACTACCGCCCTAATAGCCGCATTCATCCCTGGTGCGTCGCCTCCTGATGTAAGTACAGCAATTCTCATTTCATCACCTCAAATCAATTAAATTATATCATAATAATGATAATAAAACGGCTTAATTCACTAATATGTCTTTAAATTTATCCGTTTAGACTAAAAATTTTAGGATAACTGTGGTATGATAAAAAATGAAGTCATTATTATAAGGAGTGAAAATGAATGAAAAAGTTAGTAGGCGCAGCCATTTTAGGACAATCAGGCGGACCCACAAGTGTAATTAATGCTAGTGCTGCTGGTGTTTTTTTAGAAGCTTTAAAACAAGAAAATATTACAGCTGTTTATGGTGCAAAACATGGTATTAAAGGTATTTTAGAAGAAGAATTTTACGATATTTCAAAAGAGGATATTAAAGAGTTAGAATTATTGAAAAATACCCCTTCTAGTATGATTGGTTCAGTTCGTTATAAATTAAAAGATATTAATGTTGATGCAAGTGATTATGAAAGAATCTTAGAAGTTTTTAAAAAATACAACATTCGTTATTTTTTCTATAATGGCGGCAATGATTCAATGGATACTGCTAGTAAAATTTCTCAGTTTTTCCAAAGCCATAATTACGAATGTAAAGTAATGGGGGTGCCTAAAACTATCGATAATGATTTATTTGGTACCGATCACACACCCGGATACGGAAGTGCCGCTAAATATGTTGCTACAACATTAATGGAACTTTATCACGACGCAACTGTTTATGACACTAAAATGGTAACTGTGGTTGAAGTAATGGGAAGAAACGCTGGTTGGTTAACTGCTGCTGCGCAGTTAGCCATTGAAAAAGGACAAGGTCCAGATTTAGTATACCTACCCGAAGTTCCTTTTGATTATGAAACATTTTTTAATGATGTAAAAGCTGTTTTAAATCAAAAGGGTAAAGTTATTGTTGTTATAAGTGAAGGAATTAAAGACAGTGATGGAAAATATATTCCAGAAAAATTTTCCACTCTTACCACCGATTCATTTGGTCATGCCCAATTAGGTGGTGCCGCTTATGTTTTAGCTGAAGAAATAAAGAAAAAGTTTAAAGTTAAAGTCCGAGGAATTGAGTTTTCACTTATGCAAAGATGTGCAGCCCATTTAGCTAGTGATGTCGATATTAATGAAGCTTTTAATGCGGGCAAAAAGGCTGTTAAATCAGCTATTGCAGGCTTTACCGATTATATGATTGGTTTTAAAAGAATTAGCAATAATCCTTACAAAATCGAATACATACACATCCCTTTAAGTGATGTTGCTAACCAAGAAAAGAAAGTTCCTTTAAATTGGATAAAACCACATGGCAAAGGATTGACTAAAGATTTTGTTGACTATGCACTGCCCCTTATTCAAGGCGATAATAAAGCACCACTTGAAGATGGCTTACCACGTTTTGCTAAACTTAAAAAAATATTAGCAAAAAAATAATACATTCAAACTTCAATAAATAAAAAAAAGCTATTTTTGATTTGCCTCAAAGATAGCTTTTTTAATATGTTTATATCCTTGGAATATCTTCTATCACTTTTAAATCGGTCAAAATAAAACTTCCACCTTGATAATCTTGAAGTAAAAGAGAAAATTCATACACCTTTTTTTCAACAAGCAAAGATTTAAACTTTTCGTACTGCTTTGGAAAAATTGTAACTTCTAAGTTTGTTAGATAATCAGTAATTGTAATAAATGCCATTTGTTTGTTTTGTTTAGTTTTAATTTCGTTTAAATATCTAATTAATCCCGCTGTTTTAACTTCGCCAGTTTTAATTGTTATATCTTTTAAAAACACCAACTTATGCGCTTTACAATAATCATCTAATCCTTCAATTGGACTAACACTTAAATTAAATCCTAACACTTCTTTTTCTTTTAAAGCTAAAAAAGAAGTATCATATTCAGTTTGTTTTTCTTGTTTTAAATCAAAAACAATACTTTGATATATTGAAATTGATTGATCTTTTTGATCGTATAAAGATTTTTTTGTTTGGTTAAAAACATCAAATGCTCCACTAAATATTAGACCATCCAAAATGCGAGAATTAATGTCAGTTTTCATTCGCTCCTTGAAATCAGCAAAAGTTTTAAAAGCACCATTTAATGTTCTTTCTGTTTTAATTTTATGGTAAATTGAAGAACCAATATTTTTAATTCCTGTTAGCGGAAATAAAAGTCCTTGTTTTGTAACTTCAAAAACATCGGTTGAAGTATTAATGTCTGGGGAAAAGACTTTAATACCCCGTTTCCTTACATTTCCAATGTGAATACTAATATTGGAATCACTTCCCATTTTAGATAATAAAACAGCCATAAAAATAGGATAATAATTTGCTTTTAAATATGCCATTTGATAAGCAACAACACTATAGGCTACCGAATGAGATTTATTAAAACCATAATCGGCAAACTTTACTATATAATCATATATTTTTTCTGCTAACTTTTCATCATGTCCTGATTTAATACTTCTTGTGATAAATTTTTTTCTTTCATTTTGTAAAATATTTGCATCTTTTTTACTAATGCCAACTCGAAGTAAATCCGCCTCATTTAATGTGTAGGAGGCAAACTTTTGCGCAATCATCATGATTTGTTCTTGATAAACAATGATACCGTATGTTTCACTTAAGATTGGTTTTAACGAGTTATCAATATAAGTAAATGGCTCTTTATTTCTTCTTTTAATATAAAGGTCTATATTATCCATCGGTCCTGGCCTATATAATGCAAGCAAAGCAATTAAGTCATTAAAATTATTTGGTTTTAACTTTTTTAAAACATTTCGCATTCCTACCGACTCTAGCTGAAAAACACCTAGCGTGTCACCTGAAGAAAGTAAGTCATATGTTTTTTTATCATTAAATGGAATGGATTTTAAGTTTAGTTTATCTTTTTCTTGATTGATTATATCTAAAACATCAGCAATAATACTTAAGTTTCTTATTCCTAGAAAATCAATTTTTAGTAAACCCATATCAGTTAAATCTTCATGCTCATATTGAGCCTGATATATTTTGGGTCCCATTTGAAGTGGAACAACATACCTTAAATCTTCTTTTGCTAGAACAATCCCAGCAGCATGTGTGCCTGTTTGCCTAGGAAGGCCATCAAATACTTTAGCTAGACTTAATATCTCGACTAAATAAGGCTCTTTGGGCGCTTTAATAACTGATAATCTTTTTACAATTTGATTTGTTTCTGTTGGGCTATAACCTTTAATTCTACAAACATCTCTAATTGCACTTTTCGCGGCAAACCGAGAAAATGTATTAATTGATATAACATGATTTGAACCATATTTATCTTTAACATATTCAATGACTTGCTCTCTTTTGTTATCAGGAAAGTCAAGATCAATATCTGGCATACTATAACGATCTTTGTTTAAAAATCTTTCAAAAAGTAATTGATATTTTAAAGGATCTACTTCCGTAATATTCAAGAGATAACTAACCAAACTGCCCGCAGCAGAGCCTCTTCCCGGTCCAACTAAAATTTTGTTTTCTTTAGCATATTTAACAAAATCCCAAACAATTAAAAAGTAGTCATTAAAACCCATTGAATTAATAACACCCAATTCATATTCAAGTCTTTTGACATAGTCATTTTTATTTAAATTCTTATTTGTTTTTAAAATTTTTGTTAAACCCTTATAACAAAGTTCTTTTAAAAATAGTTGTGAGTTTTTACTTTTAGGCAAAGAAGGCAATAAAAATTTAGGCTTTTGATATTTAAAAGTGAAAAGAGGAATAATTTTTTTCAAGTTTATAAATACTTCCAAATAATCTTGATACCTTAATTTAAGCTGTTTTAATGTTAAAAAAGATAAATCCATTTGATCAAAACGTTTTTTATTTAAAGACTTAATCTGAATAAAAACATCATAAGCGTCCTGCTCTTCTTTTTTATAAGCCATATAATTTACTGGTAATAATAAAATATCATTAGCATCAGCAAACTCTTTTAATAAAGGAGCAATTTTTATTTCCTGAGTTAAACTTTGTAAGTTTAGGCCAAGAGAAAAGTACTCTAACTTTTCTTGATAATCTTTTAATCTTATCTCTGCTTCATCAAGGTTTTGTTGGAAAATTAAAGAATCAATATCAGACTCAAAACCTGAACTAATAAAATAAAGACCTCTTTGATATTTAACTACCTCATCAAACTCAAGGCGTTTGTTTTCATTTAATTGCACCATTGAAGATAAAATAACCAAATTTTCATAGCCTTTACTAGACATCGCATAACAAAGAATAGAACATTCATCTTCTAAATGAACTATATCAAGTTTCATCCCTATAATATATGGCCTTTGAGCATTTTTAAAGACCTTATAAGAAGCATATAAGTTATTAGAGTCGGCAATCGCTAAAAAAGGATAGTTTTCTTTTTTTGTATCGCCAAATATCTTTTCTAGCGAATATATACTTTCCAATAAATTGTACTCACTTAAAAACCCAAAAGCTCCAATCAAGTTTAACACCTCTTAAAATAAGTATAGCACATTTTAATAGGCATTTTTCCTTTTCTTCATAAAAATAAACAAACCGACTCCACCAGCCCCCACTACAAAAACTGCCGCTAAAATTATATAGCTGATTTGATTATCTTTTAGTCCCTGCACCGTTATATGAATTGTTTTATAGCTATGGTTCCCCGCTTCATCTATTGCTTGATAAGTTACAAAATATATTCCTGAATTTTGATTGTTAAAATTAGTGCTATAAATTGATAATTCTATGTTTTGGCTTTCAGTAAAATTATCTGTTACTACCACATCAGCAAATAAATCAACATGCATCCCTATTTTTACTATTAAATCGTTTGCAAAGATAACAGGAGCAGTATCATCAATAATAATTACTTCTAACGTTTTAGTATCACAATTGCCAGAAGTATCTATAATAGTAAAATATACTTCATAAACACCAGGAACTTGAAATAAAATGTTTTCACTAATTGTTAATTCAATTAAATCAAAACTATCATAGTTATCCTCATAACTAACTAAAGCAAGCAAATCAAGATTTAATACTTCGGTGTTAATTGTTATACTTTCATGCTCTAAAATTAACTTTGGTGCGATTTCATCTACAACCTGTAACGAAAATTCCTTAGTTGATGAGTTTAGACTTGAATCTACTGCTAAAACCTTAATTGTTATTTCCCCAAGTTCATTAATGTTACCAAAAATCTCATAAGAAACATTAACATTTTCATCATAATTGTCTGTAACAATAATATAATCAAACAAGTTAAACTCCTGATTAATATTGTATTTTGTTACACCTGTTAAATTAATTACTGGTTTAATTAAATCAACTACGCTTACTGTTTGAATATGATAAGTATAATTGCCGCTTTGATCAATTAATTTATAAACCACTTGATAATCACCAATATTTTGATAATCTATATTTCGTTCATTTACTTCAACAACAATATCTCTTTTATCTGTAGTATTATCACTATAAATAAACCCACTTAAATAATTTGGTTTTTCATCACCTAAAGCAAAAATAAATGGTGTTGATGATATCACTTTTGGCGGTTCTAAATCAACTATGTGAAAATAGATAGTTCTTATTTCTTCTTTTTTATATTTAGGGGATACCGCTTTATGGTCTAATTTATAAGTTTTTAATACGTTGGTATTAATAACGCTTTGAAAGGTGTAATTAATTCCATCATTTAAAACATAAAACCTTTCATCATCATAACCATCTTTAAGTTTAATGCTTTCTTTAATAACCCTAATAGCGCTTTGAATATCTTGACCATATTCAACATTTATCTCTGTTTTTTCCCAAACAAATATCGAGTCAACAGCTAAAACAGAAACTTTAAAATAACTAAACAACAAAAACAAAAACAAAACAATTAATCCTTTTTTCATAACATCACCCATTTAATATCTACAATTAAGTTTTGCTTTCTTCTAAAAAAAAGATAGGAATTAACCTATCTTATAGTTTTAACTGTAGTTGTGATGTTTTTTCTTCCATAAACTGATTTTTATATAACTGGAAATATTTTCCTCTTAATTCGATTAACTGTTTATGAGTCCCTTTTTCTAAAATCTCTCCTTCTTCTAAAACAACAATCAGATCAGCCTCAGCAATTGTGGAAAGTCTGTGAGCTACAACTATTGAAGTTCGATCTTTTAAAATCCTTTTAGTTGCTTTTTGAATAATCTGCTCTGCGTATGAGTCTATTGAAGAAGTTGCCTCATCTAAAAGAAGGATTTTTGGATCAGCAAGAATTGCTCTTGCAAAACTAATTAACTGCTTTTGACCAATAGAAAGCTTATTTCCACCTTCGCCAATATCAGTATTATAAGAATCCTTAAGTTTTTCAATAAACTCCGCTGCTCCAATTGCTTCTGTGGCCTCTTTTACCTGTTCAAATGTTGCTTCTAGGTTACCATAGCCAATATTATCAATAACTGTCCCAGAAAAAAGATGCGGTGTTTGTAAAACATAACCTAACCTTTTATGCAACCAATGAATTGATCTATTTTTATAATCAATTCCATCAATTAAAATCATGCCACTGGTTGGTTCATAAAAACGAGCAAGCAAATTAATAATTGTTGTTTTCCCACTACCTGTATGCCCAACAAGTGCTACCGTTTGACCCGCTTTAATTGTTAAGTTAAAATTTTTTAAAACAAGTTCATTTTCATTATAATAAAAACTTACATCCCTAAACTCAATGTCTCCTTTTAATGATTCCCAGTTTTCATATTTAGGATTTAATAGATCTCCATATTTTGCTATTACACTTTCACTATCATTGATTGCCGGCTTTTCTTCAATAAGCTGAACAACTCTTTCCGCTGAAGCTTGCGCTTGTTGAAACCGAGAAAGAGATTCCGCAACATTCATTATTGGGTCAAAAAAACGCACAGTAAAATCAACAAATAAATAAAAAGTGCTTATGCTTAATATTATACTAGAACCAAACAAAACCATTTTAGCACCTTGATACATAACAACACCCAAAACCAAATAACTAATAATTAAAATAGCGGGTGTAAAAGCGGCACTCCAAATGATTGCTTTAATTGTCGATCTTTTTAAATCATCAGTTTTTCTTCTAAATTCAGTTTGCATTTCATATTCAATTGCTAAACTTTTAGTTGTTTTAGCTCCCATAAATGACTCATTAAAAGCAGCAGTAACTGCAGAGTTTATTTTCCGTGATTTACGAAAGCCTTCTAAGATTTTTCGGCGGAAAAAATAAGCAATTATAAACATTATTGGTAAAGATACCAAAATAATAAGTGCCAGCTGCCAATTAAAAACAAAGAGAATAACTAAAATTACAACCATAAAAGCAACACTCCAAACTACATCAATAAGACCCCAACTAATTATATTAGCAAGTCTGCGTGAATCACTAGTCATTCTAGCCATTACCCAACCTTGTGGTGTTTTATCAAAGTAGCTAAATGGAAGTTTTTGTAGTGTTTCAAAAGCTTCTTTTCTTAATTTATAATTAACCATAACTTCGATTTTTGAAGCCTGATAAATAAAACCCCAAATTAAAAACCCAAAACAAATCGCAAGCCCAATTGAAACAAATACAAAAGGAACAAATGTTTGATATTCTCTTTTTTCAAAAAAAACATCAATAGCGTATTTGTTAATTAAAGTCATTGATACATCAATTATACCCATTAAAATAACAAACATAAAAAGTAATAATATACTTTTTTTATCACTAAAAACAATCTTTAAAATCTTTTTCCACGTATTAAAATTTACTTTTTCAAACCCTAAATCTTCTTCATAATGCATAATTATAGCCCTTTAATCATTTTATTGAACTCTACTTCTAAAGAACCTTGAATATCCCATAACTTTTTATAAAGTCCTGGTTTATCCTTTAAAAGATCGTGAGTACCAACATCACTGATTTTTCCTTCATCTAAAACAATTATTTTATCTGCTTGTTTAGCAGTTGTAATTCGGTGAGTAATAATAATTGTTGTTGCTTTACTTTCTTTATTAGAAAGGGCTTCTCTAATCATCATATCTGTATGAGTATCAACGGCACTTAAAGAATCATCAAAAACCAAAATCGGCTTATCCTCAAGTAAAATTCTAGCAATCGCAACTCTTTGTTTTTGACCACCAGATAATGTTGTTCCTTTTTCACCAACTACTGTATCATAACCTTTTTCAAAAATATTAATATCTCTTTCTAGTGAGGCAACTTGAGCTGCTTGATAAACAGCCTTTCTGTTAACGCTTGGATTAGAGATTGCAATGTTTTCATAAACAGTTTTTGAATATAAAAATGGTTCTTGCAATACAACTCCCATATTTTTTCTTAAATAATGTTTTTCAATATCTTTTATCGATATACCATCAAGTAAAATCTCACCTGAACTCAGCTCAAGCATTCTTGTGAGTAGGTTAACTATTGTTGATTTTCCTGAACCAGTACGACCTACTACAGCAACTGTTTCACCTTTTTTGATTTCAAAGTTAACCTTATTTAATAAGTGTTCGTTAGAATCATGAAACTTAAAACTTACATCTTTAAAAGCAATATTGCCCTTTATTTTCGGTTTTAACTTCCCATTTACAACAAACTCACTTGGAATATTAGTAATTTCTTTAATTCGGTCCGTGCTAACTAAAGCTCTACCAAAATCACCAATAAGTCTTCCCAGGCCCCTAATTGGCCATATTAACATCCCTATTAACATAATGATTGCAATCATTTTATCGGTTGTCATTAAATTAGCTCTTGTTAACACAACAGCAACGATTACTGGAATTGCATATTGAAGCATTGCGATTGTATCATTAGCTGCCCAGTAAAAAGCACTTACCTTATCCAGTTTTCTTGCACTTTTCGAATAATCAATGTTGGCTTGATTCATTTTATTTATTTCATGTGCTTCATTAGCAAACGCTCTAACAATTTTTGCCCCATTTAAGTTTTCTTGAATAATCGTTATCATATTTGCTTCTTTTTCTTCAATTATTTTATAAGCTTTATTAACATAACGATAATAAAAAAAAGACATTGTTCCTGTAATAGGAACTGCTATTAAAGTAATAAACACCATCAATGGATGAATAAAATAAATTTGAATAATGCCAAAAGTAATTGTCGCAATTATTCGGAAAACCTCTGAAAACCTTTCAGCAAGAAAAAAACCGATTGTATCGATATCCGTTGTCACCCTTTGAATTAAATCACCAATATCAACATTGTTATGGTATTGATAATCCAGCGATTGAATATGATCATAGAGTTTATTTCTTAACTTCTTTTGGATACTTTCATTAGTAAAACCACGAAAAAACGACTCTAAAAAGAACATAATAAAGCGTAAACTTTGAAAGATTGCTAAAACAAGCGCAAGTTTTAAAACAAGCACCATTGGATCAAAAGATGAAAAAAATCCTAAAACAAATTTAGGAAAATTTACATCATATAGCATCTGCGGATCTTTTTTTTCTAAAAATGCAAATAGATACTGAGTAAAAAGTGGCACATAAGAATATGTTAGTCTATTAACAACCACAAACAATATAATTAAGGCTATCATCCAATAGTACCCTTTTGCAAAATTAAATAAGTTTTTTATTCGCTTCATTAATATCTCCCTTACTGCGCTAAGAGTATTTTACTAAAATAGGGCAGAAAGGTCAATTGTAAATATTATATTTTAAAAGTTTATACTGACAAGGTTTTTACTTTTATGGTTTTGTTTGCGTTTTTGATCTAATTGATTGACTTTCTTTGTTAATAAGAAGCATTCTTTATATTTGTATTGTTGACTTAAATTTCTAATAAGCATTTTAGCCAAAAAATGAGTACTATAGTAATGTTGCGAAGGTCCAGCGTCAGCAAAAAGAACATTTTTTAAATAATAATCAAGTCTTTTTAAATCATATTTATATTTAAAATACTCTTGCAAAGCTTGTTCAAACGGATCATCATAATAATCAATTAAATCTTTATTTTTAATAACCTTATCACTCTCACCCTGAAACTCATCATATAATAACTGCGCTAAATCATTTTGTTTTTCAAGTTGTAAAAACTCACTATGCTTTTGATAAAGAATAAGCGATAAACGGTAGCTACGAAAACTGCCTGAATTTTTAAAATCTTCACTAAATTTTCCCGGATCCAAAAAATAACCTAAAGAGGTAATAAACCGGTTTCTAATTTTTTTAATTTTTGTAATAAGACCAAAACTAAAATAAGAAAAAAGCAGACCTTTAGTAACTTTAAGCAAATAAAAATAAGACTCCTGATACAAACTTAACTCAAAAAGAATTTCATAATACCAAACCTCAAGCAAATTATCTTTAATATAATATCTTGAAATCTGTTGCATAATCTGTCCAGCAGCAAAAAGGTCTTTGGTTTTAATATGAAAACAGGCAAGCGAAAAAGCAAATATGCTAAACTCAATTGTCTGCATCAGTTCAATATTATGGACCAAACTACTTACTATTTGCCCAACCTCAGCAACTTTGCCTTCACTAACAAGCAAGGAAAACTCAAGAATTTTTGCTTGAAAATCTTCTCTTGTTTTAATATAAGATTTTATCTCATCTTTATAACTTTTTAAACCTATTATCGTAGAAACAAGTTTTTTATACCAAAGATTCATCGTTAAACCACTAGAAAAATCTTTTTCGTTTATTTGTAAATCTTCTAACAAGTTACTTAAATACTCCACATTGGGCTGCATTATATTGTTTTCTATTTTCGATAAATAAGAAATAGATATACCGTAGTTTTCACTAAAATCATTTAAAGTCATATCCTTTTCTTTTCGTTTTAACTTAATGGTTGCGCCCAGTCTACCATTAATCAAATTGTCATTGACTACTTTTTGTTTAATTCTAGTAATAATTAAATCATTTAGTTGTTTCATGCTTTCCTCCTAAGACTTCCTATGACCTATTATTATAATAAAAGAAATTTTGTCAATTATTTTTTGATAAAAAAAACCTTAGGGCAAGGTTTTCGTTTTAAACTCATATTGGCAAACATCAAAAAGCGGACAGGAAAAGCACTTAGGACTTCTGGCTAAACAAATATATCTGCCAAAAAAAATTAATTGGTGATGAAGTTTTATCCATTTGTCTTGAGGAAAAATTTTGTATAATTTTTGTTCTGTTTGATAAACATTATCATTTTTACTTGCAAGCCCTAGGCGAATAGAAACGCGGTAGACATGCGTATCGACTGCTAAAGTTGGAACATTAAAAGCATTAGCTAAAACTACATTAGCCGTTTTCCTGCCAACGCCAGGAAGTGACTCTAAAATTTTACGGTCATTTGGAAGAATACCGTCATATTTATCTGTAACTATTTTAGCATTAGCAATTATATATTTAGCTTTATTGCGGTAAAGACCGATTGTTTTAATAATTTTTTCTACATCAGCTAGATTTGCTTTTGACAACGCTTGAAATGTCGGATATTTTGCAAATAAGTTTTTTGTTACTAAATTAACTTGAACATCTGTGGTTTGTGCAGATAAAATAACTGCGATTATGAGCTCGTAATGATTAATAAAATTCAGCTCAGCCTTAGCATTAGGAAAAAGTTTATCTAAAGCAATCATAATAGTATCTGCTTTATTCATTATTTTCCTACCAGTTTTCGTAGTATAGCTGCTGTTTTTTCATCAATTGATGAAGATGTTTCTATTGACCTACTTCTTAATACTCTATCAACATACGCTACCGTTTTTCTTTTATGAGAAATTGTTACTTCTAGGGCTTTTGTTATTTGTTCTTTAGAAAAATCATCAAAAAACCATTGTTTAATTATTTCTAAATTAGTCGGTGATAAAGGCCTTTGAAATGCTTTTTCTAATTCTTGAATTACTTTTTCAATATCAGTTATATTTTGCAGCTCTTTTTGCTTTTTAATTTCGCCTTCAATAATCTCAGTTACTTTAGCAAAAAAAGGCTTTAAAGAAAACATTTCACCAACTTTTTTATCACTTTTACTTGCAAAATAAATCGAAATTAAATTCTTATCAAATAACTCATTAATAATTTCACCAACCTCATTCATTTTTAAGGTAGTAAGTCTGGAGATTGAATTAGTTGAAAGATTATATCTTCTTTTAAGTGCTAAAGATAAAAGCTGAATTAATACAATCACTTCATTTGCTGATAAATTAAGCTTTTGATGATACTTTATAACTAAATCTTGATAATTAAATAAGCCTTCTTCAAACAATTTTTCTAACATAATCTTATTTATTCTCCTTTGCAAGTTTTGCCAGTGCCATCTGGGCAGCTTTTTGTTCTGCTTCTTTTTTTGTTTTTGCTATCCCAACACCCAAGATAATATCATCAACTCTCACACTAACTTTAAATGTTTTATCGTGCGATGGCCCTTTTTCACCTTCCATGTGATAAGAGATATTTTTTCTGTCTGTTTGGACAAACTCTTGTAATGTTGATTTATAATCTTTTATTGTTTTAACATCTTCTAAATTAGGCACAATCAACCGATAAAAAAGACGTCTAGCTGCTAAAAACCCCAAATCTAAGTAAACAGCAGCAAATAAAGCCTCAAAAGCATCTGCAACAATTGAAGGATTTTCCCTCCCTTTTGACAGCAAAGATCCTTTTCCAAGCCTTAAATAAGAACCCAAATCAATATGTGAGGCATATTTAAAAAGAGCCTCTTCACGCACAGCTTGTGCTCTTTTTTTGGAAAGTTCTCCTTCTTTTGAAATCCCTTTTTTAAAAAGATATTCTCCCATTAAAAAACCAATTATCGCATCACCTAAAAACTCTAACCGTTCATTATTGGGTGAGTTTTCATACTCATTGGAATAACTTGAGTGGGTAAGAGCTTGTTTAAGTAAATCTTTATTGCGCATTTTTACCTTTAAGATTTTTTCTAATTTATTAATTATTATCACCTATAGCTTGTTTATCTAATTTTTCTAAATGTTCATTTACTTTATTAATAATATCTTCTAAAACAAACGTTCTTGCTTGTCTTATTGCGTTAAATATCGCCACACTATCAGAAGAACCATGAGCTTTAAAAACAGGCGCATTAAGACCATAAACTAGCGTTCCACCAATTTGGCTCGCATCAAGTCTTTTAGCAAACCTTTTTAAATTTTTCCGCATAAATAAATAGCCAATTTTCCCCGAAAAAGAAGATTTAATTTCTTCTTTTAACATCTGGCCTAAAGCTTTAGCAGTACCTTCAACTGACTTTAATACAATATTGCCTGTAAACCCATCGGTAATTAAAATATCAGCTTGAGTGGATAAAACTTCTTTTGCTTCAAGGTTACCAATAAAGTTAATTAAATCAGAATTACTTAAAAGATCATAAACTTTATTTTCAAATTCTCGTCCCTTACCCGGTTCACTACCAATATTAATTAGGCCTACTGTTGGGTTTTCTCGTTTTATAAAAAGTTTGGCAACAACTGAAGCATAGATGGCAAACTCTAAAATATGCTCAGGTCTCAGCTCAACATTAGCTCCCACATCAAGTAGAATTCTCCCCCTTTTATCAAGAGAAGGAATAATTGGTGCTAAAGCAACCCGACGCATTTTTTCCATTCTTTTGATAATTAAATGTCCCCCAACAACAAGTGCTTGGGTTGGTCCAGATGAAACAACTGCATCATTACTACCTTCTTTAACACTTCTCATTGCCATAACCATACTGGAGTCTTTTTTATTTCTAATGGCGCTAACAGGATTAGTTTCTCCCATTTCAATTACTGAATTTGAATGAACAACTTTCAGTCTTGGGTTAGGAACTAAATATTTTTCAATTAGCTCTTCATCACCAAAAAGTTCGATTTCAATATCAGTAAATGTATTAATGGCCTTTATCGCTCCTTTAACATTTTCTGCTGGACCAAAGTCACCGCCCATTGCATCAAGCGCTATTTTTATCATAAAAGTAATTATATCCAAAATATTGGATATTCTCCTTTCTTTAATCTTTAGTGCTGTTATTATAGCACAAATTAATACCGATAAACTAAATTACTAAGAAATTCTATAAGTCCATTGATCTTTTTGTTTGTCTGAGAAAATAATTATAACCATCTTTGTTTTTAAGCAGCCATAAAGCATCTTCTTTTGCTTTAACAAAAAGCTCAAAATCACTTGCAATATTAGCATATCTAAAATCTATCATTCCGCTTTGTTTAATGCCTAAAAACTCGCCTGGCCCTCGATGTTCTAAGTCATATTCACTTAAGATAAATCCATCTAATGTTTTTTCAAAAAGCTGCAGTCTTTTAACATCAATGTCCTCACTTATCACATAACAATAGCTTTGCATATCGCTTCTACCAACTCTACCACGCAGTTGATGAAGTTGGCTTAAGCCAAAATAATTGCCGCCAAAAATAACCATCATCGTTGCGCCTTTAATATCAAGCCCAACTTCAATAACGGTTGTTGAGATTAAAATTGCCCCCTTAGTTTTCGAAAAATTTTCCATTATTTCTTGTTTTTCCTGACCACTAAGCTTACCATGAAGAATAAAAATAGGAGTATCAAAGTTTTTCTTAACTCTTAAAGACAAACTAACAACACTTTCGCCCCTAAAATCACTTTCAATCGAGGGAGCAACAAAATAAGCTTGATTGCCTTTTTTTAACTCTTTTTTCACGTGTTCAAAAACACTTGCTTCTTGATTTAAGGTAAAATACTTAGTTATCACAGGCAACCTTCCAGAAGGTTTTTCATAAATTGTGGAGATTTCCATATCGCCAAATAAAACAATCGCCAATGTTCTAGGGATTGGTGTGGCAGTTAAATAACAAATATCGGCATTACCCTTTTCTTCTAAAGTTTCTCTGGCAACAACTCCAAATCTGTGTTGCTCATCGATAACCACAAACCCTAAATTAGCAAAGACTGTATCCTCAGTCAAAAGTGCATGTGTCCCAATTATTAGATCATATTCATGGTTTTTAATTTTTTCTTTAACTTTTTCTTTGTTTTTTGTTGAACCAATTAGAAGTACGCTTTTAAGATTTGGATAATTACTTTTAAAAAGTTCATAATGCTGCTGTGCTAAGACTTCAGTTGGAGCCATAATAGCACTTTGAAACCCCGCTGTTTTAGCTCCATATATTGATATCGCAACAACAACAGTCTTTCCTGAGCCAACATCACCTTGAATTAACCTTTTCACAGGATATGGCTTTTTAAAATCACTAAAAATGTCATTGACTGCTTTTTTCTGATCATTGGTTAGTTCATAAGGGATATTTTTAATAAACTCTTTAACCAAATCAAGATTATAAACTTTAGGTATTTTATTAATGTTTTGGCTAATTAATTTTTCTCTCATAATTTTAAGCTGAAAAAACAACGCTTCTTCATATTTAAACCGCTTTTGCGCTTTTGCTAAATTATGAAAGCTTTGGGGAAAATGAAGATAATAGATCATATCATAACGATCAATTAGATTATTCTTTTTAAGGAGCTTTTCTGGTAGAATCTCCACAACCCTTGCCTTATGGTTTGTAAAAATTGCCTTAATTATTTTACTAACATTTGTATCATATAAACCTTCAATATCATAAACAGGTTTTAATTCTGCTTTAATTGGGTTTAATAAGACATGAGACGCAGTAATTCTTTTCTTTTTTTTCTCAAATCTACCCTTTACTTGAACAATCATATTTTCTTTTAGGGTATCTTTTAAGTATTCTCTTCTATAAGCAATAACCAAATAAGTTTCATGCTCCACAAGAATTTTAAACTGCAGGCTTTTTAATGTGCCCCGATGATCAATTACCTTAGGTGTATCAACAACAATTCCCGTAGTGGTGATATTTGTTTTATCAACAGCCAGCAATAAAGAATCCTCTTTAAAGGATTCATATCTTTTTGGCAACAAAAAAAGCAAATCTTTAATTGTGAAAATCCCTCTTTGATTAAGAATTTGGGAAGTTTTAATGCCAACACCCAGTAATTTATTAATTTCCATAGTCTTATTATAACAAAAAGGAAGTAAAAATACTTTACTCCCTACTTCTTTTTTCTAACCATAAATCCACAAGTCCAATTAAAACTGCACTTTCTAAAACTACTAACGCTCTTTGGGCGATAAAGCTATCATGTCTACCTTTAATTGTTAACTCTTCAATTTTCTTTGTTTTAAAGTTAAACGTTTTTTGCGATTTAGCAATTGATGCAGCTGGTCTAATAAAAACATTAACAACTAAATCATTTCCATTAGTAATTCCACCGTTTATTCCCCCGTTGTTATTGGTTAGTGTTTCACCTTTTTCGTTAATAATAAGATCATTAAACTCGCTTCCCAGCATACGCACCCCTTTAAATCCCACACCAAAGCTAACACCTTTTACACCTGGAACACTATATAAGATATGAGATAACCTACTTTCAACTGATGAAAAAAAAGGCTCACCCAACCCTGCTTCAACATTTTTTACTGTAAGCTTTATGACTGCTCCGGCTGAATCATTTTCATCTTTAACTTTTTTTATATACTCATCTAACTTACTTAAATCATCTAACTTACCTACCTTGATTATTTCAGTTTTAACCTCATAATTAACCATCATTTTCGCAAAAGCTCCTGCAATAACTAAAGCAACAGTAAGTCTTCCAGAAAAATGACCCGAACCAGGCAAATTATTATAACCTTTATATTTAACCTTAGAAACAAAATCAACATGAGAAGGTCTATTATGAAAGACAAACTCATCATAGTCTTTTTTAATAATATTTTTGTTTTCAACGCTTACTAAAATTGGTGTTCCAGTTGTAAAACCATTATAAACACCAGATTCTATTATATAAGTATCACTTTCTTTTCTGGGAGTTGAACCGACATAATTTGGTTTTCTTCTTTCTAAAGCCTGATTAATGATATCCTCATCAACTTTAATTCCCGCTCTCATCCCATCAATAACTACACCAACTTTTTCTCCGTGTGATTCACCAAATATTGAGATTCTAAATAGTTTTCCGTATGAGTTCATTAACAAGGACCTCCTTTATTTTATTTATACTTTTACTACCCTTTAATAACACCTTATTTTGCCACAACTCTTGGGCTTTAATTGCTTGAAAAATTAACATCTCAAGACCATTTAAATGATTTTTAGCATAACTCATCAAAGTAGTAGTAAGTGGATTATAAATTAAATCAATAATCATTTTAAAACTTTTACCTGTTGGTTTGATAACTGCTTCTTTACTTGGATATGTTCCTACGGGAGTGGCATTAATAAGTAACTCAATATCTTTTATACTTTCAAAGTCTTCATAAGTAATTACCTTTTCAAAATAGGAATAAGCATTCTGCTCAAGCGCCACAACAACACAATCAAAACCTTTTTCTTTTAAAACTAGATAAACCGCCTTTGCTGCTCCGCCGCTACCTAAAATATAAGCTTTTTTATACCCTTTATTAAAAATATTATTAACCCTTAGCATTTTTAAAAACCCATAATAATCTGTATTATCACCAACAACTTTCCCGTTTTGATAATAAAGTGTATTAACAACCTTAATTTGTTTTGCTTTTGTAGTTAATCGATCAACATAGGGTATTACTTTTTCTTTAAAAGGAATCGTTACATTAAAGCCTTGATAAACTCCTTTTTTAAGTAGTTCGATATAATGTGCTAACTGGCTAACCTTGATATCAATTATTTCATATTCATATTCTAAATTGTTTAATCTAGCAATTTCTTCATGTAATAGTTTACTCACCGAATAAGATATATTACTGCCAATTAATCCGTATTTATTCATTTTCTTCATAAGATTTTGCCGCTGTAAAAATAGCTAAATAAACACTTTTAAACATTTCTAAAAACTCTTTTTCAATATGTTTTTGATTAGAGTCGATAATTTGTTTTTCTCTTGTTTTATCCCAAACTGCAATCCCTGAAGCCTTTTTAACTTCTTTAACTTCTTTAATAAGTTTAAATCTTTTGTTTAAAAGAATTGAAATTTGTTTATCAATTTGATCAATTTTTTCTCTAATGCTCTTTAATTTCATCAACAAACGCTCCTAAATATCTTAAATCTTCAAAAAACGTCGGATAACTTTTATTAACTGCTTGATAACCAGATATTAATATCCCACCATCTAAAACAGTTCCCATTATTGCCATACTCATTACTATCCGGTGATCATTAAATGAATCAACTACCACTCCACCTTTTAATTTTGCTGGATAAAAGGTGATTTGATTATCCGAAAGTTCAAATTTACTACCAATTAAAGACAAGTTTGTACACATTGCTTTGATTCTATCTGATTCTTTATAGCGCAAACGTTTAATACCTTTAATGGTAATCTGGCTTTCTGACATCGCTGCCATCGCAAATAGAATCGGACCTAAATCTGGCGAGTTAGAAATATCAACTTCCACGTTTTGAGTCTCTTTTTTAGTAACTCTAATACTTTCGGAAAATGTTATCTCACAGCCATATGCAGTTAAAAAGTCTAAGATTGCTCTATCACCTTGAAGGGAGTTTTTACTTAATCCTTTTAAACTAATTTTATGACCAATTGCTGCTGCGGCTAAGAAAAATGCCGCCTGCGAGTAATCACCTTCCACTTTAATACTTGTAGGCCGATATTTTTGATTGCCTTTAATAAAAATAACATTGCTTTTTTCTATTACTTCTACTTGAAAGGCTTTTAAAACACTAATTGTCATATCAACATAACTTTTTGATTCATAATTGCCTTTAATAATAATCTTTGAATCACCATCTAGTGTTGGTAAAACAAAAAGAAGACCACTAATAAATTGACTAGAAACATCACCAGGTATAATATATTCGCCCGGTTTAAGTGGCCCTTGACAGTAAATATTAAGGCCATCAGCTTCATAATATATTCCTTTTTGTTTAAACGCATTTTTAAAGGGATCCATTGGTCTTTTGGCAAGCGATTCGCTAATAATAAAATGCTCTTTTTCTAAAGTCAAAAGCGACACCGGAATTAAAAACCTTAAGGTTGACCCTGAATCTTTAGTAATAATTGGTTTGGCGGTATGTCTAATGTTTCCGCCAACAACAGAGATTTCTTCTAATCTTGTTTCAAAAACTGTACCAAGCTTTTTCAGGCCATCGATTGTCTGTAGGGTATCAATGGCAAAAAGCGGATTAAAGATAGTTGACTGCCCATCAGCTAAACTAGCAGCAATCAAAGCCCGGTGCATTATGCTTTTAGAAGGAACAATTTCAATTTCGCCATTTAATTGCGAAGGTTTAATTTGACAAATCATATAACGACTCCTTTAAGATTTTAACGATTTTAGCTTTGCCTATTTTTGGTGCAACAATAAAGTAAACTTCATCATTAATACTTTTTTTATCATACTTAATGTTTTCTAAATATATATCAGAACTAGATTTAAATAAAGGTAGTTCATATTTTTCATATAGCCTCGTAAGTATTTTTAATGTTTTGGGCTTGCTCTGTTTGCTTTTAATACCGTAGATAAGGGCTAAATGCATTCCCATAGCCACACAAAGCCCGTGTTTATATTCATAATTATGAAACTGCTCAATTGCATGACCAAAAGTATGGCCAAAATTAAGAACCATTCTTAAATAGTTTTCATAAGGGTCTTTAATAACGATAGCCTTTTTAACTTTAATTGCTCTTAAAAGCAGTTTATCCTCGTTATGCTTTTTTCTTAAAAGCATTCTTATAATTCTTTTATCATAAATAAAACCAGCTTTAATTATTTCTGCTAATCCGTTTTTATACTCATCTTTTTCCAATGTTTTTAAAAACTCTAAGTCAATTAATACAAGCTCTGGTTGTTTATATGCTCCAATTAAGTTTTTCCCAAATACCGCATCAATTCCAGTTTTCCCACCAATACTGCTATCTGCCATTGCCAAAAGGCTAGTGGGGATATTAACAAAACTAACACCCCGGTAAACTGTTGCAGCAATAAAACCTGCTAGATCACCGACTACTCCTCCACCAAAAGCGATTATAACATCCTTTTTTTGAATATTTAGCTTAAAAAGACGATTCAAAATAATCTTATATACCTCAATGCTTTTTGATTCTTCTCCTGCATTTACAGTAATAATATCATATCTAAAAGTAGCTAGTTGTTTTCTTAAATATTCCAAATAAAGCCTTTCAAGATTTGAATCAGTAATAATAAATAAACGCTTATCTTTAAAACTATTAAGCTGTTCTTCTAAATTGATATTTCTTCCGATAAAAAGCGGATACGAATACTGTTTTGTTTTAATGATTAGTTTTTTCATAACTATTCCTTTTTTCCTTTGCGGTTGTCAAAAGTTTTTTAAGCTCTTTTTCATCGTTTTTTTCCAGGGCTGCAATTAACTTTTCTAGCTCAACTTTAAAACGTTTCATATCATTAAGCAAATAATCTTTGTTACTAAAAAAAAGTTCACTCCATAACTCTACATTAATATTAGCAATTCTAGTTAAATCTTTAAATGAATCACCCGAAAAGTCTTTTGTATTTTCATAGATATCACTGTTAACTAAACCAACAGCAATCAAGTGTGGTAATTGTGAAGTAAATGAAATCATCAAATCATGTGTGCTTTGATCAATTATTGAAACTCGACCAAAATTAAGATTTCTAAAAAGATCCAGTAAATACTCAATACCTTGACTTTCTTTATTGCCAATAATCAAAAAATTAGCGTTTTTAAAGACATTTTCATTAGCAGCCATAATTCCGCTTTTTTCACTTCCGGCCATCGGATGATGAGAAAGATAGACTGTTTTATCTTTCAATAAAAAAGCTATTTCATCAGTGTTTTTCTCTTTGATACCTGCTACATCAGTAACAAACTTAACACTGTCAAATCGATTAATATTCTTTTTAACAAACTCAACATTTGCTTTTGGATAAAGCGTTAGAATAACAACATCACTATTAGGCAGAAAATCAAGACCATAATCTTTAATATAGCCCTTTTTTAATGCTATTTTATTTGTTTTCTCATCAATGTCGTGTCCATAAACCAAATAACCAGCCTTTGCTAACTTTTTCGCATAGGAAGCGCCAATCATTCCAAGACCGACAATAAAATATCTAACGTTTTTCATATTTTTCCTTTTAATTTATTTAACGATTTAACTACCTCATCAAACTTTTCTAACTTTAAAGACTGAGCACCATCTGAATAGGCAAACTCTGGATTAGGGTGAATCTCAATCATCACACCATCAGCTCCAACTACCAAACTCGCAAGCGATAATTTTTCAATCATTTGGTATTTTCCGCTTGCATGAGACGGATCTACAATCACTGGCAAATGCGAAAGTTCTTTAACCGCTAGAACAGCACTAATATCAAGTGTATTGCGCGTATATTTTTCAAAAGTGCGAATTCCTCTTTCACACAAAATAACGTTGGGGTTACCACCGTTTAAAATATACTCAGCACTCATTAACCACTCTTCAACTGTCGCCGATAGACCTCTTTTTAAGATAATCGGTTTTGTAGTTTTTTGACCTAAAGCTTTTAAAAGTTGAAAGTTTTGCATGTTTCTGGCTCCAACTTGAAAAACATCAACATACTTTTCAAATAATTCAATTTGGTCTTCACTCATAATCTCACTAACAACAAACAAATCTTCTTCTTGAGCCACTAAAGCTAAAATCTTTAGGCCCTGTTCTCCAAGGCCTTGAAAAGAATATGGCGATGTTCTAGGTTTAAAAGCTCCACCTCTTATCAATTTAACTTTATTTTTAACAAGAGCTTTTGCTACTTGTCTGGTTATTTCATATGTCTCAACTGAACAAGTGCCAGCTATTATTTGAAAACTACCTTTACCAATATAATAACCATCTTTTATCTTAATTACCGTATCTTCTTGCTTAAAGGCTCTACTGGCTAGTTTATAAGGTTTTTGAATTCTAACCGCTTTATAAACACCCGCAAATGCTTCTATATCAGAAGGATTAAGCGATTTAGTATCACCAATAATTCCAAATATTACTACATTTTCACTGGATACATCCTTGACAACATAGCCTTTTTTCTCTAAAAAATCAATTACTTTTACTGCTTGTTCTTTGGTCGCATTAAAGTTCATTTGAACAATCATTTTCAATATCTCCTTGAGGTTTAATCTTAACCATAACTTTTTATTAATGTTAACATAAAATCGCTAAATATACAACAAACAACAAAGAAAAAGAAGACTCCATTAAGCCTTCTTCTTTTCTTTTAATTTACCTTTTATTTATGCTTTTTCTTCCTTGTTTACTTTCAAAGAATCCCTGATTTCTCTAAGAAGCAAAATTTCTTCACTAACTTCTTCTTCCTCTTCTTCTTCTGGTTCAACAGGTTCAACTATACCTTGTTTTTTAAGAAGTTTAGCTTTAATCGCTTGTTTTCTCGTTTCAGCCTTTTTTTGAACACTAATCGCTACCTTAACAATTATAAATAGTGTAAGACCAATAATTAAAAAGTCAATAATGCTTTGAAAAAACCTGCCCCAATAAAGTAGTACTGCATTTTCTGATTTAACAAGTTCTAAAACTCCTGTGACTGGATTTGGTATATATGAGGCAGTTCCTCTTAAGACAAAAAATTGATCATTTAGATCTCCTTGACCAAAAAAGAAACCAATTGTTGGCATCAAAACATCATTAACTAGGCTTTTTACAATCGCGTTAAAAGCCGCCCCAATAATCATTCCAATGGCTAAATCTAATACATTTCCTTTACTAATAAACTTTTTAAAATCCGCAAAAAACTTCTTCATAAGCTCTTCTCCTTTCCTTTTATTATCTTTAATAAGTCTTTAATATTATCGACTACATATTCTGTTTTTGTTAGTAATCTACTTTTTGCTTGATGACCATTAGCATATAAAACAGGCATTACTCCCATTTTTATAGCAATCTCATAATCTAAATTAGTATCGCCAATTAAAATACATGCGTTAGGATCTATTTGATGAGTTTTTAAATAGTTTAACCCCACCTCTAACTTACCATCAGCAATAATGTTATCAAGTCCTAAAATAGCATCAAAATACTTGGTTATTTGAAAATGATCTAACTGCATTTTTAAGTTTTCATACTTAGAAGCGGAAAGACAAATATTTTTAATGCCTTTTTCATTTAAAGCTTTTAACGTTTCTTCTACTCCCTCATTAAGGCTACACTCTAAACTTTTTGGCTGATAAACTTTAATATACCACTTTGCCATACTTAAAAACGACTCCTGAGCAAAACTAATTCCCGCTTTCAGATAATAATCTTTAATTGGAAAACCAAATATCTTTAAATACTTAGTCATTGTGATTTTGGGCTTGTTTTGTTTTTTAAGCATTTGGTTTAATAACTCTAACGATAATTTTTTATCATCAAGAATTGTACCATTGAAATCCCATATTACATATTTAATCATATTATCCTCACTTATGATACGGATGGTTTTGGTTAATTTTAAAGGCCCGATATATTTGCTCAACTAATAACAAACGCACTATTTGATGAGGAAAAGTAAAGCCTGATAGGCTAAGGGTTTCATTAGCCTTTAATAATATAGTTTTTTCGACTCCATAAGATCCGCCAATAACAAAAACTACATTGCGTTTTTCTTCTAACCATAGTTTCAACTTTTTAGCAAATAAAAAAGAATCATATTTTTTACCATTAATATCTAAGACAACTAAAAAACTATTAGCTGGTATTTTCTCCCTGATTGCAGCACTTTCTTTTTTTAATTCCAAAAACGTTGGTTCATCTTTAATTTCTACTATCTTTACTTGTACGGGAATTTGTTTAAGATAGTTTTTTATCTCCTCAATAATCGCCTTATTTTTAATTTTCCCCACAGCAATAATTGTAATAATCATAAAACAATCGCCTTAATTGGTTCATCTGGTTTAGCAGCTTTAAAACTAATATGATTAAACGCTTTTTCTTGTGATAAAAGGATTTCATTAAATGTGCTTTTTATTAAATCAAGAGTATTACATTCCTGACTTATATGAGCAAATATTAAGTATTTTGTTTTATCACCAAACGCTTTAGCAAAATAATATGCTGCATCATAATTAGAAAGATGTCCTTTTTCATTAAGAATTCTTCTAATTAAATGAAATGGCCGATTTGAGTTAGTTAGCATAAATGCATCATGATTTGATTCTAGAAAATAAAGAGTTGAGTTTTCAATTAAATTTAGAACTTGTTGATTTATATAACCTGTGTCAGTTAAATAGGCAATTTTATTTTCACCATTTGAAAACAAAAAACCCAATGGCTCATTAGCATCATGGGAAAGCGGCAGTGGCATAATTTTTAAATCATTTAATTCGACTTGTTCAAATGCTTTTAATATATTAACTGGAAAATTAAGTTTTAATGCTTTTTTGGTACCCTCTGAAAGATAGATATTTGGTTTAATATGCTTTAATAACATATCCAGTCCTTTTACATGATCGCTATGCTCATGAGTAATCAATAAATCTGTTATTTGTTCAATTTCAACACCAATTTTTTTTAAACCTAACTTAATTTTTAAAAAAGAGATACCAGCATCAATTAAGATTTTATGTGACTTTGTTTCAAGATAGCTTGCATTGCCTTTAGAACTTGATGCAATAACGTAAAATTTCATCCTTTATTGAGTTAAAAACTCAAATTCACCCCCATTTTAACAGCCCTATTAATAATTGCTTAAAAAAAGCGTGTTGCTAATAATATTTTATCATAAGTAAAATTGTTTTGAAAAATATATAAATCTATGATATCATAGTTTTTAGTTTTAAGTGATAGTCATCTATCCTTAAACGCGAAAATCATTGCAAACAATTTATAACTATGTTATATTATAAATGCTGTTATTTTTTTAACCAAGGAGTGAAAATTGTGAAAAAAGTAAATATTATAAAACGCATCCTTTTGTTTGTTATCGTGTTAACTGGCACTTTAGTTCTTGTTGCCTGCAAGAAAGGCGAACTAAAAACCCCTTATGGTTCAGTTGATGATGCTGTTTATTTAAGTGGTGATGGTTATCAAGTAACCAAAAAAGAGTTATACGATGAAATGAAGGTTGCCGGTATATCTCAACTGGAAAGAATGTTTTATGAAATCCTTTTCCAAGAGGAATTAACCGCAATAAAAGAAAATCCTGAAGATTATAAAGAAGATCTAATAAAAGCCGCTAATAAGGCTATTTTTGGCACTGATGAGGTTGATGATATTAAAGAATTAGATGCTGATTTGTTAACTCGGACAATTAATGAGTATGTTGATTCAATGTATTTGCTTGGGGTAACTATTACCAATAGCGATATTGATACTACTGATTTTACCGATCATAATGAATCTGTTTTAAATTATTATCATTTAGATGTTGCCAGAAAAGCATATGCAAAAGAAAAATTAGAAGAGGAAGTAGTAGATGAAGATTCTGCTGCTTATATCGATAAAGGCAAAGATATTCAAAGTTATTTTCAAGCTAACATTGAAAAAAGATATCCTCTTAGTGCAATCACTATTCGCTTTACCAATAGCTATGAGGCTAACCAAACCTTAAGACATTTTAATTTAAAAGCTTATCGTTCGAATTGGTATGAACTACCCAACCCACGTGCAGATGTTGTTGATGGTTATGCCCTTGAAGTGTTAGAAAATCTTAGCTTAGAAGGTAAAAATGGCAGTTTGTCTGAATCTGAACATCAACTTTATTATGATTCATACGTTATTAATCCTGATCGCTTACCAACTGAGCATGCTGATATGGTTTTATCGCTTGATGAAACGCTTGTGAAATTTTTAGAAATTTATAATTTTATTTATCCTTATAAAACACAATACGATATTAACACTTACTCTACTCTTACTACAATCTTAGAAGACGATACTTTAGTTAATGATGATGAAGATAATCTCGGCGCATTTACAAGATTATATAAAGATTTCCACCAAGCTTCCCTTCGAACTGCTTTGTATGATACCCTAAGCACTAAAGAAGGTGAAACAAGATTTACTTCTTCGCCAAGAAGCCATGGTAACTACTACTTTTTAATGTTCAAACTTGAAGATCATAACCAAGACTTGCTCGCCCAACTAGATGATGAAAAGAAACTAATTGTTTGGGAAAACGAAGAAGATGAAGTTTTAAAAGATTACGCTGAAGAATATTATAACAAACTTGTTGAATCCAAACTTACAGACTCTTATATAAGCTCCAAAGCAAGCGAAAGACTAGATGAGACTAAAATTGTTATTTACGATGAAGAAATATATTTAAATATTTCAATGTATTATGGTCCTTACTCTTTAGCAAAAAAACCAAGTACAACTGTTGTTGCGAAGATGGATGATATTGATATTTTAGTTGATGATTATTATGAAAAACTTGAAAGCAGACTAGGCGTTAGTGTTGCGATGGACATTGGTCTTAGAAAAGCCTTTTTAGCTAGTGAGTATGCCCAAAAGATTACTGCAGAACAAAAGAAAGAATTCCGCGAAAATGTTGAAAACTTGATTAAACAATTTGGCCAAAATGCTTTTGCGCAAAGTGGCTATCCTGCGACAATGGGAAGAAAAAACTTCTTAAGGTTAGCTTTTAAGAGTAACTCAATTGACGAGGCTGTTACTAAACTTTATATTGCCAATGAAATAGAAAAACTTTATCTAGAAGATTATGAAAATCATTACGGCTTGGATATTTATGAGAAATTTACTTACTTTGCCAATAAGTCCCGTGATCAATACTTCTCAATAACTGCTTCTCATCTTCTTATTTATGTTGACATGGACGAAGATGATAGTGCTGATGATCCAGAAGATTTCTTTGAAACTCTTACACCGGTTCAACAATTAGAATACAAAAATTTAGTTTTAGAGTTAATGCAGCTAATTCATGACCAAGCTAGCCGTTATGCAACATTTGCAAATGGTTTAGAGGCAATTGTTAATGAATATAATGATGCAACTAAGTTTAGACCAGATACATGTGATGCTGAAGAAAACGCTGAATATAAACCTGAATGCCGTTGGGCTAAGTTTAAAAAAGCAGGCCTATATCTTAAATTTGAATCTTTAGGCTCAACAACAAACCAAAAAAACTACCCCGAATCATCACAACATTTTGATGAAGCATTTTATAGCAGTTTAATTAAACTTTATAACGAGATTAAAGAAGAATATTACGACGTTGATAAAAAATTCCCAAGTCAAATCTTAGATACAAGACCCGTAAGTTATGAGACAGTTTTACAATCTGGTTTTGGCTGGCATTTAATTCTTGCTACTGGTGGCAAAGTCGCAGAAAGTGCTAAATATACTGAAGAAAATGATTCCAAAGCTCGAGATGATGATGAATATATGATCTATGAACATATATTAGTTAAAGATCGTCTTGAAAACGAATATTATCTTAACGCTTATAGCGAGACAGACCAATTATCAGTAAACCAAGTAAGAATTTATTTAAATGAAATTGATTCTGAATATGGATTAGAGTCAATTCCAACAAAAATCAAACCCGCTCTTGAAGCATATCTTGCTCCAATAAAAACTAGATACGAAAATAGTTACACTAGACTTCACTTGCTATATAAGTTTTTAGTTTCCACAAACTTTAGATACACCGACTCATCAAAGGATGCAAAACTTGCTCAAATTCTTTTGATTAACAAAAATCAATTTATGAGTTATTCAATTGATAATGATCTATTTAGTGATGTGTTTGGCGATTGGTTTGACATATTCAATTAAAAATTAAGCTGAGTTTTGACAACTCAGCTTTTTTTATTTTACTTTATGTTTATAATATTTTTGTTTATCTAAAACCGCAATTGGTTGCGTAAATGTTCCTTCCTCTATTTCACTTAAGGTTTGTCCTAATACGGCAAACTTAGAGTCAATTGTATCAACATACCACACTAATAGTGCTTCCGCTGTTTGCGGCCTTTTAGCAGCTCCAAAGTTAGGTATCCCATGATGAGATAATAAGATATGATTTAGCATTAAAACTTCTTCACTTTTTTCATAACCAAGTTTGCTTGCCAGCAACAACATCTCTTGACTAATCATTACCAAATGACCAACAAGTTGTCCTTTTTTAGTATATTCTCCGCCCGCATAAGCTGATAGTTCATCAACTTTGCAAAGATCATGTAAGATAACTCCACTATAAACTAAATCCTTATTGATAAAAGGATAAACCTTCATTACTGCGTTTGCTAAGTCTAACATTGTTTTAGTATGATGACTTAACCCGCCAATATAGGCGTGATGAAAGCGTACTGCAGCTGGATAAAGATAGAAGCTTTTTTTATATTTCTCATATAAAGCTAATGTTATTTCTTTAATAATTTTATTTTTAATAGAGTCTAAATACTTTTCAATTTCTTTTTGCAAGACTTCTACTGGCTCACTAGAAAACTCATAATAAGCTGATAGTTTTTCTTTTAACAAAACTGGGTCTTCAATTTCATCTAAAAGATCACGATATTCTTTTAAAAAATACAGCGTTTTATCATTTGCTATTTGGATTTCAACTTCAAACACGTAAACTCTTTCTGGCCTAATTTCATTGGCTTGCTCTTTATTTAATTTAATATTATAATACTCTTTTTTAGCAGTTACAACATTACAATTAAAAAAGTCTTGGCCAATGTTCATATTTTCTACTTTACCTTCAATAATCATTATTCTACTCCTTTATAAATATATATACTCCTGGTTTTTCAGCAAGTATTTCATTTTCTTTGATTAAAACCATTTTAACAGAATCAAACAATAACTGATAATCTCTACCAGGACTTAACATCTCAACTTGATAATCATTTTTAAAAAATACTGTCAGAGTCTTATTTAAATCCTTTAATAAAAACCGAATTGACTTATCATAAGGTGCATCAAGAGCTATTTTTATTTGGTTTAGTATAGCAGCATTGGTTTGTAATCGAAAAACTTTGTATGTTTTTCTAATTTTAATTAAATCTTTTAAAGTTGAAACCAAATCTTGATGAACATGCTTTAACTCCCAGTCAACTTGATTTATTTCATCACTTGATTTATAAGAGTTTTCAACTCCTTTTTTACTTCTTAAAAACGATTGTCCCAAATGAATAAATGGTACTCCTTGTGATAATACAACAATTCCTAAGGCTAATCTAGCATAATCTTTTATTTGTTGTTCACTTAACTGTGGAGAAAGTATTTTTGCCCGGTCATAAAAGGTATGATTATCATGGCACTCAACATAATTAATTGATTGTGCTGGGCTTAAAAATAAATACCGATCAACAGCACTACCAGTAAAAAGATAATATATCTCGCTTCTTTTAATCTTTCCGCCAAGAGCATAACCTAAATGCTTAGAAAATGTCCCACCTTTAATCGTATCACGAAACTTATCATTGAAAAAGGCAATATTGGGCATTAAAGCATAATTTTTCATATTAGCTCTTAATTCCTGCGGCAAAATATTGTTAATATTCCAACCCTCACCATAAATTAATGCCTTAGAATCAATTAGTTTTACTTCTTTTTCAACTTTATTCATCGTTTTAATATCTAAAAGTCCCATTAAATCAAATCTAAAGGCTGAAATATTAAATGTGTTCATCCAATGTTTAATCGACTGAATTATAAAATTGCGAACCATTATTTTTTCTGAAGCAATATCGTTATTACAGCCACTAGCACTAGTTTTAATTCCTTTTTCATCAAACCGAAAATAATAACCCGGAACTAAACTTTCAAAAGGAAAAGTGTTCATATTATAAACATGATTATAAACAACATCCATACTAACACGCATTTTGTTTTTATGGATATAATCAATTAGCTCAATTAACTCATTGATTCTATTGTATGGGTCTTCTGGGTCAGTGGCAAAAGAGCCTTCAACAACATTATATTGACTGGGATTATAGCCCCAGTTATAAGATTTTGTTGGGTTTAACTCATCAACACCTTCAAAATCATAAATTGGCATTAACTGAAGATGAGTTACCCCTAAACTACTAATATAAGGAATCCCTTCAGATTTATAACCTTCAAGCAGACCCTTAAATTTTCCCTTATTAACAGCTTTAGATGTCACTGAAGACGTTAAATCTCTAACAGATGCTTCATAGATTATCGCATCAGTGATATTGCCACTAAATGCTGGTTTTGGATTAGCAAACTTGCGAAACTTTAGGGGATCTACAATATAGTTATACTTACCATTTGCTGTTGAACTGATTGCATAAGGGTCAAGGGTTGTAGTAAACTTTTCATTAACTCTAACTCGGTAACGATACTTTAGTCCTTCTAAATCAGCAAATAAGGTTAAAATCCACAAGCCTGAACTTTGATATAAAAGATCAATAAACTGCCTACTGCCATCTTTTCTAATTAGTTCAATTTCAACTTCTTTTGCTACTGGTGTCCAAAGTTTAAAAGTTGTTTTTTCTTTAGTGTAGGTTACTCCTAGGTCATGTTTATCATAAGAAAACATCATATCAAATAAATCAGTTCTAACAACCTTACCTATCCTTAAAAAAGAACGGTTTTGACTTTCATCAACAACAACATAAGCTTTATTTAAAAAAATTGTATCATTGATCTTACAAACATATTTTGTTTCTCTACCAATTGAGATAACTTCACTTATAAGTAAAGGTGTTACAAAGTTTTCTCCTAAAAGTTGAAAGGTTTTGTTTTCTTTATCTATTTTTTTAGGAACAATTAAAGTAATTTCATCAAAGCCATCTAAATATGAAAAAAAATCATTTTTCATTTAAGTTTCTCCTGAGCATAATCTAGCAATACTTGTTTATCATTTTTAAGTTCACTTAAGATTACTTTTCTTACTAATTCATCTAATAACTGTTTTAGCCAAGCACCTTGTTTTTTATTTGTAATCTTTAATATATCATTACCCTTAACAGCTAAATCAGTTATTCCTTTGATTGGCATATTATCATAGAGTCTTTGAATTTTTGACTTATGATTAGCACTTCTTTTTAGCAAAAACAACACCTTATTAGCTAAAAGTGATATTTCTAAACCATACTCATATAAAACCATTTGATCAATTTGCCTATTTGAAAGTGCTAGCTCAACTACCTTTTGATATTTGTTTTTATGAATATTAGAAAACTTCCATGCCGCATCTACTTTTTTGTTTAATGTAAAACAAAGAGCAAAAAATGAATCTATAAAAAGGCGTTCACTAAGGTTTTCTACAACAAATTTAATTCCTTTTTCAAGGCCAGGTAAATATTTAACCAAATCAGTTTTCATTAAGCTATTAAGCGCTTTTATTTGATCTTTGTTCGCTAATAATTTTAAAAGTTCTGTTAAAATGCGCTCATTGGGCAAATAACTAAGTTTTACCGCATTTTCTTTCATCGCATTTAATGTGTCGGGTTCAATTTCAAAACCTAATTTCGCTTGAAAATAAGCTGCCCTTAGCATTCTTAAAGCATCTTCACTGAATCTATCGTTAGGATTACCAATCGCTTTAATTGTCTTACTAGCTAAATCTTTTTTACCACCGACATAATCAATAACATTAAAATTTTCATCCATCAAAAGACCATTAATTGTAAAATCTCTTCTTAAAACATCCTGTGAAACTAAATCAGTAGCAATAATTTCTTCGGGATGTCTAAAGTCTTTATATTTACCATCAATTCGGTAAGTTGTCACTTCAATATTACTTACTTCATGAAGCACAGTTACGGTTCCATATTTTAAGCCAGTTGGTTTAGCTTTACTAAACATTGATAGGACTTTATTTGGTTTAGCATTAGTTGTTATATCAATATCAACTACTTCATTTCCCAATAAAAAGTCCCGAACACATCCGCCAACAAAATATGCTTCATAACCTTCTTTTTTTAATTTTCTAATAACAAACAATCCGTTTTTTATTGTCTTCACAATACCACCTTTTTTAATTATAACATATCCGCTTTATTATAAACAGTAACTTATTACCTTCTTTACTTCATTTTTCTTGTGCTATAATAAAGTGATGGTGATAAAATGAAACTGATTAAAAGTAGTGTTAATATAACAACAGAAATCAATAAATCTAAGTTTATTGCGTATTTAGTACCAGTAACCAACTCATCAGAGGTAACCTTAGAGCTAAACAAAATAAAAAAAGAGCATTACAATGCCACTCATCACTGTTATGCTTATATTTTAGATGAACAAAAAACACAAAAATCAAATGATGATAAAGAACCCGCAAGGACTGCAGGAATGCCAATTTTAGAGACCCTTTTAGCTTTTAATCTAACTAATGTGCTTTGCGTTGTGGTCCGCTATTTTGGTGGCGTAAAGCTTGGTAAAGGTGGGCTTATTAGAGCCTATAAAAACAGCACCTTAGAAGCAATAAAAAAAGCTGTTTTCTACAAAGAGGAACAAAAACAAATCTATCAGATTACCTTAAATTATAATCAGTATGATGCGTTTATTCACTTTCTTAAAGAAAAAGCTTTAATTTTACAAGAAGATTTTAAAGAACAAATTGTTATTAAATTTTATTTAATCAACTTAAGTGAAAAAGAGCTCTACGATCAGTTTTCTTTTCAAGCTAAAATTTCAAAATTAGAGAAAACTACAGTTTCATTGCCGCTGTAATTAACGAATATATTTTTTCAAATAAAGTCCCAATCACATGGCCACCTAAAAGCGATAAAATAGTATATATACTTCTTATCTGCCAGATATGGCCCTTTTTAAATAGTGCAGACAAGTTTGTTGATTGTAAACTGGTAAATGTCCAAACAAAGCCCAATACTAGACCACCAAAGTAAAAATAAAAAGTCATTATTTTGTCCCAAACAGCCGGTCGCCACAATCACCCAAACCAGGGACAATATAACCAATTTCATTCAGTTTTCTATCCATAGCTGCTAAATATATTGCCACATCAGGGTGTTCATCTTGCAGCTTTTTTACTCCTTCTGGACAACCAACTATTCCAATAAAGCGGATATCTTTGGCTCCTCTTTTTTTCAAAAGTGAAATAGTTGCACTAGCAGATCCGCCGGTTGCCAGCATCGGATCGACTACTAAAACTGCTCCAGAAGCAATCTCTGGTGGTAATTTAGAAAAATATTCCACTGGAAGTAAGGTTTCCTCATCACGATAAAGTCCTACGTGACCAATTTTTGCAGTTGGAATAATTTTATGGATTCCTTCTACCATTCCCAAACCTGCTCTTAAAATCGGGACAATTACAACTGGCTTTTCTAAAACATAACAAGTTGTTTTTTCCATTGGCGTTTCAACTTTAAAAGGAATCGTTTTGAAATTCCTAGAGATTTCATAAGTGATTAGCATTCCAATTTCACTAACACTTTCTCTAAACTCTTTTGAACCAGTTTCTTTGTTTCTAATGATTGCTAATTTGTGATCAATTAGCGGGTGATTAAGTATTGTTAATGTGCTCATTTTCCTTCCTCATATCTACTTATTTTATCAAGACGGCTTTGATGTCTTGGTTCGTATTGGGTTTTTCTAAATAATTTAATATATCTAAGGGCATCTTCTAGTTTAGTTGTTCTTCCACCAAAGGCAATAACATTAGCGTTGTTATGCTGTTTTGCAAGAATAGCAGTATTATCATCATAAACCAGTGCGGCTCTAACTCCCTTTACTTTATTAGCTGAAATAGATATTCCAATTCCCGTACCGCAAATGGCAACTCCAAAATCATAGGTACCACTAGCAACTTTTTCCCCTAATTTTATTCCATAATCAGGATAATCAACAGAATCAGTGCTGTAAGTCCCAAGATCCTCGACTTTTACTTTTAGTTTTTCTAACTCTTCTTTAATGCCTTTTTTTAACTCATAACCAGCATGATCAGATGCAATTATTATCATTTTTTCACTTCCTTAAATGAATTTAGGTAAAAAAATATATCATGATATACTATTAAGATTATAACACAAGAAAGCCGGTAAAAAACTATAAATAAAAATTTCCATAATTGTTTTATTTTAGTGCATTATAAATATCATTTTTTGTAATTGTTCCAATTCTTAAAAATTTAATTTCTTTTTCTGTTAAATCGATTGTTGTTGATGATATATTTAAATAAAAAGCATTATATTCTTCGTAAATATAGTCAACATCACTAGCAAATTCTTTTTTAATTTCTGCTATATTAATCATCGGCTTATCACCGCTTTTATTAACTGATGTAGTCACAAGCGGTCCATTTTTTTTAATCAACCATAAGGCCGAGTCATGATTAGGAATTCGAATCCCAATTGTTTTATTTCCCGTTTTTTCATAATGTTTTTTAGAAGACGGTAAAACTAAAGTTAAAGCTCCCGGCCAAAAAGCATGTGCAAGCTTTAATGCTCTTTCATCAATTACTGCTAAATCATTAACAGAAACAAGCGTATCACATAAGATAGCCATGTTTTTAGTTTGACTTCGCTTTTTTAATTCAAATATTTTATTAATCGCCTCTAAATCATATAACCGGCATGCTAAACCAAAAACAGTATCAGTGGGAAAAATTACTACTGCTCCATCTTTAATATAACCATCTTTAAAATCAAATTCCATCATTCTCTTTATCCTACTTTAGCTAATGTTATGCGGTCTTTACCGCTTAAATCTTGATATAAAAAAATTTGTGCTTTAGGGAATTTATCTAAGATTATCTTTTTAATCTCTAAGGCCTTATCAAAGGCATGTTCAAATGCCAATAATCCATCACTTTTTAAATACTTAATTGACATTTTAATTATTTTTCGATAAAAATCAAGTCCATCTAATCCACCAAAAAATGATCTTTTTGGCTCTTTAGTAATGCTTTTATCAAGTTTTTCTTGATTTGTTAAATAAGGGGGATTAGAAACAATAACATCAAATCTAGTTTCTTTAACCCTTTTAAAAAGATTGCTTTTTATAAAAACTAAATTAGCATTATGGGTTTTACTATTATCTCTTGCCACCCGTAAGGCTTTCTTGCTAATATCAGTTGCATAAACAACTGCATTTTGGATTTCTTTTTTTAATACTATCCCGATACAACCACTACCAGTACCCATATCCAATATCTTAAGAGGGCGGTTATAATGATTCCTAAGAAAATCTAAGAGTTTTTCTACTAAGACTTCTGTTTCAAATCTAGGGATTAAAACATGCTTATTAACCAAAAAATCATATCCATAAAAGGATTGCGTTTTCGTAATATATGAAATTGGTATATTATCCTTAATATGTTTATTAAGAGCTTTCTTTAAAAGTTTTTCAATCCCTTTAGGCAGAATCTCTTCCAGACTGGTATAAAACTCATCAGACTTTTTATTGCTAAAATGCATTAAAAGAATTTTAGCTCCGCTAACTTCAAGATTGTTTTCTTTTAATACTCTTTCTGCATTTTTTAGCCAAACCTCATAGGTCATGCGCTTTTTCCTGATTGGAGTTTTTGCCGCTGTATTTCATTAATTAATGGCTCGATTATTAATTCTAGTTTACCTTCTATTACCGCATCTAAACGTTGTAAAGTTAAATTTATTCGGTGATCAGTAACTCTGTTTTGGGGATAATTATAAGTTCTAATTTTCTCACTTCTTTGGCCTCTTCCAACCATGGATAATCGCGTCTCTTCATCTTTTTCCGCTTGTTCTTGTAGATACATATCATAGATTCTTGTTACAAGCAGGCGGTAAGCTTTATCTTTGTTTTCATGTTGGCTTTTTCCTTCTTGACAAGCTACTGCAATTCCAGTTGGAAGATGGGTTAGTCTAACAGCACTATAAGTAGTATTTACTGATTGACCACCTGGACCGCTTGAGTTGAATGTGTCAAATTTAATATCATTCCAAGAAATATTAACCTCTAATTCTTCTGCTTCTGGCATCACAATAACAGTAGCAGTTGATGTGTGGATTCTTCCTTGAGATTCAGTTTCCGGAACCCTTTGGACTCGGTGTACTCCGGCTTCGTATTTTAACATTGAATACACTCTATTACCGCTAATTAAAAACTCAATTGAAGTAAATCCACCCATTGTTCCAATCATCGCATTAAGAATTTCTAGTTTCCAACCCTTTTGTTCAGCATACTTTGCATACATCCGGAATAAATCTCCTGCAAAAATATTTGCCTCATCACCGCCAGCTGCACCTTTGATTTCAACAATAACATTTTTCTCATCATTAGGATCTTTTGGTAGTAACATAATTTTAAGTTCTTCTACAGTTTTTTCTAAAAATGCTTTTATTTCTTCTGACTCGCTTTTTGCTAATTCAGATATTTCTTGATCATTATCTTCTATTAACGTTTCTAGTTCTTTTAACTGAGAAAGTTTTTCCTGATAAAGGCCATACTTAAAAACCGGAGCTTCTAAACTTTTTTGTTCTTTCATTAATTTCGTAAACTCATTTACGTTTTTAACAGTTTCTGACTTAGAAAGTTCCTCATTAATCTCATTTATTCTTTTTTTCATTAATTCGAGTCGTGCAAACATAATAATTCTCCTTAACCCATAATATTTTATCACAAATCATCTTTGTTTTCTATTAAAAACATGTTTAACTATTAGAGCACAACTTTTGCTAAAGAAAATAAACAATGATATAATATTTAGTGGAAATGGAGGCAAAATAAAATGAAATTAGAAAATTTATTAAACAAACAAGTGGCAAATCTAAGCCTATTTTACGTTAAATTGCACAATTATCACTGGTATGTTGCCGGTAAAAAGTTTTTTACACTACATGAAAAGTTTGAAGCGATGTATGATGAGATAACAGAAATATATGATGAGGTTGCCGAAAGAATGCTAATGCTTGAATTAAGACCTATAGGAACCTTAAAAGAAGCCTTAGAGTTTGCTTCACTAAAAGAAGCTTCAGGTAATGAATCCGCTAAAGAAATGGTATCTACTCTTATTAATGACTTCACTCAACTTAACAATGAGTTTAAAGAAGTAATTGATTTGGCTGAAGATTTAGAAGATGATGTGACTGTTGATTTAATGACCTCAACAAGAGCAAAATTTCAAAAGCATATTTGGATGCTTAAAGAATTTAACAAATAAAAAACACCATTCGGTGTTTTTTTTATATCATAATAGAAAAATTAATCATCTTCTCTTTCAGTAATAAGATAAAACCTTGAGTTATCCTTTTGAAACCTTAAAGTGAAACTTCCAGTAGCTCCTTGTCTATTTTTAGCAACAATAATTTCAATAATGTCACCTATTTTTTGACCAGACTCGCTTTCAGGCTCATACATAAACATCACAATATCAGCATCTTGTTCAATCGAACCAGACTCTCTTAGATCGGCTAAAACAGGCCGCTTTTTTTCTCTTTTTTCTACTTCTCTTGAAAGTTGTGATAACGCTAAAACAGGTACTCCTAGCTCCCGAGCCATTAGTTTTAAACCTCTTGACATTTCAGCAACATTTTCTTGTCTGTTTCCTCTTGCGCTTGATTCTTGAATTAATTGTAAATAATCAACCACAATAAAATCAAGCCGGTTTTCCTGCTTTAACTTCCGACATTTTGCTCTAATATCTTTGACTTGGACACTTGCAGTATCATCAAAAAAGATGTTAAGTGAATTAAGTGCTTGAGTTGCTGCATCAATATCTTGCCAGTCATTTGCTGTTAAAGTTCCGTTTCTAATTAAACGATTGTTAACTAAACTTTCATAAGAAAGCATTCTACTAACTAATTGTTCATTTGACATTTCTAAGGAAAAAAACGCAACCCCAGCTTTGGCTTGGTTATTAAGTTTTGCAACTTGAATTGCAATATTCATCGCAAATGCACTTTTACCAACCGCAGGACGAGCAGCAAGAATAATAAGCTCTTCATTTTGAAAACCGCTTGTTAAATAATTAAGACGACCAAATCCAGTATTAAGACCTGTAACATCACCCTCAGAACGCTTAATTTCTGCTTTTTTTCTCACATCACTTAAGATTTCATCAATTGTTAAAAACTCGCCTGCTCTTCTTTTTCTAATTAGTTTAAAAATCTTTTCTTCAGCGCTATCAACATAGTCAGTTGCACTTAAAGTTTGATCAAATCCTTTTTCATAAATTTCGCCTGTTACCAAAATCATTGCTCTTTTAAGGGCGTAATCTTTAACAATTTCCACATAGGATTCTAAATTCGCTAAAGAGGGCGTAAAATCAACTAATTCACTTAAATAATCAACTCCAACCATGTTCATTGCTTTTAGGCTAGCAAGTTCAACTGAAACAGTGGTAGAATCTATTTTTTCATTTTTATTTAGAAGTTGCAATAGCGCGATATAAACACGCTTATTTTTTTCACCATAAAAATCATCAACACTTAACTTGTCAGCAATAGTTGGCAGTACTTCTGGGCTTAAAAAAATTGCGCCTAAAACTGATTTTTCCGCTTCAAGATTATGCGGCATTGTTCTTTGTTGCATTATATCACCTTATTTTTCTAAAACATTAATCTCAAACTGGGCTTTAACATCCTTAGTAAGTGTTACGGTTGCAGTATAGATTCCAATTGAATTAATCTCGCTTGTTAGTTCTAACTTTTTACGATCAAACTCAACTCCATTTTGTTCTTTAAACGCATCAGCAATCATTTTTGTGGTAACACTACCAAAGAGTTTTCCATCTTGACCAATATTAATAAAAATATCAACACTTTTAGATTCAATTTCCGTTTTTAACTTTTTCATTAGCTGTTGATGTTGTTTTTCTTTTTCAATTTCCAACTTTTTTTCTTTTTCTAACTTTGCTAAAGCATCAGGCGTAGCCAATATAGCTTTTTTATTAGAAATCAAATAATTCCCATAACCATTTGGAACATCCAGAACATCATCTTTTTTACCCTTTGATTCAATATCTTCTAATAATATTATTTTCATCTTTTCACCTTCTATATCAGTTTCTCTTAAAATAATCGCTTTAAGCTGTTCGTAAATACTTGTAATGCTTTGATTAGAAATTTGCGTTGCGGCACTGTTTAAATGACCACCACCGCCCATTTCCTCCATAATAAGCTGCACATTAATTTGTCCAATACTTCTAGCACTAATCCCAACTTTATCCGGGCTTACCTTAGCAATTGTAAAACCGGCATTAAACCCATCAATTTCCAAAATCTTTTCACTAACTTTTGCTAAAATTACCCGGTCTTGAATAAGCTCAGCCTCTTCAACAACCACCCCATAACCATCAATTACTGGCCTTACCTTGCTTAAAAGTTTATTAATTAAAAGCGTGGTTTCTTTACTAATGCGGAGCCATTCTTTTACTTGAGCGTTAGACGCTTCTTTTCCAACTAAATAAGCAATAGCGCCAAATGTTCTAATTCCTGTGCGATATGAAAACTCATTAGTATCCACTAAAATACCACCGTACATAATTGAGGCTTCAATTGGACTTAATTCAATTTCTTTTTGATAAAACTCTATCATCTCAGCCACAAGTTCAACACTGCTTGATGCATAAGGCTCAACATAAGAAAAGACTGTCTCAAAACTATCTTCTCCATGACGATGATGATCAATAATAGCAACCTTATTTGCTTTTTCTAACACTGGTAAGGAAGAAACAATATTAGGTGATTGTGTATCAACTACAACTAATAAAGTATTTTCATCCATAACCTTTAATGCTTCGGTAGTTGGAATAATTTGACTGAATGTTTTTGGTTCTTCTTTTTCTAAATCAACTACAATTTTTCTGACAGTATTATCCATCTGTTCAATATCGCCAACAATCTTACAAGCAACTTTGCTTGCTAAACTCATCTTTAAAACGCCAATCATCGCACCAAGGGCATCAATATCAAACTGCTTATGAGCCATAACCAATACATTTTTAGCATCTTCAATTAATTCTTTAAAATTTTGCGCTTTAACTCTAACTGCTACCCGGCTGCTTTTTTCACTAGCATCAATTTTTCCACCAAAATAAGCAATTTTTTCATTTTGGATATTAACAACAACCTGGTCTCCCCCTCTTTTCTCGGCGAGTTCAATCGCATTTTGGGCAAGACTATTCAATTCTTCATAATCAACATCCCAACAAGCAATCCCAATTGAAGCACTAATTCTAACTTTGTGTTTTGCGGATATTTCTCTAATTTTATTTAAAACATCAAATTTATCTTCAATTATTTTTTTAAGATCTTGATATTGTAATGCAAAAATCATCCGGTCCTCTGTATACATCCGCAAAAAACCTTTATGCTCATTAATCCAATCAGTAATTATCCCTAAATACTCACCTCTAATATTTGATTTTTCATAAACATCAAGGTTTTGTAAAGCCTCTTCAACATTATCTAAATAAAGTACACCTAAGGCCGGTCTTTGATTAGCATATCTTTTTTTAATCTCTTCTCTTTCAGTGACATCAAACAAATATAACACTTGATTTTCTTTATTGTTGAAACAATCATATTTTTTACTGTCATATTCAATTGTTTCAATCGTTTTACTAGAAAAAATCAAATGTTCAAAACTCTTATGAAGAGAATTTAAGGGTTTGTTTTCAAGTTTGTCTGTTAGAAAAATGCTTAAAGCATGCGGATTATTCCATTTAACTGTCAAAGTGTCTTTTTCATATAAAATAATGCCAACTGGAAGCACATTAAAAGCTTCATCACCAATTTGATTAATAAAATAAGATAAGTTACCCCATGCTGTTAATCTAGTTTCCAGTGACCTAATTTTAGCCGCTTTTTGCGAATTGATTAAAAGTGCCGTAATAACAGCAAGTAATATACCACTAAAACCTAAAACAAAATAATAGATAGATTCCATTTCAAATGAAAAAAGCCTATTAACCAAGCCATAGACTATCGCTAAGACAAAAATGCTTAAAGTAGATATAAAAATTATTAGCCTTTTCACAGAATCACCCGCTTTCTTAAATTATATCACGTTTGTTTTTTTAATAACAAAAATTTATATAGAAATATAAATTATTAAAAAAATTATCATATAAAAAAAGGACTGACACAAGAAACCAAACTTCTATTTCCTTACAGTCCCTTATTTTGTTTACTGTTCTTTGACAAATGGCAGTAATGCCATATGTCTTGCGCGCTTAATTGCTACCGCAAGCCTTCGTTGCCATTTTGCACTTGTACCAGTAACTCTTCTTGGTAAGATTTTCCCTCTTTCAGAGACAAATTTTTTTAATAATTCAACATCTTTATAATCAATATGAGTTACTTTATTTTCAGTAAAATAGCATACTTTTTTACGTCTTATATATTTTCTTTGCATAATACTTCCTTCCTTTTATTAAAACGGTAAATCATCTTCTGAAGCAATATCAATATCACTTTCAATTAAGGGATCTTCATTATCATCAACAAATTCTTGTGTACTAGCTCTTGATTCTAAAAAAGCCACCGAATCACAAACAACTTCAGTAACATATCTGTTTTCACCCGTAGCTGTTTGATATGTTCTTGTTTGTAATCTACCATCAATACCGATTAAAAGTCCTTTTTTAACGAATCGAGAAATGTTTTCTGCTTGACCACGCCAAGCAACACAGTTAATAAAATCAGCTTCTCTTTCACCTTGTTGATTAACATAATTTCTATTTACAGCAACCGTAAAAGAAACAACCGGAATATTTGTTTGCGTATACTTTAATTCTGGATCTCTTGTAATTCGACCGACTAATACAACTCGATTAACCATGTTTATTCTCCTTGTTTTATCACTATATAGCGAATAACTTCTTCTGTAATTCTAACCAAACGATTAAACTCTGAAACAGCTTCAATGGTTGCTTCAACTAATTGCCAAACATAATAACCTTTTTTATATTTTTCAATTTCGTAAGCTAGATCCTTAATTCCCATTTCCTTGTGTTCAACTACGGTTGAATTATGATCTGTGATTGCTTTACTTAAAGTTTCAATAACTTCTTTTAAAGCTTCGGTTTCTAAATCTGGTTTAACAATGTACATAATTTCATACTTTTGCATAATATTTCCTCCTTCTGGTCTATTGGTCATATTTATAAATATGACAAGGATGGCTCTTTGCCACGCTTTTTTATTATAACACAAACATATCTGTTATACAAACATTATTTATAATTATCTAAAAGCTGATTTAACAAAGTAAAAACGGCTCTTACAGTCTCTTTTATGATTGCTTCTCTATTATTTTCAAACTGAAAAAAATAATGTTTAACATCATCTAAAAAAGACACACAAATCCACACTTCACCAAGTCTACTTCCCCTTTGAATACTAGGACCCGCATTTCCAGTGGTTCCTACACTAATATCGGAGCCAGATAGTTTTTTAATTTCTAAAGCCATCTTTTCTGCTACTTGTTTAGAAACAATTCCGTAATCAATAATTAGCTTTTCATCAACATTTAATAATTTTTTTTTCATCTTTTTTGAATACGCAACAACCGCAAGTTCAAAAACATCCGATGCTCCCGGATGTCTTACAAGCTCACTAGCAATACTCCCGCCTGTTAGTGATTCAGCAAAAGCGATTTTTAACTTTTTTTCTTTTAAACTATTTAAGACTTTTAAACTATTCATTTTCTCTCTTTTAATGGCATATACTTTTTAAAGACTTGATAAACATCAGCTGAAAGTCTTAAAGTCACTCCACCATGCATTTTTAAAACAACCATATTTTTATCATCCATCCGAATATTTTGATCGAAAAAGGTTGAATAGTAATTATAGTATTTATTTTTTGTTGGCTCTTTTAAAGCTGGTTTTGGTTCACCCATCAAAAAATAATGTTCAATATCTTCTAACCGAATCATCATTTTTGCTTGTTCAGAAATTTTTTCATCAATTACTCTTAAATAAATATCTTCTTTATTTGGGCTAATATATTTAGGCATTAAATAAGTAGTATCTTTAAAATAATCATCAATAAGTAAAAACTGATAACCATCAGTTAATAAATAAATTTTATTCTTACTTAAACTGCGAATATGGGGGTTAACATGTTGCGCAATGTAGTATAAATCAAAGTTATCTAACTCGGCAAACTTAGTTTGATAAAACTTATCAACTGCTTGTAAGTATTTTTTTATTCTTAGCCTTTTGGGAAAAATAAACGCAAGCACAAACAACGCTAAAAAGACTCCCATTATAAGATAAGACCAAACAGGACTTAAAAAACCCTTCCCGCCTAGCAAGGCAAAAAGTAAAAATGTAACAGCACCAAAAAAGAATAATATCTTTAACATGCTTCTTGTTAAAGAAGGAATTAACAGCATTTTAACAGCCAGTTTTTCTTCTTGTTTTTCGGTTAGTTTTTGACCTGCTTCAATTTTTAATAACAATCCTTTAAATAGCATATCTTACACCTCAAATTTTTATTCGCTTTTCTTCATTTTTGTAAATAGATTATATGTATTGTTTCTTATAATTCTTTTTAACTGTTCTTCTTTTATTCCTTTTATTTCAGCTAGTTTTACCAAAACATATTTTAAATACGCTGGCTCATTAGTTTTACCTCTAAATGGGGCTGGTGCTAAATAAGGAGAGTCAGTTTCTAGTAAGATTTTATCCAGTGGTGTCATTTTCAAAATCTCAACAACTTCTTTTGCATTTTTAAAGGTAACAATCCCGCCAAATCCAAGATAAAATCCAAGCTCAACATATTTTTCTACTAACTCTTTATGCTCACTATAACAGTGCATTACTCCTCTTAAACCTTGATGTTTACTAACTATATCGAAAATAACATCTGCTGAGTTTCTTGAATGAATTACAACCGGTAAGTTTTTTTCTTTAGCTAATTTGATTTGTTTTATAAATGCCTGTTTTTGTAAATCGTAGTTTTCCTTGCTCCAGTAAAGATCGATACCTATCTCACCAATTCCAACCACTTTATCATGCTTTAAAAGGCTTTCTAGCTCTTTAATATCAAGTTTTTCTTTGCTGACCTCGCTTGGATGAAGGCCAACAGTCGCATAAATATTATCATATCTTTTTGCAAGACTTACTGCAATATCATTAGCCTTTTTATTCATGCCTACACAAATGATTTTTTCTACACCATTTTCTGTAGCATTTTTAATTACATTATCGATATTATCTAATAAAACTTTTTCTGTTAAATGGGCGTGAGTATCAATCATAAGTTTTCCTTTTTAATTAATCTAGTCCTATTTTACCACAAAAACGCATAAAAAAAACCATACCCGAATGGATATGGTCAATTTTTTTTATTCAATTATTTTAGTAACAGATCCAGCACCAACTGTGCGTCCACCTTCGCGAATTGAAAATTTAGTTCCTTCTTCAATCGCAATCGGATGAATTAACTCAACAGTCATTACTGTGTTATCACCAGGCATAACCATTTCGGTTCCTTCTGCAAGGGTGATGATACCGGTAATGTCGGTTGTTCTAAAATAAAACTGAGGTCGGTAGTTTGAGAAAAACGCTGTATGTCTGCCACCTTCTTCTTTGCTAAGCACATAAACTTGTGCTTCAAATTTAAAGTGAGGTTTAACTGCACCTGGTTTTGTTAAAACTTGACCGCGTTCAATTTCATCGCGAGAAACACCTCTTAAAAGTGCTCCAATATTGTCACCAGCTTCAGCTCTGTCTAAAATTTTTCTAAACATTTCTACACCAGTTACAACTGTAGTTCTTGTTGGTCTAATTCCAACGATTTCAACTGGTTCATTAATTTTAATTGTTCCTCTTTCAACTCTACCAGTAGCAACCGTTCCTCTACCTGTGATTGTAAATACATCTTCAACAGGCATTAAAAATGGTTTGTCAATTTCTCTTGGTGGCGTATCGATATAAGTATCAACTGCATCCATTAATTCAACAATCGCTTTTTGTGCTTCTTCATCATTATTAAGCGCTTTTAATGCTGAACCGCGAACAACAGGAATATCATCACCAGGAAATTCATATTCTGATAATAGTTCTCTAACTTCCATTTCAACTAAATCAATTAACTCTTCATCATCTACTAAGTCACATTTGTTTAAAAATACGACTAACTTAGGAACGCCAACTTGACGAGCTAGTAAAATGTGTTCTCTTGTTTGTGGCATTGGACCATCAGCTGCTGAAACAACTAAAATGCCTCCATCCATTTGCGCTGCACCAGTAATCATATTTTTAACATAGTCTGCGTGTCCTGGACAATCTACGTGCGCATAGTGACGAGCTTTTGTTTCATACTCAACATGAGATGTATTAATTGTAATACCTCTTTCTTTTTCCTCTGGGGCTTTATCTATTGCCGCATAATCTTTAACTTCTGCTAACCCATCTTGAGAAAGCACAACAGTAATCGCTGCAGTTAAAGTTGTTTTACCGTGGTCAACGTGGCCAATCGTGCCAATGTTAACATGCGGTTTTGTCCGTTCAAATTTTTGTTTTGCCATTTTTGTATTCTCCTTATATTTATTATCTTTTATTATTATTTATTTCTACTTTTCTAGTAGTTATTTTATCTTATTACTCACTAATTTGCAAGTCTTTAGATATTTCTAGAACTAACGATTTCTTCGCTAATTACTTTTGGGGCAATTTCATAATGATCAAATTGCATGATGAATGTTGCTCTTCCTTGCGTATTGCTTCTTAAAGCTGTTGCATACCCAAACATTTCCTTTAAAGGAACCATTGCATTAATACCAATTGCATTTCCTCCTTTTGCTTCCTGTGATTCTAACCTTCCTCTTCTAGAGGTAACATCACTTATTACATTACCAACATAATCATCTGGAGAAGTAATATCTACTTTCATTATCGGTTCTAATAAAGTTGGTCCACATTTTTGGGCTGCTTGTCTTAATGCCATACTTGCTGCAATCTTAAATGCGAGTTCGCTTGAATCTACTTCATGATAAGATCCATCAATTAGGGTTGCTTTTATATCCATCACCGGATAACCTGCAATAATTCCACTATCAAGTGCTTCTTCTAAACCCTTTGTAACAGCGGTGATATACTCTCTAGGAATAACTCCCCCAACAATTTTATTAACAAACTCAAAACCTTTACTAGGGTTGGGTTCAAATCTAATTACTACATGCCCATACTGGCCTCTACCGCCAGATTGACGAATGAATTTTCCTTCAATTTCTGCCATCTTAGTAATTGTTTCCCGGTAAGAAACTTGCGGCGCTCCAACATTAGCATCAACTTTAAACTCACGCTTTAATCTATCAACAATAATATCTAAGTGAAGTTCTCCCATCCCCGAGATTATCGTTTGCCCTGTTTCTTTGTCTAAATGCGTTTTAAAAGTTGGATCTTCTTCTTGCAATTTAATAAGAGCATTAGAAATTTTATCTTGATCAACTTTCGTCTTCGGTTCAATCGCAACACTAACAACTGGCTCAGGAAACTTCATTGATTCTAAAATAACATCAAATCTTTCTGCAGCCAAAGTATCACCAGTCGTTGTATCTTTAAGCCCAATCGCTGCAGCAATATCGCCTGCATAAACTTCCTTTATTTCTTCTCTATGATTAGCATGCATTAAAAGTAGCCTACCAACGCGCTCTTTTTGACCTTTATTGGTATTAACGATATAAGACCCACTTTTTAAAACACCTGAGTAAACTCTAAAATAAGTAAGTCTTCCAACAAAAGGATCAGTCATCACTTTAAAAGCAAGAGCGGTAAAAGGCGCAGAATCATTTGCAACTATCTCTTTTTTTACACCTTTTTTATCAATCCCAATTGTCGCTACAATATCAGAAGGTGAAGGAAGATAATCAACAATCGCATCCAAAATTAGCTTTACACCTTTATTTTTAAATGCTGTTCCACAGAAAACAGGAAAAAATTCAACTAACAATGTCCCTTTTCTAATTGCTTTTTTAATTAGTTCAACAGGGATTTGTTCTCCTTCTAAATAAGCAATCATCAACTCTTCATCAAAATCAGCAATCATTTCAATTAATTCGTCTCGTTTTTGCTTAGCTAGTTTGACAAGTTCTAAAGGAATTGCTATTTCTTCTTCGGACTCTTCTGGCAGACCATCGTATTTATAAGCCTTTAGTTCAATTAAATCAATAATCCCATTAAAATCAGCTTCCGCACCAATAGGCCATTGAACCGCAGCCGCTTTTACACCTAATCTTTGATGAACAGATTTAATCGAGTAAGCAAAATCAGCTCCAGTTTTATCCATTTTATTAATAAAAATAATTCTTGGTACTTTGTATTCTGTTGCTTGTCGCCATACTGTTTCTGTTTGAGGCTCAACACCAGCCTGCGCATCTAAAACGGTTATTGCTCCGTCTAATACTCGTAGTGATCTTGAAACTTCCACTGTAAAATCAACGTGTCCTGGAGTATCTATAATATTAAACCGATACCCCTTCCAATAAGCTGTAGTTGCCGCACTGGTAATGGTAATACCACGTTCTTGTTCTTGTTCCATCCAATCCATTTGACTTGCCCCATCATGGGTTTCTCCAAGTCGATGAATTTTATGGGTGTGGAATAAAATACGCTCAGTGGTAGTGGTTTTTCCAGCATCAATATGAGCCATAATACCAATATTACGTGTTTTTTCTAACGTGTATTCCCTCGGCATAAATTACCACCTATAATGGGCAAATGCTTTATTGGCTTCAGCCATGCGGTGCACATCTTCTCGTTTTTTAACCGCTGCCCCAATGCCATTTGAAGCATCTACAATTTCTTTTGCTAATCGATCTTCCATCGTTTTTTCATGACGCAATCTAGCATACTGCACTAACCATCTTAATCCTAAAGCTTGCTTTCTTTCTGGTCTTACTTCAACTGGTATTTGATAGTTTTGACCACCAATACGTCTTGATCTTACTTCTAAAATAGGCATAATGTTTTTTAAGGCATCATTAAAAACATCAATCGCATCTTTTCCCGTAGTCGCTTCTATTTTATTAAAAGCTCCATACAAAATAGATTGAGCTGTACCTTTTTGACCTTTAATCATAATTGTATTAATTAGTTTTGTTACAAGTTTAGAGTTATAAATTGGATCAGGCAATACATCGCGTTTGGGAACATGTCCTTTTCTTGGCATATGTATCCTCCTTTCAAATATTTAAATTATTATTTATTATGTTGTTTTTTTCGGACGTTTTGCTCCGTATTTCGAACGTGCTTGTCGTCTGTCTGCTACACCTGATGTGTCAAGAGTTCCTCTAACAATATGATATCTAACACCAGGAAGGTCTTTAACACGACCGCCTCTAACTAAGACGACACTATGTTCTTGTAGTGAGTGACCAACGCCAGGAATATAAGCATTAACTTCAATTCCATTAGAAAGTCTAACTCTTGCATATTTCCTTAAAGCTGAATTTGGTTTTTTAGGAGTCATTGTTGTAACTCTGACACAAACTCCGCGTTTTTGCGGACTATTTTGATGAGTTTCTTTTTTCTTCAAACTATTATAACCCACGCTTAAATAAGGTGCTTTTGATTTATAGACCTTGTCTTTTCTTCCTTTTCTAACTAACTGCGAAATTGTCGGCATATTTTACTCCTTTCTACATCGGCCACATAGCCGAGTGTTTCATTTTTGCTTCTAAAAACATATTACGGCTTATCTATGCCAAATGTTTTTTATTAATCATTGCGTTTTTAAACAGCGTTTTTATTATACATCTTTTACTTTTTAAAGTCAATAACAAAACGCTTTTTACTCATTTTTTTTACTTTAAATAATCAAAAACCGCCCTTAAATTTAGAGCGGTTTATTTAGATAAGACATTTTTTCTTTTTAAACTTAATTTCTACTCGAAATCTTCAACATCTTGATTGGGATTATCATAACGATATGACTTTTCTTTTAAAATGCCTGTTCCAGCAGGAATAAGCCCACCAATAATGACATTTTCTTTCAAGCCATGCAACTCATCTGTTTTACCATGAATCGCGGCGTCAGTTAATACCCTAGTAGTCTCTTGGAATGATGCTGCTGATAAGAATGAATCACTTTGGAGTGAAGCTCTTGTAATACCCAGTAACTCTGGTTGACCAACAGCAGGTCGTTTATGTTCTTTAAGTGCTTCCATATTCGCTTGTTTAAAATCATAAACAGATACTCTAGCACCTGGGAGTAAATCGGTATCGCCTTCATAAACAACATGAATTTTTCTTAACATCTGTCTAATGATTATTTCAATATGCTTATCAGAAATTGCTACCCCTGTTGCCCGGTAAACTTTTTGCACTTCTTCTGCTAAATATTTTTCAACAGTTCTAATGTTTGTTACCCTTAACAATTCCTTGGGATGAATTGAGCCTTTATTAAGTTTTTGACCAGCAACAACCTCATCACCTTTTTTAACCAAAACAATCGCATTGGAATCAAGCAAATACTTTTTCTCTTTTGCCTGTTCACCATTTTGAGGATTTTCTAAAATAGTAACACTAATTCCTGTTGATCTATTTTCTACTTTGTCAACCTTTCCAGCAATTTCAACAATTGTCGCTTGACCTTTTGGTTTTCTTGCTTCAAAAAGTTCTTGAACACGCGGAAGGCCCGCTGTAATATCACTAATAGAAGCAACCCCGCCTGTATGGAAGGTTCTCATCGTCAGCTGTGTTCCGGGTTCACCAATCGATTGAGCCGCAACAACTCCAACCGCTTCTCCAACTTCAACAGCTTTGTTGGTAGCTAAATTTCTACCGTAACAACGCGTACAAACACCAACTAAACTATCGCATGTAAGAATACTTCTAATCTCAACTTGTTCAATTCCTAAAGAAATGATTAAATCAGCAATTTCTTGCGTAATAAGTTCGTTTTTATTAACAATTACTTCTTTGTTTTCTTCATTTATTACCGCTTTATTAGCATATCTACCGACAATTCGGTCGACTAAAGGAACAACTAACTTGCCATCTTCTGAAATGATTGCTTCCATAACTACACCTTTTTCGGTATGACAATCATTCATATCAACAATTAAATCTTGGGAAACATCGACTAATCTTCTAGTTAAATAACCAGATTCTGCCGTTTTTAAAGCTGTATCGGTTGACCCTTTTCTTGCTCCGTGAGTAGAGATAAAAAACTCAGAGACAGTTAAGCCTTCTTTAAAGTTTGCTTTAACAGGAATCTCAATAACCTCACCCGAAGGATTATTCATCAGACCGCGCATCCCAAGCATTTGAGCAAAGTTTGATTTGCTACCTCTAGCACCAGAATCAAACATCATATAAATGTGATTATCTTTTTTAAACTCGCTCATAACACCGTTTTCAATATCATTTCGTGCTAAAGCCCACTCTTCAACTACTAATTTATAGCGTTCTTCTTCAGTTAGTACACCATCTTCAAAATGTTCTTCTAAAACTTTAATTTTGCTTTCAGCCTCAGCAACACGTTCTTTTTTACCTGAGTAAACATTCATATCAGATGCCGATACGGTAATTCCTGAGACTGTCGAATACTTAAATCCTAAATCTTTTAATCTATCTAACATTTTTGAAGTTTCATTAATCTCAAATTGCTTAAACACTTCAGCAATCACCAGTGATAAAAAGCTTTTACCAAATGATTTAGGCAGTGGCATTTTCGCAATTTGTTCTTTTGCATTTTGCCCTTTATCAAAAAAATAGACATCATTTGTTTGATAAAGTAGGTTTTCTTCTCTTGGCTCGTTTAAAAACGGAAATGATGGTGGCAATATTTCATTAAAAATTATTTTTCCTAATGTTGTAACTAAATATTTATCTTTTTGTTGTTCTGTAAAAAAGTGATTTAAGCTATTTGGATTAAGAACAATTAATGTATGTAAAGAAATCTCGCCATTTTTATAAGCAATATAAGCCTCACTAGGACCAGTGTAAAAATGACCCTCATTGGCTTCGCCTTGCCGAGAAATTGTTAAATAATAATTTCCTAAAACCATATCCTGTGATGGAGTAACAACCGGTTTACCATCTTTTGGATTTAATATATTATTTGATGCTAACATCAAAAGTCTTGCTTCTGCTTGTGCTTCATGTGATAAAGGTACATGCACAGCCATTTGGTCGCCATCAAAATCAGCATTAAAAGCTGGAGTTACAAGCGGATGAAGTCTAATCGCTTTTCCTTCAATTAATTTTGGTTCAAAAGCTTGAATTCCTAGTCTATGCAAAGTTGGTGCCCGGTTTAATAAAACTGGATGTTCAATCACAATATCTTCAAGTGAACTCCAAGCATCATCATTTAAAGCATCATAACTTTTTTTAGCTTCTTGAACAGAGCCTAGTCTTTCCGTTAACTCTTTAATAACAAACGGTTTAAATAAAGTCATCGCCATTTCTCTTGGAATTCCACATTGATACATTTCTAAATCTGGACCAACAATAATAACTGATCTAGCACTAAAGTCAACCCGCTTACCTAAAAGGTTTTGTCTAAAGCGCCCTTGTTTACCACGAAGCATATCACTTAATGATTTTAATGGTCTATTGCGTTCAACATTTGCTCTTTTACCACGCTTAGCATTATCAATTAAAGCGTCAACTGCTTCTTGTAGTAACCGTTTTTCATTTTTAATAATTAACCGGGGAACAAATTGTTCTTTTTGCTTTTTAAGCCGATTATTACGATTTAAAATTCGTCTATATAAATCATTTAAATCAGTTGTAGCAAACCGCCCACCATCAAGGGCTACCATTGGTCTTAAATCAGGCGGAATAACAGGTAGGACCTCTAAAACCATCCATTCTGGTTTATTATCGCTATTTTTAAAAGCTTCAACAACTTCTAATCTTCTAATTGTTCGATCACGTTTTTGTTTAGAAGGAGATTTTAGTTTTCTTCTTAAACTTCTTACTTCTTTTTCTAAATCTAAGTCTTGCAGCATCTTTTTTATTGCTTCTGCACCAGTCATCGCAACAAATTTGTTACCATAACGCTCATAATACTGCGAATATTCCATCTCTGATAAAATTTGTTTTCTTGTTAGTTCAGTTTCTCCTGGATTACCTGGATTAATCACGATATAACTTGCCAAATAAACAATTTCTTCTAAATCCTTGGCTTTAATATCAAGCAGTAAAGCCAACCGAGAAGGTGAGTTTTTTAAATACCAAGTATGAACAACGGGTGCTTCTAATTCAATATGCCCCATTCGCTCTCGTCTTACCTTCGCCTCAGTTATTTCTACGCCACACTTATCACAGATTTGACCTTTATCTAAGTTGCGTTTTTTACCACAAGCGCATTGATAATCTTTGGTAGGTCCAAATATACGCTCACAAAAAAGACCATCTATTTCTGGTTTTAGTGTCCGATAATTAATTGTTTCATGTTTTAATACTTCACCATAACTCCAAGCTCTAATCTCATCAGGGCTTGCAAGTCTAATTTTTAAGTGTGAATAATCTTTGGAACCATAAGTTTTTGTCTTTGGCTTTGCTTGCTGCTCTTTAACAAATTCTAATACATCAATAACCGGCTCTTTTTCTTCTTGTAAAACTACATCATACATTGTAAAAACATCAGTTAATTCTCTTTGGAAAAAAGCATCATCTTTTGTTAACTGATGATAAACTTGATCGGTTATCGCAAATAAATCGCGCGTAAAATTAATTCCTTCACTTAAAAGAAGAGTTGTCAATTCTTTGGAAAACGATAAATTTTCAACTTCTCTTGGAATAATATATTTTCTTAAAATCGGAATAAGTTGGTTAAACTGCTCCAGGTTTTCTCTGAAAACATACCTTTTAAGTTGAGCTAAAGTAAACCCATTAAGATCATCTAAAGTATCTATCCCTGAAAGGTGTAGTAAAACAACAATTTCTTCTTGAAGTTTTAAATCTTTAATTTGCATCTTTTTAAAATCAATATTATCCATTAATATATCCTTCCTCTTCTGCCAAATCCACTTGTATGATCTACTAATGATTTATTAACTTCATTTTCGCCTGTTTTTTGATCAATAAGTTCAACATAAAGACCAAGCGCTTGCAGCTCTCTAGTTAAAACCCTAAATGATTCAGGAATATGTGAATCAGGAATTGCTTTACCATCAGTAATTGCTTTATAAACTTTATTACGGCCAATAATATCATCAGATTTTACCGTAAGTATTTCTTTTAGTGTATGGGCTGCACCATAAGCATAAAGTGCCCAAACTTCCATTTCACCAAACCTTTGACCACCGTTTTGAGCTTTACCACCCATTGGCTGTTGGGTAACAAGTGTATAAGGACCAACACTTCTTGCGTGTAGTTTATCCTCAACCATATGTGAGAGTTTAATCATATACATTACACCAACACTAATTCTGTTTTCATAAGCTTCACCGGTTCTACCATCGTATAAAACCTGTTTGCCATCTTCTTCAACTTTTGCCTCAGCCATAATTTGTTTTAAATCATTTTGGTTAAGACCGTCAAATACAGGAGTTGCAATTGAAATACCAAGTTTTTTTGCTGCCATTCCCAGATGCACTTCTAAGACTTGCCCTATATTCATCCTACTAGGAACACCCAGTGGATTTAACATAATATCAATTGGTGTACCGTCTTCTAAATAAGGCATATCTTCAACAGGCAGAATCTTAGAAATAACTCCTTTATTACCATGTCTGCCAGCCATTTTATCGCCTTCGGTAATCTTTCTTTTTTTAACTATATAAACTCTAACGACTTCGTTAACACCTGGAGGTAGTTCATCGCCATTTGCTTTAGAAAAATGCTGAATCGAATGAACAATTCCACCACCACCATGCTGAACTTTTAGGCTTGTATCACGAACTTCTCGTGCTTTTTCATTAAAAATTGCTTGTAATAGTTTTTCTTCTGGAGTTGGATCAGTTAATCCTTTGGGAGTAATTTTACCAACTAAAATATCGCCTTCTTTAACTTCAGTTCCTGGAATAATAATTCCTCTGTCATCTAAATATTTAAGTTGCTCAGTTGGTGCATTTGGTACTTCACGAGTAATTTCTTCTTTACCAAGTTTAGTTTCTCTTGATTCTATTTGCAGTTCATCAATATGAACAGAAGTATAAACATCTTCTTTAACGAGTCTTTCACTCATAATAATAGCGTCTTCATAGTTATAACCTTCCCAAGTCATAAAAGCCACCGTAACATTTCTACCTAGTGCAAGCTCACCATCAACAGTTGAAGGACCATCAGCAATCACATCGCCTTTTTCCACAATATCACCAACTTGAACAATTGGTTTTTGCAAGATTGCGGTATCTTGGTTAGATCTTAAAAAATTAGTTAAATTATAAACTAGCTTAGTTAACTTGTCAGTCATTTTAGCATTTCTAATTGCATCATATGCATCCCAATTAAACGGATCTAAAATGCTATAAATAACCTTTCCTCTGGTTGTTTTTATATCTTCTTCTGGCTTAGCAACAACTTCAATTTTTCTTGCATCGCTATAAGTTATTATTCCAGTAACATCGCTTACCACTAAAACACCTGAGTCTTTAGCTGCTCTGTATTCAATTCCCGTGCCTACTATTGGAGCCTCAGGAATCAAAAGCGGTACTGCTTGACGTTGCATATTCGCACCCATAAGTGCTCTTGAAGCATCATCATGCTCTAAAAACGGAATCGATGAAGTTGCTACTGATACAATTTGCTTAGGACTTACGTCCATATATTTTACTTCATTTTTATTATAAATATTAGTTGCCCCAAGGAGTCTTCCAATAACCGTATCTTCAAGGAAACGTCCTTTTTCATCAAGTGGGCTATTAGCAGATGCAATAACAAAATGTTCTTCCTCACCTGCTGTTAGATAAACTGAATTATTAGTTACAACCGGTTCATTTTCCTCATCAAAAACAACTTCTAAATAAGGAGTTTGAATAAAACCGTATTTATCAACTTTTGAATAAGTTGAAAGTGAACTTATCAGCCCAATTGAAGGCCCTTCCGGTGTCTCAATCGGACAAATTCTTCCGTAGTGAGACTCATGAACATCACGCACTTCAACTCCGGCTCTATCGCGAGCAAGGCCACCAGTACCTAAAGCGGATATTCTTCTTTTTTGCGTTAATTCCGCTAGGGGATTAACCTGATCCATAAACTGCGATAATTGCGAGCTACCAAAAAACTCTTTTATTGAAGCTGTAAGTGGTTTAATATTAATCAAACTTTGCGGTGTTGCTTCACTAACATCTGCAGTTGACATTCTATCTTTAATATTTTTTTCTAACTTTGAAAGACCAATTCGAAACTGGTTTTTCAAAAGCTCACCAATTAATCTTAAACGTCTATTAGAAAGATGATCAATATCATCAATTTTACCAATATTATTATAAAGATTTAGGTAGTAACTAATTGAAGCAATAATATCAGACATCGTAATATAAAGTCTATCTTCTCTTGAATCATGACCGATAATTTCAATAGTTTTTCCCTTTTTCAAATCTTGATCACTTGTGATATAGACTGATTCAACAAAAACATCACGGCGCTCAGATTCTTTTTTGAAAAACTCATTTTTCTTTCCCGAGACTAAAAAATATTTAATAACATTTTCATCTAATTTATTTCTATTCATTTGCAATGTAAATAACCCATCTGCGGTTATCTGACTACCAGCATAAATAAGTGGCTTATGATTATTATTGTTTAGTTCATTGCGCTTATAATCTTCTAAAATATCAATATCTGTTTTAGCATAAACTGCAGCATATTTTAAATCTTGCGCATCAGCAAGATTATCTTTATTTTTATAAATTTGATAATAAACTTCATCATCAACTACCACACCTTCTTTGTAAAGAACACTAGAATCATTTAGTTTTATATCTTTAGTAATAAAGGTTTTTAAATACTGTAGCGACTGATAACTTAAGCCTTGTCTATTAAGTAGGAGTGTGTGTCTTACTTCAGGAGTAAGCACTGTTCCTTTTGTAACAACAATTTCACCAGTTAAGTGATTAACTATATTTTTCTTTACTTTAAGTTCTTTTTTGTACTGCAATGGTTCAACAATATTAAGGTCCCCATAAAGTTCAAGCAAAATATTTAATTGATTACTATCTTTAACATATTGAGCATGATTCTGTCCATTTGTCGTTAAAAAAACAATTTCATTTTTATTTTCCACAATTAATTGTCTTAATTTATTAGTTATTTTTGTCCCTTTTTCAATAAGGATTGAGACGCTTGTTTCTTCTGGTTTAATATAAAAGATATCTTTGTGAGCATACTGCTCAGTTAAATCAGAAGTTTTAACTCCAAAAATAGTGGTTTCAGATTCATTTTGTAAAGCATATTCTTTCTTTAAAATATTTCTTCTAACCGCATCTTTATTATTTTGAATAATCTCAATTGCTTCAACATCAACAACTGACCCTTTTTTAACTAAAACTTTTTTTGTATTCGGATTAACAATATCCTCAGCAAACCGATAAACGGTTGGATTTACTACATAAGGAACATTTTGGGCAATACTCATTAATCTTTGCGTAAGATCAAGTTTTTTCCCATATTTAAATCTACCTACTTCTTCTAAATCATATCGTTTAGGGTCAAAAAGCCGCATCCGAATAAAATCCTTTGCTGCTTCAACAGGAATTTTTTCACCTTGTCTCATCTTTGAGTATAAATCTTCGATTGCTTTATTGGAATTATAAATACCATCTTTTTCATTTTTACGATTGGTTTCTTCTAAAAGATTAATATAAGAAGGAAACAAACGACAAACTTCTTCAAAACCATTAAACCCTAAAGCTTGAATTAAAGCTGTTAGAGTAACTTTCTTTGAACGATCTAATTTAGCATAAAAAATATTTCTCGCTCCTAGTTCATATTCTAACCAAGCGCCTCTAGTGGGGATTACTTGACTTGAATAACGGACAGTATTAGTCTTTTTATCTAACTCGCTTGCGTAATAAACACCACTTGAACGAATAATTTGGCTCACAACAACCCGTTCTGCTCCATTAACTATAAATGTTCCGCTTGGTGTCATAAAGTGAAGTTCACCCATAAAAAGTTGTTTTTCAACAACTTCTCCGGTTTTAACTTTTTCTAACCTTACGGTCACAAACAAAGGCTTCGCATAATTAGTATCTCTTTGTTTGGCTTCCATAACGTTATGTTTTAATTTATCAAAACGATGATCAGAAAAATAAAGTTTATAATCACCATTATACGATTCAATTGGTGATAGTTCGTCAAATAATTGTTTTAACCCTTTTGTTACAAACCAATCAAACGAACTTGTTTGAATCTCAATTAGGTTTGGTAAATCAATATCGTAACGCATCTTTGAATAATTGCGTCGTTGTGCCTTTTTCCCGTAGTTTACGATATTATATCCCATATTTTTTTAAAGCCCCCAGTCTAGTTTTTATCTTCGTTTTTCTATACTCTACAATAAAAAATGCCAAGATTATGCATTTTAATATTTTATATTAAATAAAACAATATGTCAAGTCTTTTTTTGTTTTTCCATTTTTATTACATGATATCCCTTTGATTTATTTAGTATTGTTGCATTGCCAAACAGGCCCTTTAAATACTTTAAATGCGACAAAGCTCCCTGCCTTTTTGCCACGACAACAAAAAACAATCCACCTTCCATAAGATGATTATAAACCTCACTATAAAGTCGGTAAACAACAACTTTACCAGCCTTTATTGGCGGATTTAACGTAATATAATTATACATTTGATTGTTGTTTTCAAATCCATCTGATATAAAAGCATTTGTTATAACGTTATTTTCTTTAGCATTTATTTTACATAAGTCAATGGCTCGATCATTTATATCAGTTTGATCTACAACTAAAAAAGGATACTTTTTCTTGATTACTATACCAATTGGCCCATAACCAGAGCCAAGATCAAGAAATTTTGCCTCCTTGTTTTCAAAGTCTAATGACTTTATTAATAAAAGAGTGCCATAATCAACTTTTTTCTTAGAAAAAACACCACTATCAGTTGAAAAACGGTATAATCTCCCTGATATTTCTTGACTGATTATCCGAATATCATGCTTAAGTTCTTTATCAGCGATAAAATAATGGTTTCCCACTTAAGTTCTCCTTTATATATGCGCAAAAACCCGAGCCTTGCTCAGGTTAGATGATTTTTAGTTTAACTATTTAATCTCAATCGTAGCGCCAACTGCTTCTAATGCTTCTTTTACAGCTTCCGCATCAGCTTTGCTTACTTTTTCTTTAATTACACCATCAGGTGTTTCAGTTAATTTTTTCGCTTCTGCTAATCCAAGACTTGTTAATTCTCTAACAACTTTAATAACTTGAATCTTTTTATCACCAAACGATTTAATTAACACATCAAATTCTGTTTGCTCTTCAGCTACTGCTTCATCAGCGACAGGTGCTGCATGTGCTACTGCAGTTGGGTCAATCCCAAATTCTTCTTTTAAGCCCTCAACTAATTCTTTAATTTCTAGAATAGTCATTTCCTTTAGTGCTTCAACAAATTGTTTTTTTGTTAGTTTTGCCATGATTTATCTCCTTTTATGCATTTTCTGTAGCAATCATATTAAGTCCGATTGCCAATTCTCGCAGCGGCATATAAAGACCTGCTGCCAATTGTGTTAACAATGTTTCATAAGATGGTAGTGTCGCAAGTTCTAATACATCTTGTTCGCTTGCTGCTTTACCCTCAATAATACCTACTTTTAATTTTAACTTCTTATTTGTTTTGGCAAAGTTATATAAAATTTTTGCAGGCGCAACAACATCATCATCACTAAATACTAATACTTTCTTTCCGACAAAGGCATCTTTTAAACTATCATGACCTAACGCTTCAACAGCTCTTCTTGTGATGTTGTTTTTATAGATAGTCATTTGACACCCATGATTATAAAGTTGAACTCTTAAATTGGTTACTTCTTTAACCGATAAACCTAAATCATCAAATGCTACAACAGTTTTTGCTTTTGCAAGCCGCGCAGCCAACTCTTCAACTTTTTTTTGTTTCAATAAAACCGACTTTCTCATTTGGTTTTCCTCCTAAATAAAATTAAAACCCTCAGCCAAAACAAAAGAGGGTTTATTTTAATTCCTCGGTAGGTTATTAAGGCTTTGCCCCCTACTGTCTTTGGCATATTTGTTATTTGTTTTTAATCTCTTAATGATTCTTCTTCAAGGCGAATACCAGGTCCCATTGCTGAGGATATGGTAATATTTTTCATATATACACCTTTAACTGTTGATGGTTTAATACGGTTTAATGTTTGATAAAGTGTTTTCGCATTTTCTATTAGCTTTTCTTTACCAAAAGAAACCTTACCAATTGGTGCTTGAATGTTACCAACACGGTCAGCACGATATTCAATCTTACCGGCCTTTATTTCCATAATCGCATTTTTAACATCCATCGTAACTGTTCCGGTTTTTGGATTAGGCATTAATCCTTTTGGCCCCAACAGCCTTCCAAGTTTTCCAAGTTCAGCCATCATATCCGGGGTTGCAACCATTACATCAAAATCAAACCAACCACCTTTGATTTTCTCAAGCAATTCTGCATCACCAACATAATCTGCACCTGCATCGGTGGCCTCTTTCGCTTTTTCGCCTTTAGCGATAACCACTACAGAACGCGTTTTTCCGGTTCCGTGTGGAAGCACTAAAGCCCCTCGCAAGTTTTGTTCAGCTTTTCTTGGATCGATGTTTAAGCGGAAAGCAATTTCCACTGTGGCATCAAATTTTACAGTTGAAGTTTTTAAAACCAAATCGAAAGCCTCGTTTGCTAAATAACGTTTTTGCTTATCAACCAATTTGGCTGCTTCAATGTATCTTTTTCCTCTTTTCATATAATTTCCTCCTAAAATGTGGTATAGCGGGATATCCTCCCACAATTTAGATGTAGATATCTAAATTAGTCTTTAATTGTAACGCCCATGTTTCGACAAGTGCCTTTAACAATTTCCATTGCAGCTTCAATATCATATGCGTTTAAATCGGGCATTTTAATTGTGGCAATTTCTTTAAGTTGAGCGGTTGTAATTGAGCCCACCTTTTCTTTGTCAGCAACACCTGAACCTTTAGCAATACCCGCAGCTTTTTTAATTAAATCACTTGCTGGTGGTGTTTTTGTAATAAATGAAAATGTTCTATCTTCATAAACAGAAATCACAACCGGAATAATATAACCCGCTTGATCTTTTGTTCGTTCATTAAACTGCGAACAAAACTGGGGAATATTAACGCTTGCTTGTCCTAAAGCAGGTCCCACAGGTGGTGCTGGGGTCGCTTTACCGGCTGGTATTTGTAATTTAACTTGTCTTGCTACCTTTTTTGACATTAGACACATCCTCCTTGTTCTTATAAGTATGTGGTACGGAATCATCCTTCCACTATGGTGTATCTACACACGCTTATTGATTTTAACAAAGTATCCCTTATTTGTCAATAGATTTTATCTTTAATTTAAGATTCTTATATTAATAATATAATGTTTGCTTACATTTTTATTTTTTACTAGAGTTTTGGGCCAAAGTATTCAGTTTTTCAATGAATTTTATTAAATTGGTTTTCTGCTCTGGATATTTTTTCACCTTAAAACGGTAATCAAAAGCGATAAATCTATCATCAGAAAAAACTATTTTAATATAGCGATTTTTAAAATTATATTTCCCCATTTCAATTTCTTTAATATCACTAAAAGAAAACCGGTAAACTTCGTTTTCATAAGTATAGCGAAAAAGACCTTTAAAGGGATAAATATTAAAATTCGTTTCCGAAAAAGTTAAAATTGCTTGCGGAAATCCAGAAATAATTTTCCCATCGTTAGGAAGTATTCCAATATATGTAGGAAAATCATATTCAAATAGACCACTATCTTTTATTTTTTTAATCATCTTTAAAGCTTGCATAAAACCCTCCCAAACAATGAAAAAGGAGAATTATTTCTCCTTAATATCAGAAAAACGAAACTCTGTAGGTGTACCTCTCCCAAAGACTTCAATATTTATTAAGCATGTTTCCTTTTGATTATCAAAAGAAATAACTTCACCAACAAAACCTTCAAATGGACCATTTACAATTGTCACTGTTTCCCCAACTTCATATTTAAATGTTGGTTTTTCAATCGCGCCAATATTAAGCAATATTTGTTTCATTTCTTCTGGTTGCACTGGTACTGGCTTAGTTCTTCCTCCTGATGACCCTAAAAACCCAGTTACTTGCGGTGTATTTCTAATAACATGCCAAGATTCATCTGTAATAATCATTTCAACAAATACATAACCAGGGAAAATCTTTTTTATCTTAGTAATTATTTCTTCTTCCCCTTTGGCATTTACTTTTTTTTCAACAATTGTTTCCTCAGGAATAATAACACTGAAAATAAATGATTGCATTCCCATTGATTCAATTCGTCTTTCAATATCCTTTTTAACCGAATCTTCGGAGCCTGAATAAGTTTGAACTACATACCATTTTCTTGGGTTACTCATTTTATAACCTTCCCATAATAAGCTGGATTAAAGCGTCAAAACCAACAAACAGCAAAGCAAATATTATTACAAATATAAACACTTTAATAATTGCATCAATTGCGGTTGTAAAATTAGCCCATGAGATTTTTTTAACCTCTGGTAATGCTTGCACAAAAAACGGATAAACAACTAGTAAAATACCAATAACTGAAATTGAAAATAAAATCCACGCAAAAATCATTGGATATTTTCCAATTACCGGAAATGATTCTCTTACCTCAAGTGTTCCATTAACTATTAAAAGCGAAAAAGCTAGAGCTAAACTTGCTAAAATAGCTAAAACAACATTTTCCCATCTATATTCTGTTTTTAAGACATCTAAAATCTTTGAACTTTGTGCTTTTTTTCTTTCCTTGATTGCCATAAAAGCCTCCTACTTAGTTTCTTTGTGAAGTGTATATTGATTACACTTTTTACAGTATTTGCGAAATTCCAAACGCTTTGGATTAGTCTTCTTATTCTTTGTTGTTGTGTAATTTCTTGATAAACACACTTCACAAATTAAAATAACTTTTTCTCGCATAAAAAAACCACCTCAGTGGTCATTCGCATTCACAATTTTATCAAATCCGAATGACTTAGTCAATATATTATACTACAAGAATTTAAACTATCCAAAAAATATATTCACTTTTTATATTTTATATACTCATTTTTGAGTTTTTGTTTAATCCGATAAATTGAATTATAAATTTGCTTTTTCGTCAATTTAGATTTTTCTGCTATATAAGAAACCGATTTACCATTGATAAAAAACTCTTCATAAATTAAGTTTTCAACATTTGATTTAAAGGTTATCCTTAAATTATGTTTTTCATCAAAATCAGGGTTTACTACTTGTTCTGCTGTTTTTGCCTCATTAATAATCAACAAAAAACCATCATATTCTCTTTTCTGTTTATGATATAAATTAATAAAATGACGCTTTAAGACAACTTCAAAATAGCGCATAAAAGTTTTATTATATGCTTGTTTAAATGTTTTTATCGCTTTATATAAGCACATTAAACCTTCTTGAAAATAATCATCGACATCTTTTGAAAAGGGAAAAAAAGAAACTATCTTTTTGTAGATATATTTCTCATATTTTTTTAGTAAAATTTCCAAAGCCACTGTGTCGTTTCGATCATTAGCTAAATAAATTAACTCATAATCATTATAGGCTTTGTATGACATTTACTTTTTATATTAATCCTTTCATCTGATAAATTAAAAGGGCTGCCGCAACACTAGCATTAAGCGAGTTTGCTTTTCCTAACATTGGTATTTTAACTAAATAATCACATGCCTGCTTTAGCATATAACTCATGCCAAAACCTTCACTGCCAACAATCAAGGCAATCTTATCGGGTTTAACAATTGATTTAAAACTTTGATCTGCATCTGCTGCTGACCCAATAATCCAGTATCCATTTTCCTTTAATCTTTTAACTGCCTGATTTAGATTTGCTACTTCAATAATTTTTACATACTCCATCGCACCTGAGGCAATTTTACAAACGGTTGGACTAATTTTTGTCTGACTTTTTTTCGGAACTATAATCCCTTTAACCCCAGCCGCTTCAGCAGTTCTAATAATAGCGCCAAAATTATGCGGATCACTAATTTTATCTAAAATAACAAGATGAGGATAATTTTTATCTAAAATATCGGTTAAACTAAAAAGCTCATAATCAGCAACTAAAGCTGCTATACCTTGATGCAGACCATCATTAGTCAGTTTATTAAGTTCATGTTTACTAACTAGTTTAACTTCAATTTTCTTTTTATTTAAAATATCCATAATTAAACGGTTATCTGTTTTTTCATCCAGGTAAACAATATATACAACTCTCTTGGCAGTAATTGCTTCTTTTACTGTATTTTTCCCATAAATTAGCATTTTAAATACCTGATAACTTTTTCATCGCTGAAGAAGTAAAACGTTTCAGCCATCCGGGAATATTGGCAAAAAAGTCAATTAAAAAACTACTTGACTGCAATAACACAACCAAAAGCAAAGCACTATCAAACCTAAGCAATGGTATTTGCACGCCTGAGGGAGATAAATAAGCGGGCGTTAAGGCATTAAGATCAAACAAATCTGGCAAAAATAAAACAACCACTACCGCTGTTGAAAAGACAATAAAAAACATTACTCTTCTTAATACGTTAAATGGTTTTAATACTCTAAATAAAACAACCATTGATGTAAATGTTGCGGTAATTACAATTAAAGTTGATCTTTCTTGAAAACTTAGTCCCATTCTAGCTTCAAAAAACAGCATTACAATAACTGTTTGAAAAGTAATCGCCAGTCCACCGGGCATTGCTTTTTTTAAGATATTTCTTAAGAATTTTCCTTTAACAATGTCATGATTAGGCTGCAATGAAAGAACAAAAGATGGAATTCCAATTACTAAAAACTCAATCAAATAAAGCTGCGATGGTTTAATTGGATAAGTTTTGTTCGTTAAAAGAACAATCAAAGTCAACGCAATCGAAAATATTGTTTTAGTTAAAAACAGAGTTGAAACCCTTTGAATATTATTAATAACTCTTCTGCCTTCACTTACAACCTTAGGCATACTAGAAAAATCAGAATCAAGCAACACCAAATGGCTAACATTTCTTGCTGCTTCGCTGCCTGATGCCATCGCTATTGATGTATCGGCTTCTCTTAAAGCTAAGATATCATTAACCCCATCACCAGTCATCGCTACTGTTTTACCTAAAGCCTTAAGAGCTTTAACTAAAAGTTGTTTTTGATGGGGAGTAACTCTCCCAAAAACTTGATAATGCTTAGCACTTTCAATAACCTCACTATCATCTAGGCCATCTAAAGAAATAAATTTTTCTGCATTTTCAATTCCTGCTCTTTTAGCAATGTGAGCCGCAGTAATTGCATTATCACCCGAAATCACTTTAACATCAACATTATGAGTTTTAAAATATTCAATCGTCATAATTGCATCTGGACGAATATTATCTTCAATTAAAATAATTGAATGAACTTTAATGTCTGCTGGCAATTTTCGCTCTTTAATCGCTGTTTTACTTGTAGCATATACTAATATTCTTAAACCTTCTTTAGCATATTTTTCAATCTCTGATTCAATTGTAATATATTCTTGTTTTGGCAACATCGTTTCTGGAGCCCCAACTGCAAATGTCCCTAAACGTTTAAAGGTTATTGCTGAAAACTTTCTTTGGGAAGAAAAAGGAATCGACTCCATCACAGAAGAATGCTTTGTTGCTAAACCAAACTTTTCAATTAAGGCTTGACTTGTTTGATTTCTATCAGTAAACACAGCCATCATTTGCGGAATAATCTTTTTCGGTCCGTTTACTTGCTCCTTGCTTACAGGAATCACGTGCCTAACTGCCATAGTTCCATCTGTGATAGTGCCTGTTTTATCTAAACAAAGGGTATCAATTCTTGCTAGCATTTCAATACAGTAAAGTTCCTGCACTAAAGTATTGTTTTGAGCAAGTCTGAGAACTCCGACTGCAAAAGCGACACTAGTAAGTAAAATAAGACCTGAAGGAACCATCCCAATAATCGCACCAGCTGTTTGCTGGATTGATTGGTTCAAAGGCAGCTCGCCGCCCCAATTAACATAATGCATATTAAACAACAATAAACCCACAGGAATAATGAAAAAACCAACAGTTCTAACAATAATCCTTAATGATCTCATAATATCTGATTTAGGTCTTTTATATTGTTTGGCTTGTTTAGTAAGTTTTTCAATATATGATTCCTTACCAACTTTAACTGCCTCAGCCAAACAAGCACCACTTACCACAAAGCTTCCTGAATAAAGTTGATCGCCTTCTTTTTTAACAATCGAACGAGATTCCCCTGTCAGCAATGATTCGTCAACTTCAATATAACCTTCTCTTACAATCGCATCAGCACTTATTTGTTTGCCAGTTTTAAGTTGCAATATATCATTTAACACAACATCGCTAACTGGTATTTCAGTAAGCTCACCATTTCTTAAAACATTAGCTGTAGGTGCGCTTAAAAGCGAGAGTTTATCAATTGTTTGTTTCGCTTTAATTTCTTGGATAATCCCAATTAAGGTATTAAGAGTAATAATCACCATAAAAAAGATATCTTTATATGCTTTTACATAAATTAGCAGACTAGCAATTGTAATATTAATAAGATTAAAAAACGTAAATATGTTCGTAAACACAATCCGTTTTATTGTCTTTGTTGAGCCTTTGCTAGTTTTATTTGTTAGCCCAAGCTCGATTCTTTTGTTAATTTCTTTAGTTGTTAAACCCTTAGTTAAATCAACTTTGAAATCTGTTTTTTCTAAATCAATAGTTTTACTTGTCATAGTTTGCCTCTGTATATAAAATTGCTTCTTTTATTAGTGCTACTGCCCGCTCTTTATTAGCAAAGAAAAGATATCCAATTAACGCCTCAAAACCTGTTGAATCATGATAATCAACCAAACAGATATTTTTCCTTTTACTACTAGATACGTTTCTTCCTTTTTTATAAAGATTTAATTCCGCTTGCGTAATAATATTATTGTTAATAAAATAACGCATAATTAAAGCTTGATTAATGCCGCTAGTATAATTTGTTGCGAGTTTATGAAGTTTATTTGTATTAGTATATCCCTTTTTAATTAAATAAACTCTAATATAATGCTCATAAAAACTATCGCCAACATAAGCCAGCGCACTGCCGTTTAGATTGTTTTTTTTCACACTAATAGTCCCGCCTCAATTAATCTAATTCTAATTTGATCAGCATCACTATAGCGTTTTTCTTCTCTGGCTCTTTGCCAGTCATGATAATCTTTAATTTGTTCTGCAGTTAACTCCTTTTGTTCAACTCTTATTCCTAAAACCTCTAAAATAAGTACTGTCGTATAATATAGTTTCGCTTTTTCTTCAACTGACTTACTGCGGTTGATTTGCTTTAACTGATCATAGATAATAGTAAAAACATTAGCACAGTTAAAATCATCATCCATCGCTTTTTTAAACGCATCAAGAGCAGCTTGATTATATTCAATTCTTTTATAATAGTGAACAGAAATATCCACAAAAGTCTGCTTAAGCGTACGTTTTATTCTTTGCCACTCTTTATCGAATTGATTCATCAGTTCATAAGAAAAATTAATTGGTTGCCGATAATGATGAGATAAAATAAGCATTCTAAAACTTTGATATTCATAGTTTTCTAAAAGATCTTTTACTAAAACAATATTCCCCAGTGATTTACTCATTTTCACCGAGTCCATAGCAAGTCGACCCACATGAAGCCAAAACGAAGCCAAACTATGATTTGAGATGGCCTCTGATTGGGCTATTTCATTTTCATGATGAGGAAAAACTAAGTCACTGCCACCACCATGGATATCAATTTTTTCCCTAAATATCGAATGAATCATTGTCGAACACTCAGTATGCCAACCCGGTCTTCCCTCACCCCACGGAGATTTAAAATTTAGACCTTGATCAGTGTTTTTCCAAATTGTAAAATCAAAAGGCGATTCTTTTAAATCGCTACTCTCAACACGAGCTCCCACATTTAAATCTTCTAACACTTGATTAGATAGCTTCCCGTAATCTTTAATCTTTTCTACCCGAAAATAAATTGAATCTCCTTTTTGATAAGCAAATCCTTTTTCCATTAAATCACTAATATAAAAAATCATATCAGTCACATACTCAGTCGCTTTAGGCATCCTATGAGGTAGTAAGCTACCGAGATTGTTTGTATCTTCAATAAATTTTTGCGTAAAAAAATTAGTTAGTTCTATTTCATTAATATTAAGTTTCTCTGCTTCTAAAATGATTTTATCATCAATATCAGTAATATTAGAAACATAATCAACCTGATATCCCAAATACTCAAAATAACGTCTAACCACATCAAAAAACACAACTGGTCTTGCGTTACCGATATGAATATAATTATAAACTGTTGGTCCACATACATACATGCTGATTTGATTTTCTTTAGCAGGAATAAATATTTCTTTTTTATTAGTTAATGTATTATATATTTTCACTTATAAACTTCCTTTTTTAACAATATCTTGATATTTTTTGAGCTTCTTTATAATTATAGATTAATCTGCCCTTAAAAACAAGTTTTTACGATATTGCTCTTAAGCCTTCTAAAATTTTAACAAGTGCCCACGTGTCTTGTTTACAGTAATCAATCATCTCTTGATATAATTTTTCAAATTCTTCTTCTTTTAAATAAGGCAACCGACTATAAGCCGCAAAAGCCTCATCACCTTTAGCAACACTCATTCCTTCATAACTAAGATCGCTAAACAACGGCAAAACCTTTTTAATTGAATAAGAACCACCTAAATCTTCGTGATAATAATTAATTTCTCCAGCAACATCTTCATCATAACCTAAACTCTTATAAAAGGTTTTATTTGTCCGAACAAGGTAAAACAAATCAAATAATCTATTAGCAAGATCAAATAAGCGGTCCTCATACTCCGGATAAAGAAGAGCTAATTCTTTTATTCTCGTTTTTTCAAAATTAATATTATAAACACAAACAGAACCCCCATCCGGCTTTATCACATCAAGAAGTTTTTCTACTAACTGTTTTCTATAATCACCATGGTCTTTAACTAAAAAAGAATAATTATCTAAATCCTTATCACACTTGCCCACCTCTTTTTCAATATGAACAGAAAACTGAAACAAACTTTGTGAATAAGGTTTTTCACCCTTATATCGTGGCAAAGGACAAGGAAAAGATTCAAAATCTAAGTGATAAATTGGATATTTTATCTCTTTTACTCCCGCCTTTATTTTTCCCTTATTATAATAAGAAACACGAGTTTTTATTACTTGTCTTTGGAGAATATTGTTTTTTCTTGTCATCCAACTTTCAGGAATATCAAGCATATGTAAATAACCTTTATTAATCAATTCATACGTTTCATATTTAGTTTTCCCATCTTTAAACCCATGATGATTATCTAAATAATTAAGAATACTAACGTTTTGAGGAATTTTATTAAAACAAATTTCAACAAATTTACATTCTCTATTCTTTTTAAATTGACAGAACTTACCTAAATCAACTGGACTTGCATTCATCGTATCAAGCCTATGAATAACCTTTTGCATATCCTTATTAATAATCGGCAAATAATCTTTAGTTACCGATGTAAGATCGATAAAAGTAATAATATCATCAGTATAAATTGGCTCCCCGTTTTCATCTTTTTTTCCATCAAAAACATAATCCGCATTTAAAACCGCCAAATAATATTGATGGTGCTCTTTTGAGTTAAACCCTTTAGAGTTTTCAATAACATATCTTTGAAATGCCAAATCATAAACATAAGCACCAATATCATTATATTTATCAAAAAACTTTTTTTCTTGTTGGGGATATTTAGGGCCAACTTTATAACCTAAATCTTTTTTTAACCGCAAAATATTGTTTGTTTGCATAAAAAGCGGTTCTTTATTCGCTGCCATTTTAATAAATTTTCTTGAAGTGGTCGCTTTAGTTTCAAACACCATAAAACCGTCCTCAGTCTGCAAAAAACCATCCAAAAAACAATAAAATTGATACCCATCTTTTTCCATTAAAAATCGTTTTTGATTATATGTGTTTGCGCTATAAGTAAGCCTTCCTTCAAAATGTTTTTTTACGGCATTTGCTGTCAAAATTTCTACTTTATCATAATATGGTTTCATTACTTCAAACTGTAGGTCACTTTTTAAGATTTCTTTGTTTTCTTGATTTTCATACATATCTGTTAAAAGAGCATTTTTCTTAGCAAGGTTTTCAATCGTCATTAAATCATCCATATTTTTAGAAAAAGTAACGATACTGTCTTGTTTATTAATATTAATCTCTTCTAAAGCTGCAAATCTATTACAGCGAATCAAATTGACAAAGCCTGTTTTACTGATTTTCATTTTTCCACCTCTTAAAACCATTATAACAAGTCTTTTTTTTATTAACAACTTAATTTTATAATTAATAATTATATAATTAATTTAAACATTAACAAAAAAACTTTAGTTTCCACTAAAATATTTCCACTTTTTATAATTTAAAAAAGCAATTATTGAACTTGATCAATAATTGCTCTTTTATTTGTAATTTGTTCTTAATTTTTCTATACAGTTTAATTGAGATTTAATGTTTGGATAATCTCAAATGTTTGGAAATCAGCACTAACAAGAAAATCTGTTGATAAAGTGTAGATTATTCCATTAATATATATTCCTCTTTCAACCGGAGCGTAATAACCTAGGCTTGGATGCGTAACTGTTAAAGGTTTACCAATTATATTGCCTGGATTATCAAAATCTATTTTAAATATTAAATATGAGCAAACATATTGATAACTGTGGTCAAAATAACGATAACCTTGAATGGCAAAAGCGAAAATACCTTTATCTTTGTCAACCAAAAGAGCTTTGTGGTTATATAAGGCATTACTATAAGCGTAAGTATAACCTTCTTCATTTTGATCTGTTAACAAATAAGTATCAAGCGGATCTTCTTGGCTTGTATCATAAGCACTGATTTTCATCCCCGTAACTACTCCATTATTATCAGCGATAAACCCTAAGCCAATTAATCTGTTTTCTCCCCAAGGATGAAGATAGGTTGAAAATCCAGGTTCTTCTATTGCCCCAATAATTACTGGGTTTTTTGGATCTGATATATCAATTGTGTAAAGCGGATCTGTTCTTTCAAAAGTAACAATATTAACAACATCACCTAAAAACCGCACTGATTTAACTGTTTCTCCTGGTTTACCTAAGCCTTCAGTTAACATGCTAATGATAATAAACTCATCTGTTAATAAGTCTTCTTTTAGAATATAGAGTCTATTTTTCCTAGTATAGTTATCGGTTGTAACAACTCTTAGATAATTATCGCTTTCATCTAGCCAAAAGCTGTTTTCTAAATAACCATCAACATTAATAGATGCTACATAATTAAACTCTTTAGTCGTTTGATTAATGCTAAACTTGATAATTTGGGTTTTAACAGATGGATAATATGCATAACCTAAATTACCATACATATAATATGTTCTAGATAAATAAATACTATCCTTAGTGGCATAAATTATATTAGTAGTGCCTAAAAATGATTTAGATTTAACTTGAAAATCATTGTCTAGATCAATTGAGGTAATCACACTCATACCATAAACCTCATCACTTGGACAATAATAAATGTCTTGATAATTCAAATACGAACTCTTTTTTATTCCACCTTTTTCTTCTTCAAAATGTGGTCTTGGTTCATAAGAATTATGATAAACAACTGACACTAAATATAGCATATTATCTATTCTTCTGTAATCTAAAAGATAACCATTTGTTTTAAGTGAATAAAGACTTTGGTAAGTGTTTTTATCCAATATTTTAACCGATGCGGTATATGTTTTTTGCATACCTCTGCCAATCCATAACATCGAATTATCAATAAATGGGTATTCATATTCTTCAACATAATAACCAATTAAAATAATGTGCTTATCGGTTAAATAAAGTTCGTTGATAAGAAAATCATCGTAAACTATTTGCTCCTTTAGGATAGCTTCTCCATCATTTTTAATTTCAATAACATTTAACTTGTTACCATATGAAGGCACATAATAGATGTCGTTTCCATCAGTTTTAACTATATCTGCCTCATCTACTCCTTTAACTTGAACATTTGTGTCAACATAATCTCTTTCTTGGTCATTACCTTCAATGCTTGGAGGAGCATATTTACCACTCCCCCCCATATCTTCATCTCCAACACTAGACCAACTATCAGTTACTTCTTCTCCAATACCAGAGGGTAAAGTAATCCACCGAGATGAATTTTCTTCTACAATTTGATTAAATCTTTTTTTAGAATTGACCGGTTGAGCATTAACATATATTTTTTGACTAAAAGAAAATGGCAAATCTTCATTTTTATCATAACTAAATGCAAGCGGCGTTATCACCAATAATAAGAAAAATGACAAAACAAGGCTAAATGCCCTTTTTGTTTTAAATGCTAAAGTTTCTTTTGTAACTTCAATATCTTGTTTTTTTTGAAACTTATTGAGCCTTTTATTCCAAATGAAATCTTTAGTAATAATAACAATTTGAAACACAATAACTAAACTAATAACCCCAAGCAATACAATCAAAAATTCTCTCATCGTTTCCTCCTTAGATATATAATCTATTTTTAAACTCTTTTAAATAACTTCTTGTGACTTCTAATTTAACATTTGATTTTAAGGTCAGTTCTAGCTTTTGATTATAAAGCGTCTTGATATACCTTATTTGTCTTAAATTACATAAATAAGACTTGCTAATTCGGCAAAAAGAATAACCCTCTAGGCTTTCTTCAATTTGATATAAAGGACCCTTTAATTCAAATTGCTTACCAAACCGGTCCTGAAGATAGATGTTTTCTTTAAAAGATTCAATATAATCAACATCATCTTCATTAATTCGCAAATAACCATCTTTTGTCTCAAAGCTAATGATTTTTTTTCTCAATATATCTTTTAATAAGCTTGTAATATAATCATGAAGTTTATCATCAACTAAAAAACATACCAACCCTTGAGGTAAATTGGGGTTTTCTAAAGGTGTGAGCTGATATTTATTTATCAATAAATCATATAATAACTGATCTTCAATCACATCTAAGATTAACTCTTTCATATTTGCCTCACTTTCAATATAAATCATTTCCCTTTCACAATAAAGAGTTTAAAGATAACTTACTCACTAAGGATGATAAGTTACACTCCTATTATAAACAAAAAACAAACTTTATGTTACCTTTGTTTAACTAAACCAAAGACAAACAAGTTTGTTTAATGACAATTATTACTAAGATTTAATTGTTTTTAGCTTTTAATCTCTGTTTAAAATATTATTAATAAACTCACTTATAAAATAGTTCGTTATATCAATTGGTTCTAAATCTTTGATTAAAACTATCTATTGGAAATCAAATAAATCTTCTTTGTTAGGCAAAAGTGCCACCAAAGCAATATTGCCTTTATTGTCTTTTAATGATTTTTTTAAACTCATAGTATAATCAGTCATTGTGTGACTTAAATTAAAATGTTGGGCTATTTGTTTAAACATTTCATATGTAATAAAAGACTCCGAGAAAAAAGGTACTCCATTTGGTAAAACCAACATATATTGAGGACTATTTAATTCTTGCCCACAGAAAAAGCAAGTTAATATCTCACCTGGTAAACTAGGAAAAATAGTCCCGCAAGGTACTGTTATTGAATGACCACACTGACAATAGGCCTCATGCATTGGAAGTCCAGTTGGAAATGGCTTCGGTGTATATGAATAATTATGATTGTGAGAACTTTTATTAACGAATGTCTTACAAGTATCACATAAATCTCCATGTAAAGAAGAACAGCAGCTTTTTAATGTGGTTGTTAGATGCGTACAGAGATTTCCATCTAAATAAACTGGATTTCCTGATGAATTCCAATTATTCCTAAAAGTTTGGGGAACGCTTGTTCTGCCTTCTAAATATATTGGAGCATTATTTGTGTTTTTAAAGGCTTCAATTCCAATATGAGTTACTGTGGAAAGTATATTTATTTGAGTTAATTGGTTTTGACCGCTAAATGCTGAACTACCAATTTGGGTAACTGTTCTTCCGTTGACGAATTCGGGTATTACAAGGTTTACGGGCAAATTATGGCCCGCTACAACGCCAGTAATAGCGATTTGTCCTGCTGGCATTCCAGCCGTACTTGTAATAAACGGAGAACTTTCATATATCCAAGTTACGACACCTCTATCGGGACCCGGATTATTCGCAGGCATATTTGCCATTTGCACAATATCTATAATGTGCGATGTGCTTGTTGTTTGATGCCACAAAATTTCTATATTGGATGCGTGCCGACTCGCCAACGCAGTGCCCCTTATTACTAAATCATAATTCGTATGTATATTTTGACGAACTGTAGCATCGCCTCCCTTCGCTGCACTAGTCTGAGAATTGGTTTGCCAATGTGCAACAACACGAATACGGGCATTGTTGGCAACATTGATTGTTTGAGAAAACCTTGTAACATTCGTTCCATTTCTTGTTGCATTCGCAAAAACCACAGCGTTTCTCGTTGCCTCACGAGCCCTTTCATAATGAACACGTCCGGCTCCTGCGTGAATATCCCATGTTTCGGCAGTATGCCCATTGACTGGTGTTGCAGAAGCTATAAGTACTGCCTGAACCATATCTGGGCTTGTTTGCAATGCGGGATATTCCTGCATTAATCTTGCGACAAATCCAGAAACTACTGGGACAGCGAAGCTTGTCCCAGCAAGGGTTCTTGCAACTTCTGTTGCGTGTGCCGAAGTGGTGGTTGTTCCACCGGTGTTAATTGTCAAATTAGTTAATTGGGCATGATTAGCATCAGGCACTTTCGACTCTATCTGCCCGACATTTATTCCAGTACCTGTGAAAGTGTTGTTGTATATCCCAATATCATCTCTAACCTGCGTCATCGGATAACGCTAGGCGTTATTAGCGTTTACTCGTGTCGCCTCGTCCTCATATTCAATAAACTTGTGCACGCTGATTCTCTGCACAGACATAGAAGCACAAGAGGATTCAATGCTCTGACTGTACGTTTCAAATGCCGCCTTGTTGTCGAAGGTCATGATTATATGCGGCGAATAATGACTAACCGTTGTGCGATACGCATCTGAATTTTCAGAAAAATTTTGCTCACTGAGGAAAGCAGCATTCCTCGATGTATGAAATGCCCGTGAACTTTCTCTGTTCTGTGCTAACGCTCTATCCACTTCAGCCTTAGTAGCAAAAATATCCAAAATTTCGCTTATTTCGTTACGAAACTCAGTTTCATATTGCAGTTCGTAAACTACTTGAATGGAAACGTCGCTTGAAACGCTTGCCAAGAAAGTGTCCAAATTATCAGTAACAGATGTCGCGTTGCCGTCCCCTATGTAATAACTAATCGTTTCAGTTCTCGATCCATCAAAATTACCCGAGTCTGATGCGTAAGCATTGTTGCTCGGAGAAAAGCCAAGCCCAAAAGCTACGCTTGCAAAGACTGCCATTATCAGTCCCAAAATGAGCATTTTACTTCTTAATTTCGTTTTCATGTGTCTCTCCAAATTTTTTATTTGTGTTGTATTGTTAGACGAGCAAATCGTTGAGTGCTTGTCTTGATGAAACCGCAACAATATCATTGCTCATAGGCTTGAAACTGTCATGCGAAAGAAGCCCGACCCTGTGCTCTACGCTGTTTTCTCGTATTTCTGCCAACCAATCGCGATTGCTTAATGGCGGCAATTCAAATGGCGGATTGTTTACGTTTCCTGCGCTGAAATCATACGTGTTAAATTTAATTCTCTCGCCAATTTCAAAGTTTTTTACTATTTCATTTGAAATGCAAACAACAAAAACTCGACTATCTATCGCTTCTTCGCCACCACCTATTGGGTCGGTGATTTCAATAACAAAGTTCAATTTACCATCCTTAGCGGAAACCGCATAGAATTCCACATGGTCGTAAAGCAAATATCCGTGATTAAGTGGCACTAAAAATAGTGTGTTGCCTTCGAAGAATTCCTCCGTAAAATCGCTAAATACAAAGATTTCTAAAACTGATGGAAATTCCATAGATGCGCCCTCCTTTTCTACTGCATCAATTGCCATCTTTGCCGTCGTTACCGCACTGTCAACGCCCGCTTTATCTGCCGCGTCATCGATTGCCGTTTTCCCTGCCGCAGCGAAGCCAAGCACCTTAGTCCAGTTGTCCCCGCTGTAATCCGCCTCATCCTTTGTTGCGACGCATGTATCAAGTTCTGCTTTTGCGTCAGTTTTATACTGCGCAAGATCGCCATTACAAGCCGTCAAACCCGCAACCGAAAATAGTATTAACACTGCTATCGTTAGCCTAATTAATTTTTTGATCATTTTACAGAGTCCTCCTTACAGCCTAATTTGTTTTTACCCATTTTTACAATTTATTGAATTCAACTGACATTATCTCCATTTTTTTAATTTTTATGATTAACCATTTTTGCATTGGAATTGTTGTATCGTTTCTAAATTTGAATCCGCCCGATCTTTTTGCTATAAAGTCTATTTTTAACGTTTCATTATTAAGACTAATTTTTTTTATCTCATATGCATTTGGTTTTATCGCAGTAAATATATATATTAATAACATTTCTTTTTCAAAATCAACCATAGGAGGGAATTCAATAAACTTTGAATCATATTCTTCTTGAGTTGTTACTATAAAAGTTAAAAATTTCGGATATGATTGATCTGCAGATGCAGTAATCTCACCCTTATCATTAAAGTAGTGGCTGCTTCTAGTTAAATTCTCTTTAAGAAAATCTTCATTAAACAATGCTTTTGTATCGCTATATATTGTTGCATTATATTTATTGCCACAAGCCACAAGTAAAAACACCATAATTAAAATAATTCCTGCCATAAAAGTTTTTCTCAACATATCAAAACCTCCCATTTTGCTAAATATATATTTTTAAAAACTAGTCTAGTAATTTTAATAAAATATTGTAGTGTTTTATCTTAGATTTTCTTTCACTAAAAAGTATAAAATTTCTAATCCGGTGTGTTCGTCTTGAATATATCATATTAACGTTTATCTTTCAAACGTTTTTTAGTTTATTTAAATGTTTCTTCAATCTTTACCAATAATTTATTTTTAAGTTAATCATAAGAAGTGGCAATTCTAGCTATTTAATCTTCCAATTCATGTTTTTAAAAGTTTTTTTGTTTGCTATTAATTAATCTTTAATCATATTTAAGGTTAACTCTTTCATGCTTACTTCATCTTCAATATAAACAATTTTTGCTTCATATAAAAGCGTTTAAAGATATCTTACTCACTAAAGATGATAAGTTACACTCCCATTACAAAGAAAAAAACAAACTTTATGTTACCTTTGTTTAACTAAACCAAAGATAAACAAGTTTGTTTCAGGCTGTTGACAAAACAACTTTTTTTTAAGTATGCCTAATATTATTAAAACCAAATTATTAATAATTATCTTTATTCTTGATTTTTATTCAATAGTTGGCTTTCAGCCTTATATTCTAATAACAAATTCCACCGCATTTTTGTCCGAACTCAAGCTCGAAGTTTGCTTTCATAAAAATCCTCCTTAAAATCATTTGTAAATTATTATTTCAGGAGGTAACTGCGACCACCTAATTCCAGCTAATGTGACATAATAAGAGCCTGGAAAATGCAGCATTAAACTGGATTTCACTTGAACAGCAAATGCTCCATTAAACTCACCAAGAAAAGATAATATGCTTATAGTTGATATAGCACTTGTATTAACAGGCAAATATCCTTTAGTTATAAGCCGATTTAATTCTTCATCAATGTATTGGCGGTGATATTCGTAAAAAGCCATTTTCATATTTTCCACGATTGCAGGATCAAGGTCTTCAACAGTAGGAGTTTCAATTTGCGGTTCAAATGGAATCACAACTAGTTCTTCCGCATCAAAAATAAAGCCATCCATAAAATAAATGATATGCATTAAATCAGCCTTTGTTATAAATCCTTCATCATATGCTTCTTGCAAACTATAAAAAGTTCCCATAGCATCATTATTAGAATGATTACACGCTGCTAACGAAAATGGTAGCAACACCATTATTATTAACACAATTAATTTTTTGATCATTTTACAAAGCCCTCCTTACAACCTAATTTGTTTTTACCCATTTTTACAATTTATTGAATTCAACTGACATTATCTCCATTTTTTTAATTTTTATGATTAACCATTTTTGCATTGGAATTGTTGTATCGTTTCTAAATTTGAATCCGCCCGATCTTTTTGCTAAATATATATTTTTAAAAACTAGTCTAGTAATTTTAATAAAATATTGTAGTGTTTTATCTTAGATTTTCTTTCACTAAAAAGTATAAAATTTCTAATCCGGTGTGTTCGTCTTGAATATATCATATTAACGTTTATCTTTCAAACGTTTTTTAGTTTATTTAAATGTTTCTTCAATCTTTACCAATAATTTATTTTTAAGTTAATCATAAGAAGTGGCAATTCTAGCTATTTAATCTTCCAATTCATGTTTTTAAAAGTTTTTTTGTTTGCTATTAATTAATCTTTAATCATATTTAAGGTTAACTCTTTCATACTTACTTCACCTTCAATATAAACAATTTTTGCTTCAGATAAAAGCCTTTTAAGATATCTTACTTACTAAAGATGACAAGTTACACTCCCATTACAAAGAAAAAAAACAAACTTTATGTTACCTTTGTTTAACTAAACCAAAGACAAACAAGTTTGTTTAATGACAATTATTACTAAGATTTAATTGTTTTTAGATTTTAATCTCTGTTTAAAATATTATTAATAAATTCGCTTGTAAAATAGTCCGTTATATCGGTCGGTTCTAAATCTTCAACTTGAATTTCTCTTAGATAAGTTTCTTCTTCTGGATCATCTTCAGTTTCATCTAAAACAAAACTAACTGTGACTTTTTTATTAGAATAACTAACTTGATCAACAACTAGGGCAAACAAATCAAAATCTCCTAAATTAGACCCATTACCAACAGTAGCATTAATAACATATTTTCCAAATTCGGTTTTTATATTCATAAAAGGTGTTTTAGCAAAAGCTTTATCAAGAGTTGTTTTATAAGCTTCACCAGCAATTCCACCAAGATAGATTCGGTCAATTCCAGTAAAGACATCTTCTTCACTTACCATGGTAATATTTGTTTGGCTTAAAACTTCTTTTAATACGACATTTGAAGAACTTGTCCCAACAATACCGCCAATAGCCAAAGTATCGAGTTTTGATTGGTTATTTGCCGAGTTAATCATTTTATTAACTGTAATATTTGATTTAGCATAAGCATTGATGATTTTACCTTCAACTAGTTTACCAATAACACCACCAGCTGAAATCGCAATTGTTTCATCGGGGGCAATATTTTTAACTTCTGTTTTTAGTTTTAAAGTTAAATCAACCTCAACATCTTTAATCTCTGATACAACTAAAGCTGAACTAGTCGCATGCCCAACAGCTCCGCCAATAAATCCGGTATCTGCGTTTGTTACAACTAAATTGCCTTTAGCATAGCTATTATAAAGTTCAGAGGCTGTCATTCCGCCGATTAAAGCGCCCATATAAAACTCTGTTCTTGAGCTTGATTGTGAGTTAATACTAACATCAGCTTTTGAATCTATTACTTTTGAGTTAGCATCATTAAAACCAACAATACCACCAATATAAATTTTACCAGTATAAGAAAATGCTGTTACAATACTCCCCTTTACATTAACATTTTCAATTGTCCCAGTGTTTCTACCACTAATTATTCCAATATACTGACTATAACTATTTGTTGAGATTAAGCTTATTTCAGCGTTTTCGACAACTAAGTTTTTAACAGTCCCCGCATTTCTAGCAAAAAGTCCAAGATAACCTTTTCTTGTTTGAATAACAAAGTTTTTAATCGTTTTATTATTACCATCAAAAACACCTTGAAAACTAGCTGATTGAAAAAGAGAAATATATTCATCGCCTTCAAAATCAAGATCATTTTCTAAACGATAATAAGCAGTTACATCTTTTTCAATATCTTTAAAATCTTGAATTGTATATACAAGTTTTGGCTCTTCTTCTGAGGAACCAACAGTTGAGGTTTTAAAGGTTTTTGAAGCTAGTTTATGAAGCTTTTTTTGAACCGTCACAAAAACATTGGCCTCATATTCATAATCTATATCTAAACCAGTGATTGTAATTGAATATATTTCTGCTTCACTATCTTTGCTAACTATTTGTCTTGAGTGGATATTGCCTTTATAATAAAGCACTAATTCAATAGTATTTGGTGTTATTAAATTCTTTGGATCAGCTACATCAATTTCAATATAAACACTTGTTCTGGCTGGGGTTAAAGCAGTAATCTCAATTTTTATATCATGGGTTTTCCCACACCCAATTAAAACAGTAAGTAAAAGCGCTAAAATAACTATTCCTTTTATTTTTTTCATTATAAATCCTCCAAAATTACTAAAGTTTTATTTAATCTATCTATCACAGTTTCTTTTCCTAATAAAATAAGTGTTTTAGGCAACTCTGGCCCATGCATTTCCCCGGTTGTCGCAATCCGGCAAGGCATATAAAGAAGTTTTCCTTTAACATCTAAGTTTTTACCTGTTTGAGTAATTGCCTTTTTTATATTTTGTTCATCAAAACTAATACTATTTAATTCATTTTTAAAACTTTCAATTACCTTTTTGCTCAAGGGTTGTTCTAATAGAAAGTCTAAGGTTTCTTTACTTAAAATAAATTCTTCTTTGAAAAACTCATTATATAGATCAACTATTTGCGCCCCATATTCACATCTTTCTTGTAAAAGGGCAGCAAAATCATTTAACCAAGTTTGATCTTTGATAATAATGTTTGCCTGATGTAAAAATGGTTCAATCAATTTAACAAACTCTTCTAAAGGCATTTTTTTAATATAAGTATGATTAATAAATTTTAACTTTTCCTTATCAAACATACTTGGAGACTTAGAAAGTCTTTTATGATCAAATAGTTCAATAATTTCCTTAATTGACAATATTTCTTCATTAATTGGCGGTGACCACCCCAACAAAGATATAAAATTAAAAAGCGCTTCTGGTAAATATCCTAAATCTTTGTACTGACCAATAAACTGAACAATCAAATGATCACGCTTTGAGAGTTTTTTCTTTTTTTCATTAACAATTAAAGTCATATGACCAAAAGTGGGTATATCCCAACCAAAAGCTTGATAAACCATAATTTGCTTAGGAGTATTAGTAATATGCTCTTCTCCTCTTAAAACATGAGAAATTGCCATTAAATGATCATCAATAACTACCGCAAAATTATATGTAGGTATACCGTTGTCTTTAATAATAATCCAGTCTTCGATTTCTTTGCTCTCAAACTTAAGTTGGCCTCTGACCATATCATCAAAAACAAATGTTTCCCCTTCAGGCACTTTAAAACGGATTCCATATTTCTTTGATCCTTGTTTATACTCTTTATAAGCAAAACCCATCTCAAGGAGTAAGTTAGCGTATTTAGTATAAAGATCAAGTCTTTCAAGTTGTCGGTACGGGCCGTAATTACCACCTTTATCAAATGATTCATCCCAATCTACACCGAGCCAATTTAGGTTTTCTAATTGTGATTTTTCCCCATCTTTGACATTTCTTTTAATATCGGTATCTTCAATTCTAATAATAAAATCGCCATTATGGCGCTTGGCAAACAAATAATTAAAAATTGCTGTTCTAGCATTACCTATATGAAGTAATCCGGTAGGACTTGGGGCATAACGAACCCTAACTTTAACCATATTTACACTCCTTTTGTATGCAAATACAATTATACGATATATAACTTATTTTAACAAACTAAAAATAGATAAAAATCATATTTTATCTTTAGAAAACAAAAAAACCCAAGATAACCGGGTTTCTTCTTTGACAAATTAACGTTTGGAAAACTGACTTGCTTTACGTGCTTTTTTAAGGCCGTATTTTTTCCGTTCTTTACTACGAGCATCTCTAGTAAGCATTCCCGCTTCCTTAAGCACCGCCCTTAGATCGGGATTAACTTCCAACAAAGCTCTTGAAATTCCATGACGAATAGCTCCTGCTTGTCCAGAAATCCCGCCACCATAAACGTTAACAGTCACATCAAACTTACCTTCTGTTTCTGTCATCTCAAGTGGCTGTAAAACATCAAGGCGAGTAGCTGGTGAAGGAATATAGTCTTCAAAGACTCTTCCGTTTATTAAAAACTTGCCAGTGCCAGTTGTTAAAATAACACGCGCAACGCTTTTTTTCCTGCGACCTGTTGCAGTATATTGTATTTGCATTTTACTCTACCTCCAATATTTCTGGCTTTTGAGCGATATGAGGATGAGTTTCATCAGCATAAACATATAATTTCTTATACATTTGTCTGCCTAAGATTGTTTTAGGCAACATACCTTTAACTGCTACCTCAACCATTCTAGTTGGAAACTTTTCCATTACTTCTTTAGCTGTTCTTGATTTTAAACCGCCTGGATAGCCACTGTGACGATAATATAGTTTATCATTCCACTTGTTTCCAGTTAATTTAATTTTATCCGCATTAACAACAATCACATAATCGCCTGAATCTACATGAGGAGTGTAGAAAGGATTGTGTTTGCCTCTTAAAACGGATGCCACTTTGGTTGCTAAACGACCAAGGGTCTTATCCTTTGCATCAACTACATACCATTTTCTTGTTATGTTATTGGCGCTAAGCATCTTTGTTTGTTTCATAAATACCTCTCCTTATTTTATAAGTAATAAGGGCTAATTGGCTTTTACTTAAAAATGTACCGTATAAATATTACACTAAGTGTATATTTTTGTCAAACAATATTTTTCTAAATTTCTTAAACAATTGGTTTTCTTTTAAAATTACCTAAAATATGCCTTATTGGTTGAACCATCACAAAAGCTTGAGGATCGCTTTTTAAAACAATCTCTTTTAGCTGGGTTAACTCATAAGTAGATATTGCCACAACAAGCATTGATTTTTCAGTCATTTGGTACCCACCTTTTACTTCAAGCAAAGTTATTCCCCGATGAATTTTAACAAGTAATTCCTGCAGTAATTCCTCAGAATAAAAGGTAATAATTTCAACCTTTAAGAAGTTATAAGAGGTATGAACTTTATCAGTAACTAGTGTAGTAATAATAATTCTAATAACAGTATAAATTGCAACCGCACCTGAACCATAAACTATTCCGCCCATAATTGCAATAAGCCCATTAATAATCATTGAAATAAAACCAACACTTATGCCTTTTTTAAAGCTGTAATGTTGTGCTATGACATCGACTCCACCAGTCGAAGAACCAAACTTTAATGCTCCACCAATACCGATGCCTGTAATGATTCCACCAATCACCGCAAGGGTAAAAGGATCAAGTCCTTCTGTTATTCCAAAATTGTCTCTTGGAATAAAACCCATTATCGTTGATTGGATAACCACACTAATCAAGGAATAAATGGTAAATCGCTTAGATACACCAATCCACCCTAATATTATAATGGGAATATTAGCAATAAAAACAAACAAACCTAAAAATATATCACCTGGATCAAAGTTAGCCCATTGAATTAACATACTCCTGACAAGTTGAGCAAGTCCTGGAATACCACCGGTGTATAAAGGAGGTGTTGCTTGTTCTAAAAACCAAATGACTCCAAATCCATAAATTAAAGTAAAAAGCACTACCAAGAATAAATTCTTAGTTTCCACCAAAAATCTTTTTTTTGTCATTTTATTTTCCTAATATTTCTTTCATTTTTTCAGTCAAATCAAAACGTTCAAAAAGCACTTTTGCTTCATTAACTTTATTATTATCTGGATAATGACCAAAACTTTTTAGTGAATCAAAACTTGTAATATCAACATTTATCTGCTTAAATATTTCTTTGGCAGTTTGAGGAATAAAAGCTTGCAGGAGCACAGCAATTATTCTAATAGTTTCAATTAGTTCATATAAAACACCTTTAAGCTCTTCTTTTTCATTGTTTTTAAATAAACTCCACGGCATTGAAAGATCAATAAACTTATTAGCACTTCTTAGCACTTTCATTACTTCTTCTAGGGCATCACCGACTTTATAATCGTTCATTTTTTCTCTTGCTTTTGAAAGTAAAGAAGACGCTACATCAACTAAACTTATTTCATATTTTCTTTTTGTTTTTCCTTTATAAACAACACCATCTTGATATTTATTAACCATACCAATAGTTCTATTAACTAAATTGCCTAATGTATTTGCTAAATCAGCATTATTTCTTTCAATTAAAAGCTCATAAGTTAAATTACCATCAGTTTGATAAGGAATTTCATGTAAAACATAATAGCGAATAACGTCTTTCTGAAAATGTTTAATTAAATCATCAATATAGATTGTATTGCCTACGCTTTTGCTCATCTTTAATTTGTCAATTAAGATCCAAGGATGACCAAAAATCGTTTTGGGTAACTCAAGATTTAGAGCCATTAAAATAATTGGCCAATAAATAGTATGAAATCTTAAAATGTCTTTCCCGATAATATGAACATCAGCTGGCCAATATTTTTCCATTGCTGGACTAAAAAGATTTTCATCCAAATCAAAACCAGAAATATAGTTAACTAAAGCATCAATCCATACATAAATAGTATGTTTTTGGTCAAAACAAGGTATCCCCCAATCCATTTCTGATCTAGTTACACTTAAGTCTTGTAAAGGTTCTTTTAAAAAGTTATTAATCATTTCATTTTTTCGTGATTCAGGCTTAATAAAGTCTTTATTATCTAAAATATGTTTTAATAACCGGTCTTGGTACTTACTAAGCTTAAAAAAATAAGTTTCTTCTTCCATCCAAATAAGTTTATCCCCACTTGGCCCTAAACCACTTTTAATTAAATCCTTATCAAATACATAAGCTTCATCACTAACACTATACCATCCTTGGTATTTGCCCAAATAAATATCTTTTTGCTGATATAGCTTTAAAAAGATATTTTTCACAACTTCTTGGTGTCTTTGGTCTGTTGTTCTAACAAACTGATCGTAACTAATATCAAGCAAGCCAAATATTCGCTTAATTTCTTTAGTAATATTATCTACATGCTCTTTGGGAGTTATCTTATTATTGGTAGCTTGTGTTTGAATTTTCAAGCCATGTTCATCAGTTCCGGTTTGAAAAAACACATCATAACCATCAAGACGCTTAAAACGAGCAATACTATCAGCTAAAATAATTTCATAGACATTACCAACATGAGGAATTTTTGATGCATATAAGATTGATGTGGTTATATAAAATGGGGTTTTCATGTTTATCTCCTTTTAATCTTCCTAACTATTATAATGAAAAAACGCCTTCATTTCAAGGCATTTAAATAATTTAATCTATAAAATAAAGTTCTATTTAGCGATAAACTCTAACGAATTTAAAGCTCTTTGTTTTCTGCTTTTAAAACAAGTTCATAAACAAAATTTTTCTTTACATTAAGCAAACTGGCAGTTTGTCTTATCGCTTCGCTTTTTAGCTTTCCTTCTTTTAAGAGTTCTTGATAAACACTTAAAATTTTTTCATCAGAAATTTTTAAAGTTTTAGCTCCCTCCACAAGAACAACAAACTCACCCTTAAAGGTAATATTTTCGATATTATCACCTAAGTTAAACTCATAAATTGTTTCATAGATTTTTGTCAGTTCTCGCGCAAAAACACATTTTCTTTTTCCCATCACTAAATATAGATCAGCTACTAAATCTTTTACTCGATCTGCTCTTTCATAAAAAATTAAAGTGTGATTAAAATCTTTATACTTTCTTAATGTTTTTATTCTTTGGAGCTTCTTTCTTTCAATAAAACCAACAAAAGTAAAAGGCTCCGGAATTAAGCCTGAGCTAACTAAAGCAGCCAAGACCGCGCTGGCCCCAGGAATTGATACAACATTAAAATGAGTTCTTATTTTACTAACTAAAAAGTATCCCGGATCACTAATTAAAGGTGTGCCTGCATCAGTAACATATCCCACATTAAGGCCCTTTTCCAAATGATTATATATTTCTTGATATTTAGTCTCTTCATTAAATGAATGATAACTATAAACGCTTTTTTTGATATTATAATAATTTAAAAGCTTTAGAGTTACTCTTGTATCTTCTGCATAAATAACATCAACAAAACCTAAAATCTCAACCGCCCGAAATGTGATGTCTGAGAAATTACCGATTGGTGTAGAAATTAAATATAGGGTTGCTTTTTGATTTTGAAAAGAGACTTGTGTTTTAATTAAAGTTGACATATCTCTTTTGCTTTTTCTTTTAAATCACGCTCTTCAAATATTAAAGCCATTAATTCTTTTCTTTTGGCAACACTAATATTAAAATCGGTTCTTATCTGATCTAAAAAGAAGTGAATTTTTGTGTTATAAAAATCATCAATCATCGAAAGCTTAATTAAATTTAGGTAAACAATATTTCTTGTTTTCCGTGGTTGAGCTTTAAAAAAGTTAATTGTCTGTTTTAAATCATGGGAAAGTGAAAAATGATACTCTTTAACAATATCATCTCCTACCTCAGCTAACATAACATTAAGTAACCTTTCTTCAAATGTGGTTGTCTCGCCATCAATTTTAGCTACATGAAGGGCCAAATCCAAAAACTTTAATTTTTCTTTTCTGTTTAATGTACTAAGCAGCATTTACATCATCTCCCTAAATTATACATATTTAAAACTTCATCTGTCCATTTACCGTTATTATAAACATAAAGCGGCTTTAAAACTTTAACATTACCAGCCTTACCAAGTTTTGTTGCTTCAATAAGCACATGATTAGCTTTGCTGTTTTCTTTTGGATAGACAAACCTAATTCTTTTAGGCTCTAATCTGTTTTTTTCTAATAATAATAAAATATCTACTAAACGTTCTGGCCTATGGATTAAAAATAAACTGCCGCCGTTTTTTAAAAGCGAAAAACTAACCGCAATTATTTGTTCTAAAGTGATTTTAACTTCGTGTCTAGCAATTGTTAAATAATCATTTTTGTTAACATTTGATGTGGGTAGATACTTAAAAAAAGGTGGATTACAAACAACAGCATCAAAGTCATTAGCAAATAAACTTCTTGCATTTAATATATCATCATTAATGGTGGTTATTTGCTTATCTAAAAGATTTTCCTTAATACTTTTAAGTCCAAGTTCATAAGATTTTTTAATAATTTCTATTCCGTAAAGTTGGGCATTTGTCTTTAGGGTAAGATAAATTAAGATTGCTCCATTGCCTGAACCTAAATCAATAATATTTTTAACACCTTTTTTAATTCGTACAAAATCAGCTAATAAAATTGAATCAAGTGAAAAGTTAAACATTGCTGGATCTTGATAAATAATATAGCGCGGATAACCTAAAAGTTCATTTTTAACGATCATCTTTTTTCACATCAAGAGCACTATAAGTTACCGCTAGACCATCAGAGTACAAAACTCTAACTTGCTTTTTAATTATTTGAACATCAATAACTTTACCAACTCCGTCTTTAGTAACTACTTTATCTCCTACATCAGGCAAAGTTTTTTTAAGTTCTTCATAAACTTCATTTTCATATTTTATACAGCATAAAAGTTTACCACAATTACCGCTGATTTTTTGCGGATTTAAACTTAAGTTTTGATTTTTAGCCATTTTAATCGAAACATTATCAAATGTATCAATATAGGTTTTACAGCACGTAACTAAACCACACGGACCAATACCACCAATAAACTTGGCTCCATCACGCGAACCTACTTGCCTTAATTCTATTCGTGTATTATATACATCATTTAAATCTCTAACAAGCTGCCTAAAATCAACTCTTCCTTCTGCTTCAAAATATATAACTAACCGATCCCGATAAAGAGTATATTCACTTGCTAAGATTTTCATTTCTAAATCATTTTTTTTAACCAAACGTTTTGTTGTCTCAATTACTTCTTGTTCTAAGGTTTTATTATAATTTGCTTCTTTAATATCTTCTTTAGTTGCAATTCTAATAATAGGCTTTAACTCACCATTAAGCTCTTCTTCTTTAATATCTTTATCATAACTAACAATAAGGCCAAGTTCAGTTCCTTTGATTGTTTCAACAACAACGCTCATTCCTTCTTCTAACTGATAATCAAGCGCATCAAAGTAATATCTTCTACCTGCTTCTTTAAATCTAACTTCACATACTTTCATTTTTAACCTCCTAACCTAACTTTAGCAACAACTGACTAAAAGCCATGTCTATATTTACATTATAATTGATTTTTTGTAAAAGTTCTTGAATGATTTTAAGTTTTTCTTCAATTAATTCAATATTTTCCTCTTCTAAAATCTGATATGTCGGTGTAAATGTAGAAAATGAGACTGGTTGATTATTTTTATATTTAATCACATCTAAATAAAAAGCTAACAAAAACTGCAAGAAATAATTAACCAATTCTTTATTATAGCGAATATCTTTTAAATTCTTTTCAGCATAAAGCCAAAGATTGTCTTCTGTGGATAGTTTTTCACTAAATTTAGCAAATTCATTTACTAAAAAATCAAGGTTAACATCTTCGCTCATCAAAAGCAACTCATCAATGTCTTTACTTAAAAAAGGTAACAATTCTGCCTTTAATTTTTCTATTCCTTTTTCCAGCAACATCTCTTTTAATGATTCCTCACTTAATGATGCTAAATGAAATGTTTGTGCTCTTGATAAAATTGTTGTAATAACGGCTTGTTTATTACTAGTAAGCAAAAAGCCTATTGTCTTTTTATTAGTTGGTTCCTCTAAAAACTTTAATAAGCGGTTAGCTGATGATATTCCCAGTTTGTCAACTTGATCAATAATAAAAACACGATAACCCTTAACCAGCGATGTTTTAGAAAACTCTAGTTGCAAGTTTTCAATTTGTTCAATTTTGATTGTTTGTCCTTCTGGTTTTATATAAGAAAGGTTTATATGTCCTTTTTCAAGTGTTTTAGGATTGGCGTCTAACAATAACCCCGCTAAATTATAGGCTAGTTTTTTCTTGCCTGAACCTTTATAACCGCTAATTAAATAAAGATGACTTAACCGGTTTTTCTTTATCGCATTACTAAATTTTTCTAGCAATAAATCAGTTTTATTATCGCTCATAAAATCACTGCCTCTAAAGCTTTTAAAGTTTTACTTTTAAGTTCATCAAGCGGACAGTTACCATCAATGACAATATATCTTTTATTATACATTTTAGCTAACATTAAATAGCCTTGTCTAACCTTTTGATGAAACTCTAGCTTTTCTTTATCTAATCGATTAAGCACTCCTCGACTACCCGCTCTTTTTAAACCTAAAACTGGATCTATATCAATATAGACAGTATAATCTGGCAGTTTTTCTAAAGCATAATGATTAATTTTAATTATCGCATCAAGTCCTAAACCTCTTGCATAACCTTGATAAGCAAGACTGGAATCTAAATACCGGTCACATAAAACAACAAACCGATTATTAAGGGCTGGAATAATAACTTCTTCTAAATGCTGAGTACGAGATGCAGCAAAAAGTAATGCCTCAGTTTTAGCGGACATATTCAGGTTTTCATCACTTAATAAGATTTCTCTAATTTTCTCTGCAATAAAAGAGCCGCCTGGTTCTCTTGTTTTAATGTTTTTAATATTAATACTATCAAGCCAACTACTGACAGCATTAATTAAAGAAGTTTTACCTGAACCTTCGCCACCTTCAAATGTAATAAACATCCCCTTATTCCTCCTTATAAATAACTTGTTTTAAATAAAGTCCATTTGGACTAGCAGTTTTACCGCATAATTTAGGACTTTTTGTTGTAAAGATTTCATCAATAACTTTAATATCTTTTCTTTTTGCTCCAATTTCAATAATGGTTCCAACTATTCTTCTAACCATGTATTTTAAAAAACCGTTACCGGTAAATGTTATTATTATTTTATCATCTTTAGCAACAAAGTTTGCCGAAAAAATTGTTTTTACGGTTGGTTTTCCTTGAATATAACTAGCAAACCCAAAAAAATCATGAGTACCAACAAACTTATAAGTCGCTTTTTCCATTAAATCTAAATCTAATTGATAATAGACAAAACTTTGGTAATTCCTTAAAAACACATCATATTTTGTTGTAATAATATACTCGTATGTCTTTTTTAGGGCTTGATGTCTGGCATGAAAATTATCATCCACCACCTCTAAAGCTTTAATTAAAATATCTTTTGGTAAATATGTTTGAATTGCTTTACTAAACTTTTTAGGTTCAATGTTTAAGACAGAATCAAAATGAATAACCTGCCCTAAAGCATGCACACCTTTGTCAGTTCTCCCAGAAGCAATTATTTTATTGATACTCTTATCTATTTTAAAAAGTGCTTCTAAAACTGCTTTTTCAATCGTATTTTTATCTTTTTGGCTTTGAAAACCATGATAATTTGAACCATCATAAGCAAAAACCATTTTATAGCGCAAGTCTAAATACCCCAACTCTTAATAAAATTGAAACAACAAGCAGCAAAACCACGACAAAAATCGCAAAGTAATCTTTAAAATGCATCTTTAAAACATCTATTTTAGTCCGCTTACCACCAACAATATAACCTCTAACATCCATTGCATTGGCCAGCTCTTCTGCTCTTTTAAAAGAAACAACAAAAATCGGAATTAAAAGCGAAATAATTTGCACAATTTTATCTTTAAATCGCGACTCGCTAAACTCCACACCTCTTGAAGCTTGAGCTTTCATAATTTTGTTAGTCTCTTCAAGCAGGGTAGGAATAAACCTTAAAGTTAAGCTAAACATCATCGCCAACTCGCCTACAGGAAATTTAATAATTTTAAGTGGCTTTAACAAACTTTCAAGACCGTTTGTAATATCAGTTGGCAGTGTTGTAAAAGTTAAAAGACTGGATAAAACAACAATAATAATAATTCTTACAATAACAAAACCTGTCCTTAAAAGAGCTTGATCAAATATTTTTAGGGTATAAGTAAAATAAGAGTACTGAGGGAGTATTGCTTGGACAAAAAAGGCTAAAAAAACCATTAAGAAAAAATAAAGCACACTAAATTTAATATATTTTTTTAACCAAAAATATAAAAAAGCAATTAAAACAATAGCAATTGTGCTAAAAAGACCTAAATCCATTTGATGCTCATATAAAAGTGTTGCATCAGGAGTTTGTTTGGTTGCCAATATTTGAATAAAAAATGTAAATGTTAATAAAAACATTAAAGGTTTTAATCCTCTTAACATCTTCATAATGGGAACTCTGGTTACTAAAAACAGTAAAAACACTAAAGCAAACATAATACTCATTAAGATAAATGAGTTAAGTAAAAAGGTTGTAACCATCAAAAGAATTAAACCGCTAATTTTTATTCGGGGATCAATTTTATAAATAAAACTTTTACCTGGCACATATTGCCCGATTACAATATTATTCACGGCGAATCTCCTTTAGATAGGAAATAAGTTCTTCCGTATTAAACACCATTTTAAATGGTATTTTAAGCTCTTTTGCTAAATGCTCCATTAACTGATAACTTTTAGGCTTAATTAGATGAAACTGATCAAAGTTTGGGCTTGCAAAAAGTTTTTCTTTTAATCCGTCAAAAACAATTTCCCCATCATCCATTACAATTATTCTTTTAGCGTAAGCTCCAACAACATCCATATCATGACTAATCAAAACAATCGTTTTTCCGTGATTTAAATATAGATTATTAAATAATTCCATCATCTCTTTAGCGCCTTTAGGATCAAGGCCTCTAGTCGGCTCATCAAGAACTAAAACATCAGGCTCCATCGCTAAAATACCCGCAACCGCAACCCGGCGCATCTGCCCGCCACTAATTCGAAATGGGCTTTTATCTAGGATATCACTTTCAAGACCAACTAACTCTGCGGCTTTTATCGCTTTTTCTTTGGCTTCTTCTTCTGAAAAGTTAAAGTTTTTCGGTCCAAACATAATATCTTTTAAAACAGTATATTCAAACAGTTGATACTCAGGAAACTGAAAAACAAGTCCTACCTTTTTCCTAATTGGTCCAATTTTTGTTTTTTTCTTTTTTGGCATAACATGACCAAAAATATGCACAATTCCTTTGCTTGGTGATAAAAGTGCATTCATATGTTGAACTAAAGTTGTCTTACCGCTACCTGTTTTACCAACAATCGCGACAAATTCACCTTTTTTAATCTCTAAATTAATATTTTTAATAGCATCATAACGCTCATCTTTAATGCCCTTATAGGCAAAACTTACTTCTTTAAACTGTATGCCCATAACAAGTCCACCAACTTTTTATTCTCTTTTAACTCTTGATCGTTAATTACACTTTCATACACCTTGAGCGCAAAAGGTATATCCAGATCTATTTGTTTTAATAGCTCTGAATGTTTAAATATCTCATTAGGACTTCCCTTTAAGATAATTTTACCCTCATTCATCACAATAATCTGGTCTGCTTTTCTAGCAAACTCAAGATCATGGGTTATCGTAATTAACGTTTTATTAAACTCTTTGTTTAACCTAACGATAAAATCAGTAATCTCTTTTGTCCCAACCGGATCAAGCATTGAGGTTGCTTCATCAAAAATCATCACATCTTGATTCATCGCCAAAGCACCTGCAATCGCAACCCTTTGTTTTTGACCACCCGATAATTGATGTGGCTCTTTATCCAGATAATCTTTCATTCCCACAACTTCAACATACTCATCAATGAGCTCAACCATTTTTGGTTGGGGAATTTGCTGATTTTCTAAACCAAAAGCGATATCATGCTTAACTGTGACCCCTACAAACTGATTATCCGGGTTTTGAAACACAATCCCAATCTTTTTTCTAATATCTTTAATGCTTTTTTCATCAAGTAAAACACCATCAACAAAAATCAAGCCACTATCAGCTTCCAGTAATCCCACTAAAAGTTTTGCTAAAGTGCTTTTACCAGAGCCGTTATGACCAACAACCGCAAGCCAAATACCGTCTTTAATAGTTAAAGACACATCTTTAATGGCTTCATTTTTTTTATCGTAAGAAAAACATAAGTTTTCAATTTTAATTAATGCCACTTCTTTTCACCTTCAATATCAAAGTATATTATACCATAAAACACTAAAGTTTTAAGTATATTAGTAGAACTAATCTTCAGCAATCACGCTAATGATTTTATTATCTTTTAAACCACCTTTTTAGAAAGGTTTTAAATTAAAAAACGCAGATTTCTCTGCGTTATAAACTCATATCATCAATTGTTTCTAAAAACTCCATTAAAGGTCTGATAGTCTTTTGGATGGTACCATCGATAAAGGGACTATCCAAAGAAGCTTCTTTCAGTAAACTAACAAATCCCATTGAACCACCCAGAGTTGATAGATGATAATAAGAATTCCAAGCTTCTTCATGATTGGTTCTGTTTTTTATCCAGTACTGAAAAGCACATACTTGGGCAAGGGTGTAGTCAATATAATAAAATGGTGCTCCGAAAATATGACTTTGACGGTACCAATATGTACCTTTTTCCATGAAATAATCATCATCATAGTCTTTATCAGGCAAATAGACTTTCTCTAACCTGCGCCATGTCGCTTTTCTTTCTTCTTTACTCATTTGTGGGTTTTGATATACTTCATGTTGATACTCATCAACTAATGCTCCGTAAGGAAGGAAGCTAATTGCGCCAGCTAGGTGAGTAAAATAGTATTTTGTTGTATCTTCTTTAAAAAATAGATCAATCCATGGCCAGGCAAAAAACTCCATACTCATTGAGTTAATCTCAGCCGCTTCCATTCCTGGCCATCTTTGTGATGGCAAGTGATGTCTTGATGAAAAAATTTGAAAAGCATGTCCCGCTTCATGAGTTAGGACATCAACATCATGAGCTGTTTTATTAAAGTTTGCAAAGATAAAGGGTGCTTGATACTTAGGAATAAATGTACAATATCCGCCACCTTGTTTGCCTGGTTTGCTTTCTAAATCAAAAAGATCATGTTTAAGCATAAATGTAAAAAATTCATCAGTTTCTTTGCTCATTTCACTATACATCTTCTTGGCAGCATTAACTAAATCATCTTTACTACCTTTAGGAGTTGGATTTCCAGATAAAAACGCAATCGTATCATAGCTTTTTAAATTAGGAATGCCTAAGCGTTTTGCTTTTCTTTTATTCAGCAAGCTAACTGCTGGAACAACAACGCTTTTGATTTGCTCGCGATACTTTTTCACATCGTTAGCATCATATTCAGTTCTACCCATCCGGTAATAACCAAGCTCAATAAAGTTTTCAAAACCAAGGTCTAAAGCCATTTGATGTCTCAGTTTTACTAGTTGATCATAAATATCATCAATCTTTTCTTCGTTTTCTTCAAAAAAACCACTTACCTTGTGTTGGGCTTGTTTTCTTGTTTCTCTTTTAATACTTTGTAAAAATGGAGCCATTTGACTTAAATTATAAACTCCCCCTTCAAACTCTATTTGAGCTGATGCGATTAAATCATCATATTCTCGCGTTAATTTGTTTGCTTCAATTAAATGAGGAATTATTTTTTCATCAAATGTTTTTAGTGATACTTCAATTTGATTAAAAAAGTGTTTACCATATTTTTTAATTAACTCTTCTTTAAAGGGACTAAAAAACATTGCTTTTTGAAAAATGTTTAAATAATTAGATAAAATAGGACTTTTTTCATCAATGATTTTAGTTTCTTCTTTATAAAAAGGATCTTTTGTATCAATTGACTTTCTAATATGGGCAATCGTCGCATTGCTCATAACCTCATCATTGAGTTTAAAAAACTCTTCTATGACAGCAATTTGTTCCTTGCCATCTTTTGCTTCTTGAAATCTTTTTGTTAATCCTTGCAGGATCTCTGCCAGCTTATCAAAGTCTGGTCTTTCATAAATAAATTCATTAAACTTCATTTTCTTGCCTCCAATAAGTTATATTATACACCTTAAAGCTGCTTTTTGACCTCTTATTTTTGAAAAAAAAATAGAAAGCCGAAACTTTCTACTTTAGTTTATTCAACAAATTGAATAATTGCCATTGGCGCATTATCGCCTCTTCTTGGCATTGTTTTATATATTCTTGTATAACCACCATTACGATCAGAAAAACGCGGTGCGATATCATCAAATAGCTTCTGTAGAGCTGTTTTTGTAGGACTAGCCATTTCTGGTCTAACAGTTTTTGCGGCTAACCTTCTCGCGGCCAGTGTGTTTTTCTTACCTAAAGTAACCATCTTATCCGCAACTCTTCTTAAAGATTTTGCTTTTGCTAAGGTTGTTGTTATTTGTTCATTAATAATAAGATCCGTTACTAAATCTTTTAACAATGCTTTTCTTTGATTAGTTGCTCTGCCTAATTTTGAATATCCCATAAGTATTCTCCTTACTCTTTAAAACACATCGGCTTTTCTGCCTAGATAATTAGAGGCCAAAGATAATCCTAACTCTTCTAGTTTATCTTTTACTTCTTTTAATGATTTTCTTCCTAAGTTTCTTACACGCATCATTTCTTCTTCAGTTTTTTGTGTAAGTTCTGCTAAAGTGTTAATTCCTGCTCTTTTTAAGCAATTAAACGAACGCACACTTAAATCCAGTTCTTCAATTGGTTTTTCTAGCTTAGAATCATCTTGAGTGTCTGCTGGTCCACCAATAAAGGCTAACTGGTGAGTAGATGCATCTAAATCAATAATCACGTTTAAATAATCTACCATCATTTTGGCCGCAAGCGAAATTGCTTCATATGGTTCAACAGCACCATTGGTTTCCACTTCCATTTGCAATTTATCATAATTAGCATCTTTGTCTACTCGTGTTTTTTCAACATTATAAGAAACTCTTGTAATTGGAGTAAAAAGCGAGTCAATTGCGATTGTGCCAATATAGGTGGAATAAATCTTATTCTTTTCTGAACCAACATAACCAATTCCTCTTCTAACAGTCATTGTCATTGAAAGTTCGCCACCTTCAACAACAGTAGCGATAACTTGCTCGGGATTAATGATTTGAAGTTCTGAATCGGTTTGAATATCGCCAGCCTTAACTACGCCAGCTCCACTTTGATGAATTTCTATAATCTTTTCAAAATCTGAATCAATTGAGTCTGTTCTTAAAATAACTTTTTTTAAATTAAGGACGATTCCCATCACATCTTCCATTACGCCATTAATCGTTTGAAACTCATGTTCAACACCATCAATTTGGACATTAACAATTGCTGTTCCTGGTAGTGACGATAAAAGGATTCTTCTTAAAGTATTACCAATTGTAATTCCATAGCCTCTTTCTAAAGGACTAATTGTAAAGATTGCCTTATTAGCTACACCTTGGACTGGTTCAATAATTACTTCTGGTTTTGTAAATTTTAACTCTTGCAAAATAATTACCTCCTAATTATTTATTTTCTATCCATGAGGTCGTTTTGGGGGACGACATCCATTGTGGGGAACCGGTGTTGCATCTTTAATTGATGCAATTTCTAATCCTGCTGCTTGTAAAGAACGAATTGCTGCTTCTCTACCAGGACCAGGTCCTTTAACTGATACATCAACCTTAACTACACCTTGATCCATTGCCGCTTTTGCAGCAGCTTCAGCGCTCATTTGAGCGGCAAACGGAGTTGTTTTTTTACTTCCTTTAAAACCTAATGCTCCTGCGCTACTCCAAGCAATCGCATTTCCAGCTTGGTCTGTTATAGTTACGATTGTATTATTAAAGGTTGTGTGAATGTGAGCCATTCCTAATGGAATATTCTTTTTCACACGCCTTTTTGTTTGTCTTTTTCCTGCCATGATTTAAGCCCTCCTACTTTTTCTTCTTAGCAATCGTTTTGGCTTTGCCTTTTCTTGTGCGGGCGTTGTTTTGAGTGTTTTGTCCGCGAACAGGCAATCCCCTACGATGTCTAATTCCACGATAAGTTCCAATATCCATTATTCTTCTAATATTTCCTTGAACTTCTCGCCTTAGGTCTCCTTCTACATGATAGTTTGTAACTTCTTGTCGAATTTTATTGAGTTCATCTTCCGTTAAATCTTTAACGCGAGTATTTTCATTTACATTAGCATTATTAAGTATCTTTAATGCTGTTGACTTACCAATACCAAAAATGTAAGTTAAGGAAATAACCACTCGCTTGTCTCGCGGAATATCTATACCTGCAATACGTGCCATAATTTTTCTCTCCTATTATCCTTGTCGTTGTTTGTGTCTTGGGTTTTCACAAATAACCATAACTCTACCTTTGCGCTTAATGACTTTACATTTGTCGCACATCGGTTTTACTGATGCTCTTACTTTCATAATAAACTACCTCCTACGATATGTAATTCTTCCTTTTGTTAGATCGTATGGTGATAACTCTACTGTAACGCTATCACCAGGTAAAATGCGTATGTTGTGCATACGGATTTTACCAGATACATGTGCAATAACAACATGTCCAGTTTCTAGTTGAACTTTAAACTTAGTGTTTGGTAACACTTCTATTACTTTTGCTTGTACTTCAATTAAATCTTGTCTTGCCATATTATCTCCTTTTTTAAAGTTCCGTTAAAATCTCATAGCCCTCTTCAGTTATCACAATCATATGTTCAAAATGAGCGCTGTTTGATCTATCTTTAGTAACTGTTGTCCAGTTGTCTTTTTTAATTAATACTTTTTTTGTACCCCTGTTAATCATTGGCTCTATACAAAGGGTCATTCCTGGTTTTAGTATTTCACCTTGTTTAGGTTCACCGAAGTTAGGAATGAAGGGTTTTTCATGTAAATTCAGACCAATGCCATGACCGGTAAACTCTTCAACTATGCCATATCCATAAGGTTTAACAAAGCTTTCAATCGCATGGGAAATATCAGATACATAGTTGTTTGGCTTGGCTTGTTCTAATCCTTTATATAGGCTTTCTTTGGTTATATCAAGCAACCTTTGATCTTCACTAGATATATTACCAACTCCGTAAGTCCAAGCTGAATCGGCATGATAACCTTTATAATAAACCCCAATATCAAGTGCGATGATATCACCTTGTTTTAAGATTTTATCCTTGCTTGGAATGCCATGAACAACAACTTCATTAACGCTTGTACAAATTGAATTTGGAAACCCATTATAACCTTTAAATGATGGAATAGCTCCTTGTTTTCTAATAAACTCCTCAGCAATCTGATCGAGTTTAAGAGTAGATATTCCTGGTTTAATAAAAGGTTTTACCGCTTCTCGGGTCAGGGCAACAATCCGCCCTGCTTCCCGCATAATATTGATTTCTCTTTTTGATTTAATGGTAATCATTTTTTATCACCAATCAGTTTAATTAACTCTTCAAATGTTTCTTTTGAGGTTTTATAACCACCATTGACCATTAATAGATTATTATGGTTTTTATAATAATTAATAATTGGCTCCGTTTTTTCGTGATAAACGGCAATTCTTTGCCTTAATACTTCTTCTTTATCATCGCTACGAGCAATCAAAACGCTTTGATCATCATCACAAAGGCCTTCTACTTGTGGCTTTAGAAAATAAACATTATAAATCCGCCCACATTTAGGACAAACTCTTCTACCAATTACTCTTTTAATTAAAATATCTATATCAGCATAAAGCACAACCACATAATCCAGTTTCAAACCAAGCACCTTAAGCAGTTGATCTAAATACTTTGCTTGATTGATGTTGCGAGGATATCCGTCTAAAAGAAACCCGTTTTTAACATCTTTTTGCCCAAGCCTGATTTTAACCATTTCATTAGTTAATTCATCACTTACTAACTCACCTTTATTTAAAATCTCTTTCAATTTTAAACCTAGTTTAGAGCCCTTTTTAATTTCTTCTCTAAACATTTGGCCTGTAGAAATATGAATAATGTCATATTTTTTTTCCAAAAATGGGGCAAGTGAACCTTTACCGACTGCTGGCGGCCCCGTTATAACCATCCTCATTTTCTTCTCCGGTTAAAATAAACCTTTATACTCTTGTTCTGTTGATTGAGTAATTATTTGATTAGCTGTCTCTAGTGCTACCCCAACAACAATAAGTAACGATGTTCCTCCCAAAGTAATAACTTGCGCTTCCTGGGAATTAAATTGGAATATAAGGGCAGTGATAATCGGCATTGCTGCCAGTAACATTAAATAAACAGTTCCCAACAAAGTAATTTTAAACAAAAGCCTAGAAATATAATCACTAGTTTCAGCCCCTGGTCTTACACCCGGAATATAAGCGTTACTTTGCGATAAGTTATCAGCTACTTTTTCTGGACTTAACATTAAAAATGAATAAAAGAAAGAGAAAACCAATATTAAAGACATGTATATCACAAAGCCAATCGGTTGTTGATAACTAAATATTTGATTAAGCCAATAACCTGTTCCGGAAGTTGAAGATCCACCAAACATTCCAACTACCGATAAAGGAATCGACAAAATTGTTGAAGCGAAGATAACAGGAATTACACCAGAAGTGTTAAGTTTAATTGGTAAGTTTGAATCACTTCTGCCTTGACCTGGTCTTCTGTTAGCATACTGGATTGGAACCTTTCTTTTTGCGAGTTCAAGATAAGTAACCCCAACTAAAATTGCCACATAAAGGAAAATTATTAAGATAAACAAGAAAATATCTAAGCCCTTACCACCTAAAGTAATATATTTATTCCAGAGGGTTGTAACCATTGATGGTAGGGATGTAATAATCCCTGCAACAATTAGCATCGAACCACCATTACCAATACCATAACGAGTAATCAGATCAGCAAGCCACATTGCAAGTGCTGTTCCAGCAGTAACTATTAAAGCCATATAAATATAATAAATTGGGCTAGGAACTAAAATATCTGGCAAGAACTGACTGCCACTGACTCCAAGACCTAAAAGAAGAACTATCGCTTGAATAAAGGAAAGAAATAATCCTAAAATTCTTGTTAAGCGGTTTAATTTTCTTTCGCCAGCTTCACCTTGTTCAGACCATTCTTTTAATTTAGGAATTAAATCCATCTGCAAAAGTTGAACCACAATACTTGCAGTAATATAAGGACTGATTCCCATTGCCATAATCGAAAATCTACCTAAAGCATTTCCCGAAAAGTTATTTAAAATGGCTAAAAATTCATTTTCTTTAATAAAATCTTGAATTCCGGAAGTATCAAGTAAAGGAATAGGAACCCAAGTCAGTATTCTAAAAAGAAGTAAAATAAAAACAGTAATTCCGATTTTCTTTAAAACTTTGGTGTTAGTAAAAATCGCTTTTAATTTATTCACTTAAATCACCTCAGCTACTGCGCCTGCTTGCTTAATTAATTCTAAAGCTCCTTGCGAAAATGCGTGCGCTTTAATTGTAATTTTCTTTTCTAAAGAACCATTTGCGAGTATTTTAACACCACTACGCAACTTTCTAATAATTCTTTTTTCCAATAATATTTCAGGAGTTATGATATCACCATCATTAAATACATTAAGTTTATCTAAACTAACAACCGAATATTCAATATGGTTAATATTTTTAAATCCTCTTTTGGGTATTCTTTGGAACAAAGGAATTTGTCCACCTTCGAAAACTGGGCTTGGCTTGTTACCTGAGCGCGATAATTGTCCCTTATGACCCTTACCTGAAGTTTTACCTTTTCCAGAACCAACGCCACGGCCAACTCTTTTTCTTGTTTTTCGAGCACCTTGATTAGGTTTTAATTCATTTAACATCTTGGCCCTCCTCAATTTCTTTTACTTCAACCAAATGAGCAATTACTCTAATCATTCCCAAAATTGCTTCATTGGAATCTTTAACTACCTTTTGGCCCACCCTTTTTAAACCTAGGGCGTGAGCTGTTTTAACTTGCTTTGGTTTTCTGGCAATTAAACTTCTTGTTAATTTAATTTCTACTTTCATACCTACACCAACTCTTCTACTGTAAGTCCACGAAGCTTAGCAACTTCTTCAATTGTCCTTAATGATTCCAGACCGTTAAATGTCGCTCTTACAGTGTTAACAGGTGACTTTGAACCTAAGGATTTAGATAAAATATCTTGAATTCCCGCCAAATCACAAATTGTTCTAACAGCACCACCCGCAATAACACCAGTACCTGCACTTGCTGGTCTTAAAAAGACTTTGCCGGCGCCAAATTTTCCTAAAACTTCATGAGGAATAGTCCCATTAACCAGCTTAATTTTCATTAAACTTTTCCGAGCATTTTGAATTGCTTTTTTAATTGCATCTGGAACTTCTTGCGCTTTTCCTAAACCAAAACCCACTGTTCCGTTTTTATCACCAACAACTACTAAAGCTGAAAAGCGAATTCTTCTTCCACCTTTAACAACTTTTGTAACCCGGTTAATCGAGACAACGCGATCTTCAAATATATCTGCTTCTTTTGTTTTTGTTTGTCTACGCATAATATCCTCCTAAAATTTCAAGCCCGCAGCTCTTGCTGCATCAGCTAAGGCTTTTATTCTGCCTACAAATAAATATCCAGATCGATCAAAAACAACCGTATCAATCCCTTTTGCTAGCGCTTTTTTGGCAATTAGTTCGCCGACTTTTTCTGCGCTTTTCATATTCACCCCTTGGGCAACTTCACTACTTCTTGCTGCTACTAAGGTATTTTGATTAACATCATCAATAATTTGAACATAAAACTGTTTATTAGAACGGTATACAGATAATCTTGGTTTTTGTTCTGTTCCACTTAAGTGTTTTCTAATGCGCAAATGTCTTTTTTGACGCATTTGATTTCTTGATTCTTTTTTTATCATATCATATACCTCCTACTGGGCAGTTTTTCCTTCCTTACGTCTAATTACTTCATCAGCATATCGAATTCCTTTACCTTTATAAGGTTCTGGTTTTCTAACAGCCCGAACATTAGCCGCAAACTCACCAACAACTTGCTTGTTAATCCCTTCAATAATGATTGTCGTATTTTTTGGCAGAGTCACATCTATGCCTTCAGGAACGACAAACTCAAAATTATGAGAATACCCTGCACTAATTACCAAAGTATTACCTTGCATTAAAGCACGATATCCAACTCCAGTAATCTCCAGTTGTTTTTTAAATCTTTCATGAACACCCGTTACCATATTCGCTAATAAAGATCTAGTTGTTCCATGAATTTTTTTCTCAATATCGGAATCACCAAATCTTTTTACAACCAACTGGTTTTCTTCTAAAACAACAGAAACCATCTTCGAAAATTTTTCTTCAAGTGATCCATGTTTACCTTTTACTAAAACTTTATTTTCATTAATACTTACTTCTACACCTTCAGGAATTAAAATAACTTTATTACCAATGCGTGACATAATATCCCCCCTTACCAAACATAGGCGAGCACTTCGCCACCGATTTGTTGTCTGCGAGCTTCACGATCAGTCATAATGCCCCTTGATGTTGAAATAATTGCTATACCTAAGCCATTAAATACTCTTGGTAATTGGTCTACTTTTGCATAAACTCGCAAACCAGGTTTCGATATCCTTTTTAATCCCTTAATTATTCTTTCGGTACCGTTATATTTTAATGTAACAACTAATACTGGAAATTTATTTTCATCTTCTTTTCTTTCAAAATCAACAATAAAACCTTCATTTTTAAGCAAATGAAGTATTTCTGTTTTTAAGTTTGATGCTGGGATTTCTAGTTGTTTTTTATGCATTTGATTTGCATTTCTAATACGCGTAAGCATATCAGCAATTGGATCAGTCATAACCATAGTTCATATCCTCCTTACCAGCTTGCCTTTTTAACGCCAGGCAACTCGCCTTTATAAGCCATTTCGCGGAGACAAATGCGGCATAAGCCAAATTTTCGATAAACTGAGCGCGGTCTTCCGCAAACACTACAACGAGTATAAGCTCTAGCTTTAAATTTAGCTTTTCTTTTTTGTCTTACAATTTGTGATTTTTTTGCCATAATAATCTCCTATCTCTTAAACGGCATTCCTAGTGATGCTAAAAGCGATCTGCCTTCTTCATCTGTGTTAGCCGTTGTTACGATAACAATATCCATTCCTCTAACCTTTTTAACTTTATCCAAGTTAATCTCAGGGAAAATAATTTGCTCTCTAATACCTAAAGTATAATTACCTCTACCATCAAAAGCTTCTTTGGAAACACCGCGAAAATCTCTAACTCTTGGAAGCCCGATTGCGATTAATTTATCTAAAAAATAATACATTCTTTTGCCTCTTAATGTAACCTTACAACCAATTGGCATACCTTCACGCAATTTAAAGTTAGCCACTGATCTTTTAGCTTTAATAACAACCGGCCTTTGACCAGAAAGAAGCATTAACTCTTCAACCGCATCATCAAGAACCTTCGGATTAGCAACCGCATCGCCAACACCCATATTTATGACAATCTTTTCAATTTTTGGCACTTCCATAATGGATTTATAATTGTGGATTTTCATTAATTCTGGCTTAACAGTTTGATCATAATAGTCTTTTATTCTACTCATGATATTCTCCTTTTAATCCAAAACTTCGCCAGAAACTTTTGCATAGCGAACTTTCTTTCCATTAACTTCTTTATAACCAACTTTTGTTGGCACTTTTTCTTTAGGATCTAAAATCATCACATTAGAAACATGAATAGGTGCTTCTATCTCAACGATTTTTCCTGTTTCATTAGCCGTAGTTGATCTTTCGTGTTTTTTAACAATATTAACACCTTTAACTATTACTCTATTTTCTTTTGGGAAGGCTTTAATCACTTGCCCAACTGTTCTTACTTTGTTGCCTTTTTTATCATGAGAAAATTTGTTTTTCCCCGCTATTACAACAACAGTATCTCCTACTTTAATGCGCATAAAAACCCTCCTTCTTACAATACTTCCGGAGCTAAAGAAATAATTTTCATGAAATTTTTTTCTCTTAACTCTCTAGCTACAGGACCAAAAATACGGGTACCTCTTGGGCTCATATCCTCTTTTAGGATTACTGCAGCATTATCATCAAATTTAATATAAGATCCATCTTTTCTTCTTAAGCCTGATTTAGTTCTAACAATTACCGCCTTAACAATCTCACCTTTTTTAACAGGTGAATTGGGAATAGCCTTTTTAACTGTAACTGTCACAATATCGCCAATATTAGCGTATTTTCTTCTTGTTCCACCTAAAACTTTAATAACTAAGATTTCTCTTGCCCCACTATTATCGGCAACCTTTACTCTACTTTCTTGTTGAATCATAAAAGTTCACCTACACTTCTATTGCAGTTGAAATAACTTTAACTAAAGTAAATCTTTTTGTTTTAGAAATTGGCCGAGTTTCCATAAATCGAACCACATCGCCTTCTTTAGCTATATTATTTTCATCATGCACCTGATATTTTTTTGAAACTTTAACTTGTTTTTTATATAAACGATGTCTTTTATATCTTTCAACAAGCACACCAATTGTTTTATTAGACTTCGCAGATACCACAGTACCAGTGAATTGTTTTCGGTTATTTCTTTCCATGATATCCTCCTTATTCTGCTCTTTCTGTAATAATTGTCTTCATTTGAGCAATTAATTTTCTAACATGTTTAATTCTTGCTGTGTTTTCCAGTTGACCAACCGCTAACTGAAATCTTAAATTAAATAGTTCAATCTTTAATTCTTCAACTCGTTTGTTTAAATCTTCAGTTGACAGCTTTCTTATTTCTTTTGCTTTCATAAATTAAAGATCCTCCCTAGTAACTATTTTAGTTTTAATTGGTAATTTATGAGAAGCAAGCCTTAATGCTTCTTTAGCAATTCCTTCACTTACTCCCCCAACTTCAAACATTATTTTTCCCGTCTTAACAACCGCAACCCAGCTATCTGGTGCACCTTTACCACTACCCATCCGTACTTCTAATGGTTTTTTTGTCTTAGCGAAATGGGGAAAAATATTTATCCATACTTGACCAGTCCGTTTCATATGTCTAGTAATTGCAATTCGGCAAGCCTCAATTTGTCGGTTTGTAATCCATGATCCTTCTAAAGCCACTAAACCAAAATCTCCATATTGAAGCTTTAAATTTCTTTTTGCTTTTCCTTCATAACTTACTCGATGAGGTCTTCTGTATTTAGTTCTTTTTGGCATCAACATTGCGACTACCTCCTCTAGCAGGTCTTCTTGGTGGTCGTTTTCCTCTTGGTTCTTCTTTTCTTCCTCTTAATTCTTTAGAAAAAATTTCTCCTTTATAAATCCACACTTTAACCCCAAGCTTACCATATGTGGTATTAGCCTCTGCTGTTGCGTAGTCAATATCAGATCTTAAAGTATGAAGGGAAACCCTACCTTCAGTATACCCTTCAGCCCTAGCAATTTCAGCACCACCTAAACGGCCCGAAACCAAAGTCTTAACGCCTTTAGCACCAGCTTTAAGTGCTCTTGAGATTGCAATTTTTTGCACGCGACGAAAACTAGCTCTTTTTTCTAACTGACTAGCAATCGAGTTTGCTACAAGCTGAGCATCAACTTCCGCTCTTCTAACTTCTACCACATTTAAAATAATATCTTTTTTTGTCATATACTCCAAAGTACGGGTTGTTTTATTCTTTATTTCTGCATCCCTACCAATAACCATACCAGGTCTAGCAGTAAATAAAGTAATTTTAATCCGATCTCTGGATTTACTTTTAATTCGCTCAATTTCAATTAATGAAACTTCTGCGTTTTGATAAGTTTTATGTAAAAACTTTCTAATTTCATAATCTTCTTTAACAAGGGCAGGAACGAGTTTAGGATCCGCATACCAATTTGAATCCCAGCCTTTATTAATGCCTATTCTAAGCCCTTTAGGACTTACCTTTTGACCCATTTTACTCGCCTCCTTGTAATCTTTGCGCCACTACAATAGTAATATGGCTTGTTCTTTTTTTAATAATATCCGCTTGTCCTTTAGCACGAGGTAACATTCTTTTTAATCTTACACCCTCACTTACGTACGCTTCTTTAATATATAATAAAGAAACATCCATATTGTAATTATGCTCAGCATTAGCCACAGCACTATTTAACACCTTTAAAATAATCGGTGAAGCTGCTTTTGGTGTATAAAGAAGTGTTGCTTGTGCTTCTTTAATATCAAGACCGCGAATTAGATCAATAACCATTCTTGCTTTTCTCGGGGCAACTCTGACAGTTTTTGCAATTGCTTTAGCTTCCATAAATTATTTACCTCGCTTTGCAAGCTTACGATCGCCCGCGTGTCCTCTAAATGTTCTTGTTGGCGCAAACTCACCGAGCTTGTGGCCAACCATATCTTCTGTAATATAAACAGGAACATGTTCTTTGCCATTATGAACGGCAATTGTATGACCAATAAACTCAGGAAAAATAGTTGATCTTCTTGACCAAGTCTGAATTACTTTATTTTCTTTTGTCTTCTTTTGTTGCATTACCTTTTTAAATAAATGATCATCAACAAAAGGTCCTTTTTTTACTGAACGTGCCATAATGTTCCTCCTACTTCGTTCTTCTTCTAACGATTAAGTCATTAGAAGCCTTCTTTTTTCTTCTAGTTTTAACGCCTCTGGCTGGTTTGCCCCAAGGAGTCATTGGTGATTTTCTACCAATTGGTGCTTTTCCTTCACCACCACCATGGGGGTGGTCAACAGGATTCATAGCTGAACCTCTAACAGTTGGTCTTATACCCAAATGTCTTTTTCTTCCAGCTTTACCAATCGTAATAAGCTCATGAGTTTCATTGCCAACCTCACCAATAGTTGCTCGGCATCTACCTAAGATTTTTCTAACCTCACCAGAAGAAAGCCTAACTAAAACATACTTATCCTCTCGACCAAGGATTTGAACACTTGTGCCAGCACTTCTGGCAATTTGTCCACCTTTGCCTGGATATAATTCAACATTGTGAACAATTGTTCCAACAGGAATATTCATAATTGGCATCGCATTGCCATTTTTAATATCTACCCTTTCTCCAGAAACAATTAAATCACCAACTTGTAAATCCTTAGAAGCAAGTATATAACGCTTTTCACCATCGAGATAGTTAATTAAAGCAATATTCGCACTTCTATTTGGATCGTATTCAATCGTAGCAACCTTGCCAAATATATTATCTTTATTACGTTTAAAATCAATCAAACGATATTTTCTTTTTGCACCGCCACCGCGATGACGAACAGTAATTTTACCCGAATGATTGCGACCTGCTTTTTTATGAAGTGGCTTTAACAATGACTTCTCAGGAGTACTTGTTGTAATTTCTTCAAACGTTGAAACGCTCATATTGCGTCTTGCATTTGTCGTTGGTTTATATATTTTAATACCCATAAATAATCTCTCCTCTAATAATCAAAGACTACACCGTAAAGGCGTCAATCTTTTGCCCTTCCATAATCGTTACCATTGCCTTTTTATAACCGGCTTTATAACCTTCATATTTACCCATTCTTTTAAACTTTTTTCTCACATTTAAAGTATTAACTCTAAGTACAGTTACTTTAAAAATGTGTTCAATCGCATTTTTAATTTCAATCTTGTTTGCTTTTTTGTCAACTTTAAATGTATACGTGTTTGCTGATTCAATCAATTTAGAAGATTGTTCAGTAATAATTGGCGCTTGAATAATTTCATAATATTTAATCATTTAAAAGCACCTCCTCAAAATATTTAACTGCTTCTTTAGTTAAAACAACTTTATCGCAATTCGCTAAATCATAAACGCTTGTATGGGAAGCAACTTCCATTAAAACTTCAGGAATATTTCTTGCTGATAAAGCCACAGCATCATTAAAATCAACATCCACAAATAACGCTCTACCACCATTTATAATCGCATCATAAATAATTTGAAAATCTTTTGTTTTGATTTCTGATAGCTCAACCTTATCTAACACAATCAATTGTTCATTTTTAAGACGCAATGAAAGTGCACTTTTAAAAGCCAACCTCTTAACCTTTTGATTTACTTTAACAGCATAATCTCTCGGTTTAGGCCCAAAAGTTATTCCACCACCACGCCAAATCGGACTTCTTCTTGAACCATGACGAGCCCTTCCGGTTCCTTTTTGACGCCAAGGCTTTCTTCCACCGCCTCTAACCTCTGATCGAGTTTTAGTTGAATGTGTTCCTTGCCGCATTGCTTTTCTTTGGGCATTAATAACTTCATATAAAACATTCATATTAGGCTCAATGCCAAAAACATTTTCATTTAAGTTAAGAGTAGAGACTTTTTCTCCGCTTTGATTTAAAACATTAACTTTTAACATAATTATTCTCCGTTCTCAACTTTTTTTATCGCTGATTTAACAACAACCAATCCTCTTCTTGGTCCAGGAATGGAACCCTTAATTAAAAGAACTTGTTTTTCTAAATCAACACCAATAATTTCTAAGTTTTGTACCGTTACTTGTTCATGTCCCATTTGTCCAGGAATGCCTTTACCTTTTATGTTTGATTTAATCGCTCCCATTGAACCAGGACCCCGATGATATCTAGAACCATGTGTTTTAAAACCTAACTTTTGATTAAAACGCTTAATTGTTCCAGTAAAACCTTTACCTTTAGAAATACCTGTAACATCAACAAACTCACCAACTGTAAATATCTCGCCAGTCACCTTGTTGCCAACCTCTAATTTCGCCAGCTCATTAAGCGTATTCTTAAAGCGTATTTCTTTAACGAAGCGCTTAGGTGCTGTATTAGCTTTGACAATGTGCCCTTTTTCTGGCTTATTGCTTAATGATTCCCGTTTATCTTCAAACCCTAATTGAGTAGCAACATAACCATCTGTTTGTTCGGTTTTTTGCTGCAAAACAACATTGTTTGCAATATCAATTACGGTAACGGGAACTAGATGACCGGATTCATTAAAAATTTGGGTCATACCTAGTTTTCTACCTAAGATTCCTTTTGCCATAACCTTTCTCCTTATAAATTATTTTTTCAATACAATATCCACACCACTTGGCAAGTCGATGTGCATCAATGCTTCAATCGTTTGGGCATTTGGTTCAACAATTTCAATTAATCTTTTATGAGTTCTTCTTTCAAATTGCTCTCGCGAATCTTTATTAACATGCGGACTCCTTAAAATTGTAAAAACTTCTCTTTTAGTTGGTAAAGGAATCGGACCTTTTGCAGTTGCCCCACTTCTTACCACACTTTCAATAATCTTTTTAGCCGATTGATCAATTAACCGATGATCATACGCTTTTAAACGAATTTTAATTACTTCTTTTGCCATTTTTCTTTTTCTCCTTTCGCCTACAATCCTTGTATAGACTTGCTCCATGAAAATTCCCCGACATAGACAACGGCTATCCGTGTGCCGGCAACCTCCCATTTCACAGCCTTTGTTATACTTTATGCACAAGCGCTTGTTATTATATAATAAAAAAAGATAAAGTGCAACACTTAGATTCACTTTTTCACTAATTTTTACTTGTTTTTACTTTTTTACAGCCTGGTTGCCAATTATCTCTAAGGCCTTAGGCAACAAATAACTAGAAAGAATAAACCTTTTTTCTTTTGATTTCACAAGTCTTAAAAAATTTTTTTCTTCTTGAATAAAATTACCGCTTAAAAAGTAATCAATTTTATGTCTTTTACAAAATCTAGAAATAACCTTAATTGGTTCTAATAAAAATTCTACTTCAATTTTGTTGTCAAAAAGATTATCTTCCTCACAAAAAAATAACTCTTTTGCTAAATTATCTGTGCCAACAATCATAAAATCAACATTCTTATATGAGTTAATATTTTCAAAAGCCTTAGCTGTTTCTAACATTACCCCCACACTAAGATTTGAACTGTTTTTTGAGTTAGTCTTTTTATAATCTTCGATAATTTTTAGTATGTGGCAAAAATCATGATTTTCCCTAATCATCGGAATTACTATTTTTAAATTACCATAAGTTTTATTAGCAGTTAATAAAGCATCAATTTGTTCTGTATAAAAATTGTGCATTATATCATAAAAACAAAAACAATGAACCGCACTTTCTTTTAAAAAAGGTGCTGTATTTTGTTTGGAAAAATCAAATAATTTTAGATAAACAGGTTTCGGGTAAAACCGCGATAATATTTTCTTATAAATTGAGACCTGTTTGCCCTTTGTTGGATATATTTGTTCATTATAAAGTAGATTTTCTGTTTTGAATAACCCAACTCCTTCTACTATATCAACTACATGATTATCCAAATTATTTAAACTAAACAAGTCCAAATAAATAGCATAATCTTTATTTATTGTGTCATTTTGTTTTACTAATAAAGACTCCCCTACTTGATGCTCTTTTTTCTTAGTATGGATTTTAGTAATTATTTTCGTTTTTAAATCTAGTTTAATATATTCACCATCATTCATTTTAAATCCTGGAATAATCGCGGTTGGAATACATGTTTGTTTAACAAGTTGTTCAATCGGTAAAAAGGTATCGCTATTACGAATGACGATACCTTTAATATTTTCTTTTAAAGCGACTAATTCCTTTGGATACAAATTATCAACTACTAGAATAAGTGGTTTATCAGAGGGTAAATCTATTTTATCTTCACTTAATAAACACATCATGTTTTGTTTAACTTCAACAAATTTTAATTGCTGTTTCGCATTTTTAATGCTCTTAATAATCACTTCAATAATTTTTGCAAAAGCATTTGTTGCTGTTTCTTGATATCTACTAATTCTATCTAAAACTTTTTCAATCATTTGGGGGTCAGTAATAAACAGTCTTAATTCATTGAGATTCTCCCTTAAATAACCATTAACCTTTCGCCCAACTAAACCATAACCAAAACTGCATTTTTCAATCGCTTTTAAAAACCTTTTCTTTTCTTGTTCTATTTTATCGTTATCTATTTGCTTATTATGTGGATTATAGTTGTAAACATACCCAAAACTAATTCCTCTACAAAGTACTTTCATCTACTTTTACTTTCCTAAATACAAGTTCGCTTGCCCCAACTATTCCCGCATCATTTTTCAGTTTTGCTAAAACAAACTTAGCATTCTTAATTCCATAATGAGCATAGTTTAAGTAGGCTTTTTCAATGTTTTTAATTAAAATCTCACCAGCACCAGATATGCCACCACCAATAATAAAAACTTCCGGATCAACAACAAGCCCAATCAAGGCACACGCTTGAGCAATATATGAAGTTACCTTTTTAACTATCTTTAACGCTAAAAGATCACCTTGCTTTGCTAAGGAAAAAATTTCAATTGGTTCTAGTTTGTCTAAAGTTAGTTTCGTTGGCTCTTTATTTGTTAAAAAAAGTTCTTTACCAACCGCTTTAATCCCCCGAATCGAAGCCTTAGTTTCTAAACAACCAGAAAGACCACAAGTACATAGTTGTGGATTTTCATAATCTACTTTTATATGGCCAATCTCGCCTGCAGAACCATTAGCACCTTCGGTTACTTGATTGTTGACTATAATACCGCCACCAACGCCTGTCCCCAATGTCATAAAAACAAGATTTTTAACACCGTCTAACTTAAAATGCTCACCCAAACTCGCAACAGTCGCATCATTGCCAATTTTTACAATCGTCTTATGTTTATATACTTTTAAAAACTCCTTGCCAACATCAAGGTTTTCCCAACCAATGTTGGCGCATTTAATTACCTTACTACCAACAACCGGACCCGGGACACCAAAACCAAAACCTAAAACACTATTTAAAGAAATATTTTTTTCCTTAAATAACTTTTTCACATAAGTAGCAATTTCACTTAAAATAAACTTCCCATTATCTTTTAAGTTAGTCGCGATACTGTCTTTGTAAACTAGCTCTTTGTTTTTGTTAAAAAGACCTATTTTTACATTTGTTCCTCCAATATCAATTCCTAGTACATATCTCATAATAATCCCCTTTTTTCGCAATTAAAAAGGCTAAAGCTTTAGCCCTTAATAATTTAATCATTTCTTTTTTCTTACAATCCCAAACCCCGAAGTTCCTGGCCCGGCATGGGCCCCAACTACAGGTGTTAATAGATATAAGTTAATTTTTAAATCTGGGGCAAACTTTAGAATTTCTTGGCGAATACTTTTTACTTCTTCTTTATTATTAGTATAGCATAAAAAAAACTCTTCAACACCATCATTAATTTCTTTTTGAGCAAGTTCAATTAATCTTTTTCTTGCCTTAGAATAAGTTCTAATCTTTTCATAGGCCACTAAATGCCCTGTTTCTGTAAAATAAAGTAATGGTTTTATCTTAAGAAGTGAGCCAATGGCTCCACTTGCTGCTGATAGTCTACCGTTTTTAACTAAAAACTTTAATGTATCAACAAGAACATATACTTGAATCTGTTTTTTATACTCTTCTAAGTTTGCAAAAATCTGTTTTGCAGGCATGCCTTTTTCAATTAAATCAACCGCTTTGTAAACTTGAACCATTTGACCAAAAGTAACTGAATGTGAATCAACAACATACAAGTTAATCCCTTGAACAAGTTCCCCCGCTAGTTTAACGTTTTGATAAGTGCCTGATAAACCCGATGAGATTGTAATAGCGATCACATCAGTATAACCTTGGTTTTTAAAATCTTCTAATATCATAACCACTTCCCCAGTTGAAGCTTGGGCAGTGGATAAAGGTATGTTAGGGTTTTTTGCAAGAATATCATAAAACTCTTCCGCTTTAATGTCTACATAATCTTCATATTCTTTACCATCAATAATTAACCTTGAATGCAAAACTTTATATGGGAAATTAACATCCTCATAATCAATTCCTGAATTCCCACAAACAATTAAACCAATTTTCTCCATAATATCTCCTTATAACACAAACGTTTTTTACTATGATAACACATTTATCAAATTTTTCAATCATTAGCCCTAAAGTCTTATTTAATCACATATATTAACAAAATCTATAAAAAATAGGTGCACAATTTTATGTGCACCCATTTCTTGTTAATATCCTATATTATTGGGATTAAAGACTTGTCATATAATATTGACTCATCCATCAATGCTGCGATTACATAAACAGCAGCAAAATGTGTCGGTTGAGGATTCATTAAATCAATTCCAGGTTGTGAATTGATAATAATGATAATGTCAACTAAAACATCAATCTCATTATCCCAATCTTCCTTGCTAAGATCTGCTGGATCAACTGGTGTTCTAAGCGGATCAGCAATCGTAAGTGGTGAATCGGTTAGTATTCTTGGTAGTAGCTGTCTAAATGTTGCTGATTTGTTAATTTCCTTAGCATCAGCTTTAAAGCCCGCTGCGTTATTAATATCTAGATTATCGTAATCATAATTTCTCATACTATCGGCTGCCATCATCGCATTTAGGATGTTATAAAGTTCACCCTTAGTATCTTTTGTTCCCCAATAATCTAAATCAGGACCATTATAAACATCGATACCAAAGTCATTTTCATCAACATTTAACAATTGATTAAACATCTTACCAAGTGAAGCTCTAATTATATTAGATGATATGAGAATGTCATTAATATTTTCTACATTATCCGGATCACTTTGGAGCGCTGTTAAGAAGTCATCATAACTAATACCATTGTAGTCGATTCCTAAAGCACTTAAATCTCTAAACGCTTTAATTAACTCGACTGTATCACCATCAGGTTTAGGATCTTTTACAGTCTTGTACCAAACAAATTCATCATCGTTTTGATACTTACTTACAAAGTATTCTTTGAAACCGTCTTTACTAAAGAGTGGTTTAATTTGATTTTCAACTAACGTTGCTTCTAAGATATCTGATTTAAACACTACATCAATATCTTTTTCTAATACTTGATCTACATCAGGATCAAACGAATCAAGACTATTAACACCAATTAACTCTTTTAAGCCTGCAAATAACAATTCAATTTCACCAATATCTTCATCAGTTGAATAATAAACTAAGTTATCAGGAATAATTAGTATTCCATCTAGGCTAGCGCCTGGTTTAGTCTTATTAACTAAGAGTGCTTCAATTGATTCAGAAATAGTATGTGATAAAGCAATCAAATGAACATTAGCAGGTGAAAGTGTATGGATGTTTGTATCATCAATTCCAGCATTCTTCAAAGTCTTTGTCGCAATAAAGGTGTTATAAATTTCTTCTTCAGTCCAGAAACTTTCTTCTTTATCACTTGAAACAAAGTCAAATGAGCTACCAGCCACAGAAACATTAATAATTTCTGAAAGGTTGTGCTTAATGATTCTTGAGGAAGCAAAACGGGCTGACATTTTTCCAATTTCTCCATCTGACATATCACCAATCGCGTCACTTGAATCAAGTAATCCACTTTGATTAATATGTAGTGCTGAATAAAGTAATGCTTGCAATTCTTCTTTACCAGGCTCACCTTCATATGTAACTTTTGGAGCAGTTGGCATCGTAATAACTAAGCTAGCATTAAATCCATTCATCACTTTTTCAATTAAATTATCAGCATTGCCGCTAAGTGTTTGAGATTTAGAAATAGCTTCTGATAAATCATCAATTGTTTCATTATCTTCATCATCGCCAGCCAAGAGTCCTTGATAGTTATTAGCACTGTTTGCTGGATCCATTAAAATACTTACGCCATAGAATGTGTTATAGATTTCATCTTTTGTCCAGAAATCTTCATCTTCATCGCTAACAAACTCAAACTCACTATTCTTAACAGCTTCAGTTATAATTGCTGAAAGGTTGTGTCTGATAATCTTTGAATTAGAGAAGTTAGTAGATATTTCATCAATATCATCTTTATCTAGTGCCGCAAACTCTTCTGGAGTTTCTAAACCAAATCGTCTTAAGTTTTCCATAGATCTTAGTAAGCCTTCAATTTCAGTCTTGCCCGCAGGTCCTTTATATTCAACAGCTGGCACTTCAATTGTCGCACTACCGCTAAACTCAGATAATAACTCTTCAACTATCATTGGCGCGTTATCGCTTAATGTATTAGAACTTGAAATCGCCGTTGAAAGATCTTCAATTGTATCATCTTCAAAGAGTTTTTCATAATCATTATCACTTAGGTCTGGGTCAACTAAAATACTTGCCCCTAGTAAAGTGTTATAAATTTCATCTTTTGTCCAGAAATCTTCATCTTCATCACTTTCTAATTCAAAGTCAGTTCCAGTTGTTGCTTCAACTAAGATTGCAGAAAGGTTATGTCTAATAATCTTAGAATTAGAGAAGTTAGTAGATATTTCATCAATATCATCTTTATCTAGTGCCGCAAACTCTTCTGGAGTTTCTAAACCAAATCGTCTTAAGTTTTCCATAGATCTTAGTAAGCCTTCAATTTCAGTCTTGCCCGCAGGTCCTTTATATTCAACAGCTGGCACTTCAATTGTCGCACTACCGCTAAACTCAGATAATAACTCTTCAACTATCATTGGCGCGTTATCGCTTAATGTATTAGAACTTGAAATCGCCGTTGAAAGATCTTCAATTGTATCATCTTCAAAGAGTTTTTCATAATCATTATCACTTAGGTCTGGGTCAACTAAAATACTTGCCCCTAGTAAAGTGTTATAAATTTCATCTTTTGTCCAGAAATCTTCATCTTCATCACTTTCTAATTCAAAGTCAGTTCCAGTTGTTGCTTCAACTAAGATTGCAGAAAGGTTATGTCTAATAATCTTAGAATTAGAGAAGTTTGTAGATATTTCATCAATATCATCTTTATCTAGAGCCGCAAACTCTTCTGGAGTTTCTAAACCAAATCGTCTTAAGTTTTCCATAGATCTTAGTAAGCCTTCAATTTCAGTCTTGCCCGCAGGTCCTTTATATTCAACAGCTGGCACTTCAATTGTCGCACTACCGCTAAACTCAGATAATAACTCTTCAACTATCATTGGCGCGTTATCGCTTAATGTATTAGAACTTGAAATCGCCGTTGAAAGATCTTCAATTGTATCATCTTCAAAGAGTTTTTCATAATCATTATCACTTAGGTCTGGGTCAACTAAAATACTTGCCCCTAGCAAGGTGTTGTAGATTTCACCTTTTGTCCAGAAATCTTCTGCTTCATCACTTTCTAATTCAAAGTCGGTTCCTGCAGTTACTTCAGTTAGGATTGATGAAAGGTTATGTCTAATAATCTTAGAATTAGAGAAGTTTGTAGATATTTCATCAA
>CAZKGV010000002.1:6353-6827 GCA_964552625.1 uncultured Acholeplasmataceae bacterium | reverse complement strand
TTAGGATTGATGAAAGGTTATGTCTAATAATCTTAGAATTAGAGAAGTTTGTAGACATTTCATCAATATCATCCTCATCTAGTGCTGCAATATCCTCTGGAGTTTCTAAACTAAATCGTTTTAGATTCTCAATAGATTTTAATAATCCTTCAATTTCAGTCTTACCATTAGCTCCCTTATATTCAACTGTTGGTATTTCAATTGTCGCGCTACCGCTAAACTCAGACAATAACTCTTCAACTATCATTGGCGCGTTATCACTTAATGTGTTAGAGCTTGAAATCGCTGTTGAAAGATCATCAATTGTCTCACCTTCAAAGAGTTTTTCATAATCGTTATCACTTAAGTTTGGATCTAAAACAATTATTACACCTGATAAAGTATAATAAATTTCATCTTCAGTCCAATCAGCTTCTTGATTATTAACAACAAGATCAAAGTCAGTATCTTCTGCTAGATTTTCTATTATAGTTG
>CAZKGV010000002.1:0-6253 GCA_964552625.1 uncultured Acholeplasmataceae bacterium | reverse complement strand
AAATCGCTGTTGAAAGATCATCAATTGTCTCTTCAAGAAACAGCTTTTCAAAGTCGTTATCACTTAAATTTGGATCTAAGACAATTATTACGCCTGATAAAGTATAATAAATTTCATCTTCGGTCCAATCTTCTGCTTCGTTATTAACAACAAGATCAAAGTCAGTATCTTCTGCTAGATTTTCTATTATAGTTGATAGGTTATGTCTAATAATTAAAGACATTGAAAAACTTTCAGCTATTTCGCGAATATCGTCATTATCTAACCCTGCTAATCCTTCTGTTGATTCAAAAACATTATGCTCCATAATTAATTTAGCCGAGTTAAGCAGACCTTCTACTTCATCTTTACCCTCTTGACCTTTAAAGTTAACATCAGGTACATCTAGTGTAATATCGTCGCTAAACTCTGATAATAACTCTTCTATAATAGCAGATGCATTATCGCTTAATGTATTAGAACTTGAAATCGCTGTTGAAAGATCATCAATTGTCTCTTCAAGAAACAGCTTTTCAAAGTCATTATCACTTAAATTTGGATCTAAAACAATTATTACGCCTGATAAAGTATAATAAATTTCATCTTCAGTCCAATCGGCTTCTTGATTGTTAAAAACAAGATTAAAGTCAGTATCACTAGCAAAGTTTTCCATTATAATTGATAGGTTATGTCTAATAATTAAAGACAAGGAAAGACTTTCAGCAATTTCACGAATAACCTCATCATCTAAATCAGCCAATCCATCTGTTGATTCAAAAATATCATGCTCCATAATTACTTTGGCAGAGTTAAGTAAACCTTTTATTTCATTTTTCCCATCTGGGCCAAATAATTCTAAACCTGGTGGCATTTCAACACTCAAATCATCACTAAGATCAGCCAAAAGAGTTTCAATCAAATCTGGTCCATTGTCTGCTAATGTATGAGAATTAGAAATTGCTGTTGATAGCTTTTCAATTGTATCTTCTTCAAATAACAGTTCAAAATTATTAGCTTGAATAGCTGGATCAAGGAATATTAAAACACCCGATAAAGTATGGTAAATTTCAGCTTCGGTCCAATAACTTGGTGGTTCATCAATTGTAATATTAAAATCACTATCTTTAGAGAGTTCATTAACTAAATTAGAAAGGTTATAAGTTATCAATAACGAAGATGAAAAGTGAACTGCCACTTCAGCTAACTGTGCATCAGTTATTGTTGGGAAAGCATTTGCTAAATCTAGTAAATTTAAATCAGTTATACTTTTAGCAGAATGTAAGACAGCCATTAATTCAGCCTTACCCTCAGCTCCTTTAAATGTTAGTTCTTCAGGTACAACCAAAGTAAAATCAGATTCACCAAAATCCATAAACACATCAAGTAAACTAATTGCTCCTCCACTTAATATTTCTGACCTTGAAACATATGTAGAGAGTCTATCAATATTAGGATCAGTTAACAAAGCTTCTAGATCAATGTCATCTCCTGAATCTTCAAACAACCCCGCTTCTGCAAGCACTTTAGCAAATAACATTACATTGCTAAGCTCGGCTGCTGTAAAGTTTTCTCTTAAGGTATCTCTTTCAATTACGTCCCTGTATTCTTCAGGTAATTGATCAATGACTAAATTGTAAACATAATCACCAAAAAATTCGCTATTTTTATATAAAAATGAAAAGGCAAACACTGTTTCAAATAAATCTGAAATTGTATTATCTTCAAGTGAAACAAAGAAGTTGACCCCATCAAAATTATCAAAATCACTATTTGATGTAAAGCCTGCTTCTTTAGCTAAAATATAAATATTAACAATATTCTTAAAATCATCAATTAACTCTTCTGCAGTTGGCCTTTCAATTGATTCAAGATCAATATCATAATCTGCCATAAAATCTTTTGTTTGTTGGAGGTTGAAAAACATATTAACCGCGACAGGAAGACCAACATTTAAAACTTCAAGTTCAGCTAATTTATTTATTAAATTTTCAGCTTCTACTTCACTTAAAGCAAACACATTTGTCAAAAGATCTTCTTTTTCTTCTGCGTTGCTAATAATAATAACCGCATCCATTAAAGTATTAATATCTTTTTTCAAATCAATTGATTTAATTAAATCGATATCAATAAACTCTTCATAACCGTCTAAATAGCCCGCCATTGATTCTTCGTTTTCTAACATCCAAAACAAATACTCCGCGCCAGCATTTTTGGCAATATTAAAAATCGTAACACCCTTTAGCTCACTTTGGATTGTTGCAAGCTGCTGCGGCGTTATTTTAAATAAAATGTTTTCCGAAAATTCCTTACTACCTTCATTGGCATCTAAAATCGTAGAAACAATATTTATGCCCCTAATAAAGTCATTTCTTAACATAATATTTTCCGTTTTTCCGCCTGATTTAACATTAACTTTAAGCGCTTGATCAAAAATCATTTCATCAAGGGGCTTTCCGCCAATCGGAATTCCGTAAAGTGCACCAAATACAGATTTACGGTATCCACCAAAGGCTTCTAAAATGGCCAATTCTTCACCATCTGCTAAAGAATCTGGCGAAATTATTGCGCCAAGTTGACTAGTTGAGGTTGCAACAGAAGACAACCCAGCTAGCGGAACAGCAAAAAACAGGGCAACAACTAATCCTTTAATTAACCCTAGCCCTGCTCCAAACAAACGGTGTTTTTTTGGTTTTTTACCAGTTAGTTTATCTTTTTTAGGTTTAATAAACAACCAAATAATCCATGAAATAAGTTTAAATAATGTTCCATTTAAGACAATTAGTAGAACAAAAAGCACAATATTAAGTGCTAATTTAGCGACTCCAAAGGCAAGTGCCATAATGTCGCTTCCTTCCACAAAAAGTGGAGCCTGTTCTGGAAGCATATCTGCTAAAATCGCTGGTAAAGACTCCCTAATCGATGTTATTTCAATACTTGTAAAGCTTGATGTTAAATTATTTACAATTGAAATATTTACATCAATTAGTTTTTCAGAAATTAAAGGAATTAATAAAATCCCCACTACCAGCACTATTGCTGAAAACAGCATTGAATAAATTGATTTATATAAACCCCTCAGCAGTCCAAACAAGGCAGCAAGGCCTATAATGGCAAAAAAAGCTAAGTTTAAATAAAGTTGAATTTGCGCTGCTGTTATATCAAACATAACTTCACCTCCAAAATACCTTTTGTAAGCATATTATACTCTAATACATATTAAAAACAAATTATTTCGACCAATATTTTAAAATATATTATTATATTTTCATAATTAATGAAATTATTAAACATATTGTTTGATAAATACACTTTTTTAATATATTCAAATTAGTTTATACGCCTTTTTCCTTAAAACTTATAATACAATTATAACATTAATTTTTACTAAGTATAACCTTATTTCTTAAAAAGCAGCTTAAAAAGCTGTAAGATAGTTAAGTCTACTCCAAATAACAATAACTAGCTTACTATTTTTTTTAGTTACAAGTTTTTTTAACCTTTATCGCCTTACTACGAGCAGAACTCTTTTTATAAAGGTTTCATACTGATTAGCTGTTTTTTAGTGTGATAATTATATTTGTAATTGCTTAATTTTAAATCTTTAATCTTACTATATTTCGTTGAAGTCGACTTATCTCTTTCTTTAGTGCCATTTTCACTTGAAAATATTACATCTTTCAATATTTTTTCTAAATGTTCATATTCACTATATTCTCCAATTGATGCAAGAACTAAAGCATTTCTAAAATATTTAGAATGTTTTTCTAATAACTTTATATCTAAAATTAAGTTATGCTGCTTTAATAAAAAGTATAAAAAGACAACTATTGTTCTTGTATTTCCTTCTCTAAAAGGATGTATGTGCCAAATAGATGCAATTAATTTTATAAAAGAAAGTTGAAAAACAACAGATTCATATTGATCCAAGTCTTTTTGATTTCTTAAATTTAGTTTGTTTCTTAAAACATTACCGTTCTTATAGACGAAAGGATCACTCATTTTTGAACTCCTTTTTTATTGCATATAAAGCTACATCATAACTTATATCTTTTTTAGCATATAAGTTAATTATTTTTTGTAGGTCTTTATTAATTTTTACTCCCCCAAGAGAATTGACAATATTAACTAATTTTATTTTTTTCTCTTGTTCTTCTACTTTAGCCAACTTAAGATTAAAAGGAATTCCTCTTTCTTTATATAATCTGAATTAAGTATAAATCTATTGCACTTGAAAAAGATAATCCAAGTTCGTTTAATATTTCTTCAGATTCTTTTTTAATTGTACTATTAACTCTCATATTAATATAATCATCTTTAATAGTTAGTCACCCACTTATTTTGTATTACATTGTCATTACATTTTCAAGTGTTAGATAATAAAAAAAAGAGAATTTATCTCTTTTGTTTCAATGGATTTTCCATATTTTATTTAGGTGGTGGCTCCAACCGGGAATGCCCCACAAGGCTGTGTCTCTTAGTTGTGCCAAAAACTTTTTAAAATTTTATCGCTTTACTGTCAAAATAAGTCCTTTTTATAGATTTCTCACGCAGCACTTTTTCACTACATTTCGGTCACGCAAAACATGCTTTTCTCACGCAACAATAGGGAAATAAGCTTGATGTTTTTACTATTTAAAATATTACTATATTAACACTAAAAATTTTTACCAATTTATCAAGGTTTTAAGCATCCTATTGGTAAGACATAAACACCATCTTCGCGCTTATATCCATATTTTGTTGCTGTAATTATTGCTAAAAATGAAGGCTTTTGTCTAATATCAACTTTATTTTTAAGTTTTAATAGATTATTTGCAGCTTTATCAATTTGAGAAGATCCTAATTTAATTTCAACGGCTGCCCATCTACCATCATTTAAATGAATAATTGCATCTGCTTCTAAATCATCACTATCTCGGTAATGAAATACTTTTCCTGATAAATATTGAGAATAAATTCTTAAATCTCTTATTACCATAGATTCAAAAAGCAGTCCAAATGTTTCAACATCATAAATTAAATTGTTTGGTGAAGCATTTAATAAAACTGCAGCAAGTGCTGGATCTGTAAAATGTCTTACGTGTTTAGATCTTACAATAGCTTTTGACCTTAATTTTGGCATCCAAGCCGGAAGATCCTCTATTACATATAATTCTTTTAATACCTTTATGTAACTAGCAAGTGTATTAATATGCATTGTTTCATAATTGGTTATGATATCTTTTAAAATCGTTGTATCAGCTGCCGAAGTCGCTGTATGACGCGCTAAAGATTTAAGTAAGTGTAGTACTTTATACTTATCTCTAACTTTTCCATCCACAGTTTTCATTTCTTCACTTGCAATTAAATCAATATAACTTTCATTTTGTTTTAAAGCCATTGAAACATCATCATTTACTGTATTTGGCCATCCACCTTTAACCACTAACTCTGAAATATCTTCTAATGTTAAATTAGATATTATATTGTCTTCAATCTCATCATTATTAAATAAAGATTTTAAACTTACTATTCCATTTGAGCTTCCAGATTCATATAAAGACATAGTTCTCATTCTAAGTCTTGAAATTCTCCCAATACCAGAATGCATTATCTTTTTTGGATCAACATGTGAAGAACCTGTCAAAATAAAAAGACCTCTTCTATCTCTATTGTCAACTTCTTGCCTTACAGCATCCCAAATTTCTGGTATAACTTGCCACTCATCAATTAATCTTGGATTATCACCAACTAGTAAAGCATTTGGATTTAAATCCGCTGTTTGTAAATAACTCTTTTTATTTTTTTGGTCTTGAAAATTAATAATACTTTTCGCTCTTTGTTTTGCAGTGGTTGTTTTTCCACACCATTTAGGTCCAGTAATTAATACTGCACCAAAAGCTTCTAAGTGTTCTTTTAAAACATTATCAATTAATCTAGGAATATATTTACCCACACTATCACCACCAATTAAATAGTATCATAAATAAAATATCAATTCAAGCGCAATGTGAGAAATATTGCATTTTCAATGTGGGTATTATTGTATTTTCAATGTGAGGAATATTATGTTTTCTATGTGGGTAATGTGAAATAAAAAAGAGAGAATTTCTCTCTTTTACTTCAATGGATGTTCCATATTTTTAATTGGTGGTGGCTCCAACCGGAATCGAACCGGTGACACACGGATTTTCAGTCCGTTGCTCTACCGACTGAGCTACAGAGCCATAGTGGCGGTCCGGACGGGACTTGAACCCGCGATCTCCAGTGTGACAGACTGGCATGTTAACCACTA
>CAZKGV010000001.1:0-196564 GCA_964552625.1 uncultured Acholeplasmataceae bacterium | reverse complement strand
GGCTATAACTATTTACTTTAATTTACTTGACTTCTCAATAGTTATCTCCTTTAATACTTTAATAGTTGATAAATCTCAGCCTTGATTTTGTTTATGCTAATTAAGTTGTGGTGTTCACCTTTTGCTAGGGGAACAATTATATCAAAGCCAGTTAATCTTTTTGGCGGAGCTTCTAGGTGTAAAAATGCATTTTCATTAACAAGAGCCAAAAGTTCAGCTCCAGGACCATATGTTTTAGCTGCTTCATGAACAACTAAGAACCGGCCAGTTTTTTTAACTGATTTAATAATTGTTTGTTTATCGATTGGGCTGATTGTTCTTAAATCAATTATTTCAATAGTATAAGAACTTTCTTGTTCAATTTCTTTTACAGCTTCATTAATTTCTCTTAACTTAGCTCCCCAGCCAACAACTGTTAAATCGTTGCCTGATTTAATAATTTTAGCTTTACCAATTTCAATCTCATATTCTTGCTCAGGGACTTCTTGCCTACCAGAGCGATATATTCTTTTTGGTTCCATAAAAATAACAGGATCATTACTTTTAATTGCGGCAGTTAATAATCCTTTTGCGTCATAAGGAGTAGATGGAATAACTACCTTAAGACCAGGTACATGTCCTAAAAAAGTTTCTAAGTTTTCTGAATGGTGCTCTAAGCCTTTGATTCCACCACCAACAGGTATTCTAACAACTACCGGAACAGGATAATTGCCTCGTGAACGATTTCTTAATCTTGCAAGTTGGGTTGCGATTTGATTAAACCCTGAAAACAAAAAGCCATCAAACTGGATTTCAACTACTGGTTTTAAACCATTAATAGCCATTCCAATTGCAGAACCAATAATTGATGATTCAGCAAGAGGTGTATCAAAAACACGGTCTTTACCATATTTTTTTTGCAAATTTTGAGTTGCTCTGAAAACTCCACCTTCAACTCCAACATCCTCGCCATATACAACAACTTTTGGATTGCTGTTTAATTGTTGGTCAAGTGCCAAATTAATGGCTTGAATAATGTTTAATGTAGCCATTATTTTTCCTCCTTTAAAAACCTTTTATACTCTCCATATTGCTCGGTTTGGTTAGGTGTCATTTTTTCATAGGTATATTTAAAAATATCTTCTAAAGGAACTTCACCTGTTTTTTCAACTTCGCTAAAAGTGGATGCAACAGTTTCTTGATGTTTTTCCATTAATAATTCATCTTCTTTTTGGCTCCAATAACCTTGCTTAATTAAAAACTTTTTAAATCGGTCAATTGGATCTTTAGCTTGCCAAAACTCTTCTTCTGAAGAACTGCGGTAAAGTGAAGGATCATCAGAAGTAGTATGAGCGCCTATTCGGTAAGTTACAGCCTCAATTAAAACAGGTCCTTTATTTGCTCTTGCATGAGCAACAGCCTTATTCATTACAGCATAAACGGCTAAAGGGTCATTACCATCAACTTTGACAGTTTTAATACCAAAAGCAACCCCTTTTTGTGCAAGTGTTTTTGCTTTTGTTTGTAATGCCACAGGAGTTGATATTGCCCACTGATTATTTTGGATTAAAACAACCAAAGGAGCATCAAAAGCCCCAGCAAAATTTAATGCTTCATTAAAATCACCAATTGAAGTTCCACCATCTCCAATAACAGCCAAAGCAACTTCGCTTTTTTTTTCAAGTTTTGCAGCCATTGCGATGCCAGCAGCAATAGCAATCTGCGAACCGATAATTATATTAACTGGTAAAACTCGTGCCTTTTTGGGAAACTTACTTCCAAGCTCATTACCGTACCAATAAAGATATATATTATAAAGAGGAACACCTTTATATAGCATCATACTTAGCTCACGAAAAGCTGGTACTAGCCAATCTTTTTCCTCTAATGCTGCAGCTGCACCTACTTGAAGACCTTCTTGTCCAATATTTGGAGCATATGTTAACATTCTGCCTTGTCTTTGATACTGAACTGCTCTAATATCAGCAACTCTTCCTAGAGTCATTATTTCATACATTTTAAGCAAAGTGTCTTTATCAAGATTGGGCATTAAAGCACTGTTAATGATGTTTCCATTAACATCTAATATTTCCACCATTTTATTATCTAATGGGTCGAAATTCTTAAATAAAACATGTTCCATAAATAATTTCCTCCTCCCTAATTTCATTATATAACTTTGAGGATTTAATGCTATTTTATTGCTTAAAAAAATAATTAAGGAGTCTCTTGTATTTTAAGGTAAATTTCATAGATAAGCGATATTCGGCAACATAAGCTATTTAAAATTAAAAAAGCTAATCTTGGATATACCAAAATTAGCCATAATTAAATTAGTAAAGTTCTTGTTGCTTGTTTTTGAAAAAGCAACTGTTCTACAAAGGATTTCTTTTAAACGCTAATTAATCATCAGTGAAAAAGGAGTTAACATTAAAAGCAATCACCCGATCAGTGATATACGGACATGCACCATAAACTGTTGCTGCTGATTCAAAGTTAACATAAAGATAGTTATTATCAATAACAATTCCTTCAGCCATTGGTGGCATAATTAAAGAAGGTATCATTTCGTTTTTATCAATAGTATTATCAGGATTTATATTATCCCAATTAAGAATAAAGAAATTAAGTTCAGAAATGTAGTTTGGTGTGGTTGGATTTCGGGAATAACTTCTTGAGATAATTAGATTTCCTTCATCGGTAAAAGCAACCCCTTGAACCCGATTAGGAACAACAATTTTATATTGAGGTGTTAAACTTGGAATCTCGGATTTATCGTTAATTAAATATCCGTGCATCATTTGGTTTTCAGTAACATCAAAGCTACCAACCCAAATCATATTATTGTAATAACTCATAAAAGAAGGAGTAACATCAAGAGAATAATCTTTTTCAAAAGATTCTAGTAAAACCGATTCTAGTTGGTTATTAACTGCATCAATAACAAATGAGTATTTAAAACTATGAATGGTTTTGCTGCTACCAGTTACCCAAACGTTTTCGCCATCAAAAGCAATCCCCCCAACATGGGCTTTATTAGGAAGAGTAATAGTTGCCCTAATAGCGCCATCTTTTTGAACAACATAAATAGTAGAATTTGCTTCTTGATCATAATCATAGGCAGTCAGCAAAAAGAACTCATCGGTAACGGTAATTCCTTGTGGAACCATGTTGTTATAGTTTTTTCCATCTTGATGTGTTCGACCTACACCAGGAATTGGAAATGATTTTTCAAATACTAAAAGATTGGCATAATCTTGATAGTGATTATAAGCAGGAGAATCAAAAAAATCTAAATCAGATAAAAAGTATTTAGGCGAACTTAAAGTAATAAATATTTTTTTCCATTTAGCTTCTAAAGTAAATGAAGAATAAACCTTATCTTCAAAGTCATAAGGATTTGTTTCATCTGTTTTATGCCAAAACTCAAATGTAAAGCCATCTTTTTGTGGATCGTCTGGTTTTATTATGTAATCACCATGTTTAATAATCTGTGATGAGATAATTTCAGTTGAAGCATTGTTTGTTTCAAAGTCAATTGTATATTCTTTAGTTGAACAACTAACTATAAAGGCTAGTAAAAACAGGATAATAAGTGCAATAATTGTTTTATTGTGAAAAATAGTTTTAATCTTTTTCATAAACAACCCCCTAACAATAATTATAAAATACCTACATCCAATTATACTATTTTTAGCCAAGCCATACAACTTAATCATTTTTTTTATTAAATTAAAAAGAACAAAACAAATGTGTTTTAAATATTAACAATAACATAATCAAAATAAACTGCTATCTAGTATTGTTAAACTTGTGCTATAATTGACAAGTGTTAATAAATATTTTTTTGGGGGAACGATTGTGAAAGAAAAAAGCTTATTAAAAAAATTAAGTTTTGCTTCGGCAGATATTTTTGGTGGCGGTTCGTTTAATATTATTAATTTTTTATATCCAGGATTTTTAGCAATTACGGTTGGTCTTAGTCCATTTTTAATTGGAATTGTAATGTTAACGGTAAGGATTTGGGATGCGATAACTGATCCATTAATGGGTTATATAAGTGATAAAACAAACTCAAGATGGGGAAAAAGAAGAGTATATTTAATTTTTGCTGCTCCTTTTGTGTTAGGTTCAATGTATTTTCTGTTTTTCCCGTTTAGTTTTTCTAGTGACACATTAAGATTTGTTGCTGTTTTATTGTCGTATCTAGTTTTTACGACTGTACAAACAACAGTTATGATTCCTTATTACTCGCTTTCTAGTGAAGTAACTAGCGATTATAAAAAGCGCGCATCTTATAATTCTTTTCGATTAGGGTTTAGTATCTTTTCATCAATTCTTTGTGTGGCAGTTCCCGGAATTATTGTTGCAGCTTTTGGCGATGAAAAGTTGGGTTATCAAGTAATGAGCTTAACATTTGGCCTTCTTTTTGCAATTGCGGTCTTAATTACTGGTTTGTTTGTTAAAGAAGAAATCATTAGTAAAGCCAATACAGAAAAACTTAGTCTAAAAGAGCTAGCAAAACCGCTTAAATTAAAAGTGTTTAGACAATATTTATTAATGTATTTGATGACACAAATAACAATGGTTGTTATGGCAGGTTTGTTTTTCTTTTATGTTGATTATTATATTACAAAAGACATGACTGCAGCTAATTTAAAAACTGTTGTGGGCTTGCTTGCAGCGGCAATTATGTTTTTTATGCAAATTGTTGCGTTACCTTTTTATCTAAAGCTAATTAACAAAAAAGGTAAAACGTTCGCTTTTAGAGTTGGATCTTTAATTTGGATTATCACCGCTTTGTTTATTCTTTTTATTCCAGCAAATAGTAATCCGCTGTTTACTTATGTGTTTGCAGCAATTATTGGTTTTGGTATATCCGGACCAGGATTAGTTCCCCATACAATGTATGGTGATGTTGTTGATGTAGGAGAACTAGAGTTTGGCACTAGACTTGATGGTCAAATGAGTGGCTTTGCTAATTTCATGAACAAAATTGCTCAAGCTTTAGGAATTTCATTGGCGATGTTTTTGATTGGTCTTGCTGGATTTCAAGAACAAAAACCAAATGGACCATTAATTTTATCCCAGCCCGATTCAGCAACTTTAATGATTCGGTTGATTATGGTAATTGCGCCACTGCTTCTAATGAGTTTTGGAGTTTTTATCTCTTATAAGTATAAACTAGATGCTAAAATGCATCATAAAGTAAAAGAAACTTTAAAAAATGGTCAGCATAATAAAGAAACAATGTTGGCGGAATTAAGATGAAAAAGCCCAATTTGATATTGCATTTTTTATTAGGTGGGATTTTAAAGATTTTTACGAAAATAAAAGGCCAGAAGATTATTGAGAAAACAAAGATAAAGGGAGCGGCAATTACTCTTTCTAATCACACATCGTTTTATGATTTTGCCTATACATTTTCCAGTATTTATCCCCGAAGAACAAATTTTATCGCTGCGAGAAAAATGTTTCATGAAAAAGGTTTAAAAGGTTTTATGAAGTTAGCAAGGGCAATTCCCAAAAGTTTAATGGAAGTTGACATCAGCGCCACCAAATCAACATTAAAACTTTTGAAAAAAGGGGGAATTGTGACAATTTTTCCAGAAGGTCAGATTTCACCTAGTGGCTCAACAATGTATTTTAATCAAGCAATTAGTAAACTGGTAAAAAAAGCTAATGTTAATCTTTATATTATTAAACACTTTGGAGCAGGGCTTGTTAACCCGCCTTGGAGTAAGAAAAGTTTTAAAGGTAAAATTTTAACGAAAAAATATTTACTTTTAAATAAAGAAGATATTTCATCAATGAGCGTTGAACAAATTCACGAAAATATTGTAAAGCATCTTGAATACAGACCAAGCGAGTTTGTTTTAAAGACGAAATACCGTTATAAAGTCAATGATATTACAAATCTAAATAACTTGTTTTATCTTTGTTTTAATTGTAATTATGAAGGACTTGAAATAAAAGATAATAATCTTTTTTGTCCTAATTGTATGCATTCTTTTAAATATGATAATAAAGGGTTTGTTAACGATATTGCTTATGAACAGGTCTTTTTCAAACAACAAAACCATGTTATAAACCAGATTAAGCAAAACCCAGATTTTTGTTTATCAGCAAATGCTAAAGTTATAAGTATTAAAGATAATAAGATGCAAGAAGTTGGTTTTGGTAAAATCAATTTAAACAAGGACACTTATACTTTTAAAGGCATAATTGAAAAACAAGAAGTAGTTAAAACATTTGATGTTAAAAACGTTAGTTACTTGCCATCTGATGTTGGGAGAAACATTCAAATATATGAAAAAAATCAAGTTTATCAGTTTGAACTTGATATACCATATTTACCAACTAAGTTTGTCCATGCTGCTGATTATTTATATCAACTCAAAACAAAAAACTAATATTTTATAAATAAAAAAAGTCCAAACGGACTTTTTTTGTGTTAAATGATAATTATTTGAAAAAATGTTCTAATAAAGCACCAACACTAACAATTGCTGGTCCAATAATCAAAGAAATTATTGACATCAGCTTAATTAATATATCCATAGCTGGTCCTGCAGTGTCTTTAAATGGATCACCTACTGTATCACCAGTAATAGCGGCTTTATGAGCTTCTGTACCACGGCCACCAAAGGTGCCACTTTCAATTAATTTTTTCGCATTATCCCAGGCACCACCAGAGTTCGCCATGAAAACAGCCAACATTGAAGCACTAGCTAGTGCGCCAATTAAAAGTCCACCCAAAGTAGCAGCCCCAAATAAGAATCCAGTTAGTATTGGAGTTAAAAAGGCAATTAAACTAGGAATAATCATTTCTTTTAATGCTGCTTTTGTGGCAATATCAACACATTTTGCGTAATTAGCTTTTGATGTTCCAGCTAAAATACCTTTATCTGTCTCAAATTGTCTTCTAACTTCATCAATCATAATATTTGCCGCTTTGCTAACGGAGTTAATTGTTAAAGATGTAAACAAAAACGGTAGCATAGCGCCAATTAAAATTCCCCCTAAAACAAGAGGCGATAAAGCATCTATAACATTTAGGCCGGCTGAATGAGCAAAAGAAACAAATAAAGCTAGGGAAGTAAGGGTAGCAGAACCAATACAAAACCCCTTACCAATTGCGGCAGTAGTATTACCAACAGAATCAAGCTCATCAGTAATATTTCTAACTCTAGTATCAAGGTTAGCCATTTGGGCAATTCCGCCAGCATTATCACTAATTGGTCCGTAAGCATCTACTGCAACTGTTACACCGACAGTCGAAAGCATCCCCACAGCAGCTAAGGCAATACCATAAATATCATTGAATAAATAAGAGATAATAACTCCGCCAACTAAAATAATGATTGTCAAGGCAGTAGAGCGCATTCCCACACTATAACCAGAGATAATATTCGTTGCATGACCAGTTAAAGATTGTCTTGAAACTTCAATAACATGCTTACCTTTATCACTTGTATAAACCTCAGCGACAATTCCAATTAAAACACCAACTAAAACACCAATAAACACACTTAAAAAAGGTTTATAATCATTAAGAACATATTGGCTTAAAAAATAAGTACCAATAATTACAATCCCTGCAGCTGCGTAGGTGGCAACATTTAAAGTTTTTTGCGGGTTTTTCCAATCTTTTAAGCGAATAAGAGTAATGCTAATCATTCCCGCAACCACTCCTAAAGCGGCTACTAAAAGCGGGAAAATAACCGCAGGAAGTAAAATAGCACTAGCTGCTCCAATTGTAAGAGCACTAATAATTGAACCAACATAAGATTCTAATAAATCTGAACCCATCCCAGCAATATCTCCTACATTATCACCAACATTATCAGCAATAACTGCTGGATTTCTTGGATCATCTTCAGGAATATTGGCTTCAATTTTACCAACCAAGTCAGCTCCAACATCAGCAGCTTTCGTATATATACCTCCGCCAACTCGGGCGAAAAGCGCAACCAAGGAAGCACCAAGTCCGTAACCTGTAACAACTAAAGCAGCGATTTTAACGTCGCCAGTAAAATGAAAAAACAACAAAAACAAACCACTAAGGCCTAAAAGGCCGAAACCAGCAACAGAAAGTCCTAAAATAGAACCGCCGGTAAAAGCGCGTCTTAAAGCTTTAGGCATACCATGATCATTAGCAGCCTCAGCAGTTAAAGCATTGGATTTAATCCCTGAAAGCATCCCAATAAACCCGGCAAAGCCTGATAAAAAAGCGCCAGATAAAAATGCAATTGCCGCCCTAAATCCAATTCCTTCCGCATTTTTAAGTGCTGGTACAAACTCAAGCAAACCTAAAAAAATTGCGATTGCGACAATAAAAATAGCAATAATTAAATACTCTCTTTTTAAGAATGCGGTTGTTCCTTCTTTAATATAGGAAGAGATTTCTTTTATCCTTTGATTGTGAACTTTTAACTTATAGACTCTTCTTAAAAGGATAAAGGCATATAAAACCGATATTAAAGCCGAGACAATCACGATCCCTAACAAGAAAACAAATGTAGATTGTTTCATTTTTTAAAAAAGCTCCTTTTTTTTCATTGTATATTAATATATGTTCTTTTGCAACCGCATTTCGAAAATAAAAATAATAATTGCTAAAAAGAAAAATGTAAACATGAAAAATATGATTATAAAGGGATTATCCAGATAATAAAAAAAAGAAGCCTATTCTTGACTTCTTTATTTTTTGTTTTGAAAATGGAGTTTTTCATAGATTTCATTTAAAAACTGATTTTTTAAAACATGAGTATTTTGAAGGATTTCTTGGGCTTTGTTTTGATAAAAAACAATCACCTCTTGATCGTCAAAACCAATTAAGTTGATTAAGACATTATAGATTGCTCCTTCAACAGCAGAACTAAGACAAAGAATACTTACGCCTAAATCAGAAGCGGTTTGGGGATTGCCATATTTTAAAAGTGGTAAAACATGTTTTAGAGCATCAAGTGATAAATTAGCAACTTCATAAGGAATTTTAATTGCCTGCAAAGTAGCTTCTTTTACCTTTTTCAAGCGAAAAAGCTTTTCTTCTTTTGTATCTTTTTTTAAACGGTAAGCAGCCATGATTTTATTAAAACTTAAGGTATCTTCATCAATTAAAGGAATAAGCCTTTCTTTTACAAGTAGAAAAAACTCTAAAGTTTTGTGAAATTCTTGCTTGGTTTCCTCATCAAGGTTTAAAAATTTCTTTTTGTTAATGCTTAAATGACCAACCATTCTACTTAAAGAAATGCCTAAAACACTTATTAGTGCAGCAACGCTACCACCACCAGGTGCGGGAGAGTCTGAGTCAACAAGATTAACAAATTCATTAAGTTTTTTATTGTATAATTCCATTATTTAATCCTCACAACTTTTTTATTTTTAACAACTTGTTTGCCTTTAATAAAGACATCATTAACATGATTGATGCCAAAGTGATATAACACATAAGCTAAATTTGGTGCATCTAGTAAAATTATATCAGCATCTTTGCCTATTTGTAAACTGCCTTTGGTTTTATCTTTTTCCAGTAGATGAGCTGGATTTAGAGTTGTAGCACTCAAGATTTCTTCTGGTGTTAGTTTTAAATAATTAGCCGCTAGATGCATTACAAATAAAAAGTTCTCACTTGGGCAACTGCCGGGATTGTAATCACTAGCAATACAAACGCTAACATTATTATCCACCATAAAACGAGCTTTAGCATAAGGTTTTTGAAGGAAAAATGATGTAGCAGGTAAAATGCAAGCGTAAGTCTTGCTTTGTCCAAGGCTTATTAAATCACTTTCTTTAGCTTCAATTAAATGATCAACACTGTTTGCTTTTAACTTAACGCCTAAAGCGGTTCCTCCTAAAGCGGTTATCTCATCAGCGTGAAGCCTAATTTTAAAACCTAACTGTTTTGCCTTAGTTAAAATTTTTTCTGTATCTTTTAAGCTAAACACTTGGTCTTCACAAAAAACATCAACGGCATCAACAAAACCTAAGGCTTTTATTTCTTTTAAATCTTTTATGATTGCATTAACGTATTGATCTTTATTGTTTTTAAACGCAAGGGGAATAGCATGGGCTCCCATATAAGTAGAAACAATACAAACAGGTTCTTTTTCATTTAACTTCTGCGCAACTAAAAGTTGTTTAACCTCATTTTCTAAATCAAGGCCATAACCGCTTTTAGCTTCTAAGGTTGTAATGCCGTAGCTTAACATTTGTTTTAATGATGCTTTGGCTTGTTGATAAAGACTATTAAAACTTGCAGCTCTTGTTTTTCTAACGGTATTTAAAATTCCTCCGCCAGCAGCTAGTATTTCTAAATAAGTAGCGCCTTGCTTTAAAAGTAAAAACTCATCTTCTCGAGAAGAAGCGTGCACTAAATGAGTGTGAGCATCTACAAATCCAGGCAAACAGATTTTTCCTTTAGCGTTAAACAGTTTTGTTGAAGAGTCTAAAAAAGCTTCGTAGTTATTATTGTCAACAGCAATTATTTTCTCGTCTTTAATTGCGATATAAGCATTGTCTATTTGTTTAATTTTATTTAGGCTTTTGCCTCTTAAAGGAGGATTTAAATAAGGGGTATATAAAGTTTTAATGTTATAGATAATTAAGTCTGCTTTCATATTATTTATCTCCTAAATAAAACTCAATAATTTTTTCTTTGTTAAAATCTCTTAGACCTAAATAGCTGATTGCCAGTTTAGAAATTTTTTCAATGCTTAGGTTTTTAGTTAAGCTTTTATTTGCTGCTAGCAAGTAATAATTAATTGATCTAAGGAGAGTATCTTTGGAAACAAGGCCAACAATTTCTGATGAAATAACTTTAACTTGATACCTTTTTGCTTCCATTTTTACAACCTCTAAAACTCGGTAAAGCGGATTTTTTTTGTAATCTAGGATATTCATAGTCACTTGCATATGAGCTTTATTTTCTAAATAAGCAGCCCCTGCTTGAACATAATAAAAACCACCGCTTGATTTTCTGATTGCTCTAGCGATTGAGTTAGCAATTTTTTGATTTTTTGTATCTAAGTCAATATTGTAAGCAACAAGAGGCATTCTTGCGCCAATTGCGACAACGCCAAAGCTGGGGTGAATTTCGTTTTGACCATAATCAGGATGCCAATTGGGATCTTTTAATTTTAAAGCCATGTTTTCAAATTCGCCTTGCCTAATGTTAGGCAAACTTTCTCTTTGCTCGGTTTTAGCGGAAAAAGCATACATAAAAACAGGAATATTAAAGTGCTTATTAACTTTTTTTGCTAACTTATTAGCATAATCGTTACACTCATCCATTGTGATATTTTTAACAGGAATAAAAGGAACAACATCAACAGCCCCCATTCTTGGGTGCTCACCTTGATGAGTTTTTAGATTAATTAAATTTAAAGATTGCTTAAAAAAGTTGAGTAAGGGTTCAATCATTGCTTCAGGGTCGCCTAAAAGTGATACAACTGTTCGGTTGTAATTTGGATCAGATTCAGTTTTTATAAGCGAAAACTCTTCTTGCTTTTTCAAAGGTTCTATTATTTTATTAATAACTTTTTCATCTTTTCCTTCAGAGAAATTAGGAACACATAAAACTATTTTTTTCATCAGTTTTCTCCCTTTTTAATAATTTTTGCAATTAACTCATCGCTAGCTTCTTCAGGGATTAAAACATTTAATAGTTGATCATTATCTTCTTTAATTGTTTTAATTGCGGGTTTATTAAGAGCCCAAGCTCTTCTGGCAACACCTAAAACCACATCATACTGCATTGCTCTTTTTAAGATTTCATCGACTCTTTTACTGCCATCTAAAAGCATTCCATAACCGCCATTAATGGCCTTACCTATGCCAACACCACCACCATTATGAAGCGCAACTAAACTCATTCCTCTAGCGGCATTGCCTAAAGCGACATGCGTTGCCATATCAGCCATTATATTTGAACCATCTTTAATATTAGATGTTTCCCGAAAAGGAGAATCAGTACCTCCGGTATCATGATGATCGCGTCCTAGCATGATAGGGCCACATTTACCATTTCTAATTAATTCGTTAAATTTTAAGGCAATCTTTAAACGTCCTGTTGCATCTTGATATAAAATACGGGCTTTACTGCCAACAACTAACTTGTTAGCTTTAGCGTTTTTTAACCATTTATAGTTGTCGCTATCTTGAAAACTTCTTTTAGGGTCAATACATGAAAGGGCAACTTGATCAGTTAAATCTAAGTCATTTTCTTTACCAGAAAGGCAAACCCACCGGAAAGGTCCATAACCGTAATCAAAAAGCAAGGGCCCCATTAAATCTTCGACATAAGATGGATAAATAAATCCATCTAAGTCATTTTCTTTATTTTTAAAAATCTCTTTAATTCCAGTGTCACTAACCGCTTTTAAGAAACTGTTGCCATAATCAAAGAAGTATGTGTTGTTGGCAACTAATTGTTTAATTGCTTGGTAGTGGCGCTTTAGTGATTTATTGACTAAAGAGATAAATAATTCTTTATTAGAAAAGAGTAATTTTGTTCTTTCAGCAAAACTAAGATCAACCGGACAATATCCCCCATCATAAACGGCATGACAACTAGTCTGATCACTTAATAGATCAATTTTGATATTGTTTTTTAAGGCAAACTCTAATAAAGTAACAACATTTCCGTAATAAGCAATAGCGAGCGCTTTTTTTTCTTTAATCGCCTTTTTTGCTTCATCAAAAGCTTTTAAAGGATCATCAATAACTAAATCAACCCAGCCTTGCTGATGTCTGGTTTGAATTCGGGAGTAATCAACTTCAGCAATTATTGCTACTGCTCCAGCAATTTTAGCCGCCTTACCTTGTGCACCACTCATTCCCCCAAGACCAGAAGAAACAAAAAGTTTTCCAGCTAAATTTTCTTCTAAGCTTAATCCTAGTTTTAACCGGCCAGCATTAAGTAAAGTTGAGTATGTGCCATGAACAATTCCTTGTGGGCCAATATACATCAGCCCGCCAGCCGTCATTTGGCCATAATTGGCAACGCCGATTGCGCTGGCTCTGTTAAAGTGTTCTAGATTATCATAAAGACCTACCATTAAACCATTAGTAATAATAACCCTTGGGGCTTCTAAACTACTTTTAAATAATCCAAGGGGATGTCCTGATAGGATTGATAAAGTTTGATTGGGTTTCATTATTTTTAAATAAGCTTTAATTAAATGGTATTGCATCCAATTTTGACAGACCTGTCCTGTCTCACCGTAAGTAACAAGTTCATAAGGATATAAGGCAACTTCAAAATCAAGATTATTATCCATCATAGCTTGAAAAGCTTTTCCTTCTAAAGTTAAGCCTTCATACTGATCAATTGGCTTAGCATAAATTAAAGAAGTAGGTCGAAAGCGATAGCCATAAATTTTTCCCTTTGTTTTTAACTCTTCGTAAAACTCAGGTGCTAAAATATCATGCCATTTTTTAGGAATATATCTTAAGGCATTTTTTAAAGCGAGTTTGATGTCGCTTTTGCTTAAAAAGGCCTCTCTTTTAGGTGCTCTTCTAATATTTTTTGCAAAATTTGGATAACTAGGTAAAACCGGAAACAGTTTTTCAATTGAAATATTATTCAATTAAATCAACTCCTTCAAATAAAGCTTGATAAAATGCGTCATCTTCTAACAAAGATTCAATTTTTTGGATATGTGGATACATTAATTCATCATTTGGAATAAAAGGAATGTGTTTTCTAATTAAGTTATAAGCTCTTTTTGTTATAATGCCATATCCGCTTGTCCCTTTTAGGTCAGCCGCTTGAAGTGCAGTTAAGATTTCTAAGGCAATAACTTTTCTTGTATTAGCATTTATTTCTTTAAGTTTTAATGCTGAAATTGAGCCCATTGATACATGATCTTCTTGATTAGCACTAGAAGGAATAGAATCGACTGATGCCGGATGCGATAAAACTTTATTTTCACTGACTAAAGCCGCAGCAGTATACTGAATTATCATAAATCCAGAGTTTAAACCAGAGTTTTCAGTTAAAAAAGGTGGTAATCCACCATTTAATTGCGGATTAACTAATCTTTCAATGCGTCTTTCGCTAATACTAGCAAGTTCACTAATTGCCATTGCTAGATAATCAAAAGCAAGCGCTAAAGGCTCACCATGAAAATTACCAGCACTAATAATTTCTTGCGTTTTAGCAAAAACAAGCGGATTATCAGTTACCGCATTAAACTCATTTGTAACAATCTCTTTTGTGTGCCATAAAACACCTAAACAAGCGCCATGGACTTGTGGACTGCAGCGAAGGCTATAGGCATCTTGGATTTTAGGGGCAGTATTAGTTGTCGTGTTAAGGCTTCCATTTAATAAAGTTTTAATATGTTTAGCCACTCTAATTTGCCCACTTTGCTTTCTTAATAGATGGACTTTTTCATCAAAAACAGTAGCGCTACTACCTAAGGCTTCCATTGTAAGACTTAAACTTAAGTTAGCAAGGTTTAACAGTTTAAAAGCTAAAACTAAATTAAGTCCACCAACCGCACTCATTGCTTGGGTGCCATTGATTAGGCTTAGGCCTTCTTTTGGGTTTAGTTTTTCTAAGGGTTTTAAACCAGCCATAAGATAAGCTTTTTTTGCACTCATAATTTTGTTTTGATAAATAACTTCACCAAGGCCAAGCAAGGGGAGGCTCATATGTGATAATAATGCTAAATCGCCACTAGCACCTAAACTCCCTTTTTCATAGACTACAGGAATAATATCATTATTAAGCAGTAAAACCATTTGATTAATAGTTTCATAGGAAATACCGCTAAAGCCTTGGATTAAAGCATTAATTCTTAGTGCCATCATCGCGCGGACATAATGTTTATCAAGTGCTTTTCCAACCCCACAAGCATGACTCATTAAAAGGTTTGTTTGCAGCTGTTCTAGTTTGTTTTCATCAATCATTACATTAGCCAAATGACCAAAGCCAGTATTAATTCCATAAATTGGTTTTTTACCCTTAACGACTTCCATAATATAGTTTCTTGCATCATCAATACCTTTTTTGTTTAAAGGTGAAATAGCTACTTTTTTACTATTTAAAGCAATCCTAACTAACTTTTTTAATGTTAAAGTTTTTCCATCCAGTGTTATCATATATCCCCCTTAGCTTAAATTATATTAAGCATTATTGTTATTTTTAGTATAACATAAAAGGCTAAATAAATTTAGCCTATAATCGTTTTTCAAATAAATAACTCTTTAAGTTGGTTATAACGAAAAAAACAAAAAAACTGCCAAATAAATTGACAGTTTTAAGTGTGAAAAAATTAAGCAAGAAAATAATTATTTTAGTATTTTTTAAAATTTTATGAAAATTTGTTTCAAAAACGACTTGAAATCTAGTATAATAAGACCAGTTAATGTTTTTTAAGCAAGTAAAATCTTTTGCAAACTATGGAAAATATTGCTATTTTTTAATGGAACTTATTAAACAGTAGATTAGGAAAAGTTGGTGATTTAAAATGGATTTTTTTACTTTAATCAATTTTCTAGCAATGAAAAAACCAGAATTATATGGAAGCCTAGCTGATTCGTGGTTTCAGTATTTGTGGTTAGTAATATTGGTTATTGCAACTATCACTGCAGCTGTAAAAATGAAAGATTTAAATAATAAAAACCTAAACAAGACACTTTTTACAGCAGGTATAGTTATGGTGGTATTTGAAATTTATAAACAATTGTTTTTTTCATATGATGCAGGTTGGCGATATATGTGGTATGCGTTTCCTTTTCAGTTTTGTTCAGTAGGGATGTATTTGTTTATTTTAATCCCATTTGTTAAAAATGAAAAAATAAGAGATGGTTTGATTGCTTTTTTAGCTACTTATTCATTTTTCTCTGGGCTTGCGGTTATGCTTTATCCCGCAACTGTATTTGTTAGTGATGTTGGAATAAACATTCAAACAATGGTTCACCATGGCTTGTTATGTGTTATTGGTTTTGGTCTTTTAGCAAATTATTTAAAGCCAAGTTTTAAATCCTTTTTTCGGGGAATGATTGTGTTTTTTGTTTTGATCTTAATTGCTTCCTTTTTAAATATAGTTCATAATAATTTCATTAAAAATGGAACGTTTAATATGTTTTTTATTAATCCGTTATATGACACGGGAATACCCATTTTAGAGCTTGTTCAACCAAAAGTAGGACCAATTAGTTTTGTGATTATTTATTATTTAGGTTTTACCTTTCTAGCTTTTATTATTTTTATGACATCAAAACTTGTTAAAGAAAAATTGACGTATAAAAAAAGAGCAAAAATGCAAATAAAAACCAAAAAACAGCACACTTAAATAGATGTTTTGATATTGACAAAAAAGGTATTTATGTTTATAATGTTCTTAATTAAATAAACCTATGAGATAGAATAGTAGTTTATCTAAGTGTTTTAAAGAGAGTTCTTGGCGGTGTAAATAGAACAAACACATTTAAACAAATGGCCTATTGAGGGCAAAGATGAACAGATAATTAAGTAGTCTTTGACGGTATCCTCCGTAATAAGGAAGAAGTATGATAGTACTTCATAATGAAGGTAACAGTTTTTGTTATAAAGTTGGGTGGCAACACGGTAAAATCGTCCCAAAGCGATGTTTACCGTTTTTTTATTTTAGAAAGGGATGTAAAGATGAAAAATTTATTAAGACAACCTTATATTTATTTTTTTAGATGGCGAAGCTCATTTTTTTAAGTTAATGAAAATATAAAAAATGAAAGGAAAAAAACTATGAAAACAAAAATTAACTATAAAACTTATTTAAAAGAATATCCGGATGAAAAGGGAAATTTTGGTGAGTTTGGCGGTGTTTATATCCCGCCTGAGCTCCAAAAGGCATTTTTAGAAATTGATGAGGCTTATCATACAATTTGTAAATCAAGCAAATTTATTAATGAGCTAAGAAGAATTAGAAAAGAGTTTCAAGGAAGGCCTACCCCAGTTTATCATGCTGAAAGGCTTTCTAAAATGATTGGTAATGCGCAAATTTATTTAAAAAGAGAAGATCTTAATCATACTGGTGCCCATAAACTTAATCACTGTATGGGAGAGGCTCTTTTAGCTAAATATATGGGCAAAAAGAAACTAATTGCTGAGACTGGAGCAGGCCAGCACGGAGTAGCGCTAGCAACGGCAGCAGCATTTTTTGGACTTGAATGTGAGATTCATATGGGTCAAGTAGACATTGAAAAACAAGCTCCCAATGTGATGAGAATGAAGATTTTAGGCGCTAAGGTTATTCCGGTTACTTTTGGGTTAAAGACTTTAAAAGAAGCGGTTGATTCCGCTTTTGCAGCGTATTTGAAAGATTATGAAAATAGTATTTATTGTATTGGTTCAGTAGTAGGGCCACATCCATTTCCCAAGATGGTAAGAGATTTTCAACTTGTTGTAGGAGTTGAGGCAAAAGAACAATTTTTAAGCATGACCGGAGAACTTCCTGATGCTTTAGTTGCTTGTGTTGGAGGGGGCAGTAATGCTGCTGGTCTTTTCATGCCATTTTTAGATGATCCAGTAAAAATATATGGAGTAGAGCCGATGGGTAAGGGGGAAAAAGTTGGCGAAAATGCCGCTTCAATTACTTTTGGTTCGCCTGGGGTGATGCATGGGTTTAATTCAATTATGTTAAAAGATGAAAAAAATGAGCCGGCACCAGTATATTCAATAGCCAGTGGTCTTGATTATCCTGCGGTTGGTCCAGAACATGCATTTTTGCATCAACAAGGGCGAGTCACTTATGGGACAATTACAGATCAAGAAGCCATTGACGCGTTTTTCTTACTTTCTAAATTAGAAGGAATAATCCCCGCTTTAGAAAGTGCTCATGCGATTGCTTACGCGATTAAATTGGCCAAAAAGATGAAAAGAGGATCAATTTTAGTGAATCTTTCCGGCAGAGGCGATAAAGATATGGATTATGTGATAAAGCATTATGGAGATAAATACTTGTAATAAGAAGAGCACTTCGATGTTGAAGTGCTTTTTTTTGAATTATATTAAAATTAAAATATCAAGATTAATTAGAAAAAGTTATCTTATATTGAGCAAAAAAATAATATGTTATACTAAAAAAGAAAGAAGCAGGTGATTATATGAGAATTATCAATACAAGCTTAAAAATGGGAATGGCAGGTCTTATTACCAGCTTAATTGCTAAAGCGCTAAATTTAGAGCACTTTATAACAGCAGGTATTTTGGCTGTTTTATCAACCCAGCTAACAAAAAAGGAAGCCTATAAGATTGCCCTTAATAGAATTATTGATATGGTCTTAGGGCTTTTATTAGCGAGTTTAATGTTTTTGGTGATGGGATATGAGTTTTGGGTATTTAGCATCTTTATATTCATTTTTGCCTATCTTTCTTTTTTGCTTAAAGTTCAAGAAGGAATTGTACCAGTATTAGTTTTAGTTTCTCATGTGCTACTTGTTGGTAAATTTTCTTGGCAAACACTAACTAATTCGCTTGCAATTATGATGATTGCAGTTATTGTTGTCCTGTTTTTTGATCTGATATATCCCCAATCAAACAAAAAGGAGTTTAAAAAAGTTGTTGAGAAACTAGATAGTGAACTAGCTAGTCAAATAATAGTTATTGCCAAGCTTTTAGCATTTGAAATATCAAAAGAAGAGGCCCAAAGAAATCTTTTAGAACTAACTAAAGAATTTGATTTGGGAATCAAAAAAGCGACTCTTTTAGATAAAGATTTGTTGTTTCAAGATGGTTATGTTTATCTTTCTTATTTAGAGATGAGAAAAAGGCAATTTGCGCATATTAGTCATATTTATCAACATGCGATAAAAAGAACAACCGCTCACGAGCACGACAATCAAATTTCTGTGTTTTTAGAAAAATTAAGTCAAGATATTAGTTATTTTGATAAAGCGACATCTCAAAAAGATAAATTAAAAGATTTGAAAGCTTTCTATCAAACAACAGCGTTACCAAAGACAAGGGTTGAGTTTGAAAACAGAGCAATGCTTTTTCAAATATTAAATGAGATTGAATATTTTTTGGATTTAAAAATAGATTTCCATCAAAACAACCCATCTTTTGTGGGTATAACTTTTAAAAATCTGTTTTGGTTTGTCAAGAAAAATAAGGCAAACACTTAAACTAAACAAGGGCCAAATCATTAAATATCTTGACATTCAATGATTAAAACGCTATTATATATTTACTTAAAAGAGTAGGAGATATTAATGGAAGAAAGTAGTAAAACAACAGAAGACCCCGCATACTCGAGAAACATTCTTAATAAGAAGGTTCCTTTTTTGAGGGTTCTTTTTTGCGTTTATAAGGTGGTTTTAAAATGATTCAAATAATAATTATTATTTTGTTGATTGTTCTTAATGCTTTATTTACTGCAAGTGAAACTGCCCTTATTGCAGCCAATGACTCAAAAGTTGAAGCTGATGCACTAGGTGGTAATAAAAGAGCAAAAAGAGTTTTTAGATATATAAACAATCCAGTTACATTTTTCTCAGCAGTTCAGCTAGCGATTACGTTAATTAGTTTTATTAACGGTTTTATTGCCGCTGACACATATTCATTTGCTGTTGCTTTATGGATTAATCAATTAATTAGTATTGAAATTAATATTTTAAAACCAATTGTTACATTTTTAATAACTTTAATTTTGGCCTTTTTTCAAATTGTTTTTGGTGAACTTGTCCCCAAAAGGTTAGTTTTAAAAAATCCAGAAAAATATATTTATTTTTCCTCTGGGTTTGTGGTTGTAATTACAGCGGTTTTAAGACCTTTTGTTTGGCTTTTAACTAAGACAGCTAATTTAGTTGTGAAAATGTTTGGGATTGATCCAAATAAAAATGACCGAAAAATGACAGAAGAAGAAATTAGATTAATTGTTTCTTCTAGTGGTAAAAAGGGTGTAATTGATAAGGTTGAAAGTGATATGATTGAAAATATTTTAGATTTTGATGATACTGCTGTGGGCGAGGTAATGACACATAGAAAGGAAATATCTGCTCTTGATGTTGATTCAACCAAACAAGAAGTATTTGATTTTGTGATTAATGAAAAGTTTACAAGATTTCCAGTTTATGATGGCAATATTGATAAAATTATTGGAATCCTACATGCTAAAGATTTATTAAAATACATGGGAAGTGTTAGCCCCACAAGATTTAATTTAAAATCGCTTCTGAGAAAACCAATCTTTGTTCCTGAATCGAAAAAGACGAATGAGCTTTTAACTGAAATGAAGAAAAAACAAACCCATATTGCGGTTGTTATTGATGAATATGGTGGAACAGCCGGAATTATTACAATTGAGGACTTGCTAGAAGAGATTGTGGGTAATATTTTTGATGAGTATGATGTTTTTGAAGAAGAAATTGAAGAGATTAATGAAAACGAATATATTGTTGATGGGCTGACAAACATCTATGATGTTGAAGACGAGATTAAGGCAAAACTGCCTGTAGAAGAATATGATACTTTAAGCGGGTTTATCTTAGGTCAACTAGGAAGGTTTCCCGAGAAAAATGAAAAAATAGAAATAACTTATAATAATTATCTTTTTACTGTCTTAAAATATGATGAGATGGTTATTACAAAGGTAAAAATAACTAAAATACTATCGCAAGAAGAAAACAACAAAGAAGAATAAAACCTTTAGTAAGCAAAACAAAAACAACTCTTTAAAAAGTTGTTTTTTTGTTGATTTATTATGTTTTAGTTTTAGGTTTACTTGCTAGAATAGTTATCAAAATATCCTTTTATATAAACCACAGGAGTTCCTTTATCACCAGAACCGCTTGTTAAATCGCATAAACTACCAACGAGGCTGACAATTTTTCTTGGTGTAGTTCCCAAGGAAAGATGAGATCCTGTTTGTTGTAGGTTTTTTGATTTAATCATTTTAATAACAGTGCTTTCTAAGGAATGTCCCTTTAAATCTTGTAAAGAATTATCAATAATATATTTTAGCTTTACCTCTTGGGGAAAACCTTCTAAGCCTTTAGTGTAGCCTGGACTTACAACCGGATCAGCAAGTTCCCAAATTTTTGTTAAAGGATCTTTATAAGCACCATCACCATAGACTAAAACTTCAACTTGCTTATTGTATTTTTCAAACAGTTTTTTTTGTAGATTGGTAACAAACTCCTGTGAATCACGCGGAAAAAGTTTAACTGAATTAGCGCTTGCTAAATTAGAACCAAGCAGGCCATATTTTTGATTATAGCCAGAACCATCAACAGAACTTGTTAGTAAATCATCAAGGCCATAAACAAGGCTAGCACCTTTTTGGCGGAGTTTATTTTTAACTTCATCCCTGTTATGAATGCTTGCAACTAAAACTTTATCGCAGTAATTAAGAATATAAGTAGGGTCATTAGAAAAAACAAATTTAGTTGGACAATCAACCATTTTTTGATAATAAGAAACATAATCAATATTTGTAATCGGATGCTTTTTATCAGGAAACAAAGCGTTAAACTCAGCTTCAGAAAATGAGTCCGTATAAGGATTTATTTTTTGCTCTGCAATTAAAGAAGATTTGATAAGAGGGTTTCCAACCTCATCAAAAGGATAACTTAAAAGAACAACCAACTCATCAGCGCCTAAAGAGATTGCTTTTAGTAAAAGGGAAAACCGATTACGGCTTAAAATTGGAAATACAATTCCGATTTTGCCACCATTAAATTTATTTTTTATGTCTTTAGCGATTTGAATTATTGATGCATAATTGTTTTGTGCTTTAGCTACAACAGCTTCAGTGATACCAATAATATCACGGTCTTGCACGGTGATTTTATGCTTTTTAAAAGCTTTTTCTAAGTTTTCAATAATTATTTCTGCTAAAGGATCATTTTTTTCAATAATTGGCATTTTAATTCCAAAAACAGTGGTTCCCAAGAAACTCATCTTATTTTTTCTCCTTTTGATTGTCAAATCAAATAATAAACAACCATTATTGATTTTATCACAATAAGGTCATTTTTGAAACATAACAAAACAAAAGCTGATATTTTAATTATAAATCAGAAAAAAATAGTATAATAGAGATAAAGATTAAAAAGGAGAATATGCTGTGGAAGATGTATTTTTACCAATTTTAGGAGAAAATGAAAAAATAATTAAAGTTTTTAAACCCAATAAAACAAAAATAATGTTAAGTAGTTTTTTTGCTTGTTTGTTTTTTATGGTTTTTGTTTTTTTCTTTATATCGATGCTTGCTAGCGCCATATCATCAATGTCTTCTGATGTTTTTGCTGGTGGGTTCAGCTTTAAGTATCAATATGGTCTTATTGGCGCACTTATTATTGGTGCGGCGATAATGATAGGTGTTTCAGTTAACTACAATAACCTATTCTATGCTTATACAAATAAAAGATTAATCATTAGAAAAGGAGTTTTTGGCGTTGACTACAAAAGCTTAGATTTAAAGATGATTGGTGCTTTTGATGTTAATGTTTCACCGCTTGATAAGATGATTGGCAACAACGTAGGCACAATTACTTTTGGTTCAATGGCAAACCCGATTATTTCTGCAAACAATCCTAGCAATGCTTTTAAATTCAAAGGAATTAACGATTCGTATGAAGTTTATAAACAAATAAAAAAATATGTTGATGAAATTAAAGCCAATGATGAAAAAAAGGACAAATAACTAAAAGATAAGAAACAATAGTTATTATAAAAAATATAATGTATAATAAAATATAGAGAAAAAAAATGGAGGGAAATATGAAAAAAGATCAAGTAAAAGTAATTAGTTTTTTTGCGTTTGCGGCACTTATTCTTAGCGCTTTTGTTTTGTTGGCGCTTTTTATTGCTGGTTTATTGGATGCCAATTTTAACCCCCAAAAATACCAATTTATTGCACAGTTAACGCTGACAGTAGTTGTGGTTTGGCTTGGTTGGGCTTATGCAAAAGGTTTAAACAAGTTTTGGCGGATTGTGTTCATTGTAGTGGCTATTTTGGCAATCCTTGGAGCTTTAGGAATTAGTTTTATGCCCCAATTTAAGTAATTTAATTGATGAAAAAAAGAGGCTGTTTAGATTCATTATAAACAGCCTTTTTTCATAGTGTTTTCATAATATTTGTTTGTTATAATACAACTACAAAAGGGGCAAATATAAATGAAAAGACAAATACTATGTATTGATTTAAGAAGTTTTTATGCTAGTGTTGAGTGCGTGATGCGCAAGCTTGACCCTTTTAATGTGTCTTTAATTGTTGCTGACAAATCTCGTGGTAAGGGTTCAATAGTTTTGGCTGTTTCACCTTATTTGAAATCTTTGGGGTTTCCTTCGCGATGTCGGCTTTATGAAATTGGTAATCTAGATTCGCTTATTGTCGCTAAGCCAAGAATGAATTTATATATTAAGTATGCAGTTGAGGTAATAAATATTTACCTAGATTTTATTAGCGAAGAAGATCTTTTCATCTATTCAATTGATGAGGCCTTTTTAGATGTAACAGAATATTTAAACTATTACAATAAAACAGCTTTTGAACTGGCTCAAACTATTTTAAAAGAAATCAAAAGCAGATTAGGTCTTTATGCTACTTGCGGTATTGGTTATAATATGTTGGTTGCTAAACTAGCATTAGATCTAGACGCAAAAGCATGTGATGGCGGCATTGCAAAATGGGAAAAAGAAGATATTAAAACAAAACTGTGGCCCATTAAAAAGTTATCTAAGATGTGGGGTATTGGTAGCCGGATGGAGAAAAACTTAAACTATTTAGGAATAGATTCGATTTATGATTTGGCGCATTTTGATGTTAAAGTGTTAAAAAAGCATTTTGGTATTATTGGAATTGAACTTTTTCACCACGCTAACGGAAGAGATTTAAGCTTAATTAAACAACAAAGTATTTTAAAATCAATTAATCATAGTTATTCGATTGGTCAAGTTCTTTTTCAAGATTATAGCCTTGATGATGCGAGGTTAATTATTAAAGAAATGACTGATGATCTTGTAAGACGTTTAAGATTAAATAAGAAAAAAGCGCAAACTCTTAGGATATCAATTGGTTATTCAAAAACACATGGTGGCGGTTTTTCGCGGCAAACAAAGCTTTTACAAAAAACAAATAGTCCCAAAGAAATTTTTCAAACATATAATGCGTTATTAGAAAAACACTATGAACATAAACCGATTAGAACGATTCATCTTTCTTTAGGATCGCTTAAAACAGAAATGCCAGTTCAATTAGACCTTTTTACTGACTACCAAAGTGAAGCAATCGAACAAAAGCTTAATCAAGTTGTTGATTTAATTAAAGATAAGTACGGTAAAAATAGTGTTGATTATTCTACTAGCTTGCTGGAAAAATCAACAAAAAAGTTTAGAAACGCAACAGTAGGTGGTCATAGTGGCTAACATAAACTTAGATAGAGGAATTATAAAATGGCTTCCCTTTGACGCTTTAAGCGGTTATAAAGAAGCAATTCAAAAATTAAAAGAAAAACGGGCTAAAAAAGAAAAGCCCATCTTATCAGAAGATCAAATCGCAATGCTTAATTATCAGTTAACACTTTCTCAGGCAATGAAAAAAGATATAATTGTTTATTATTATTTTAAGGGAGAAATTAAGTTTTTAAATGGAGTTATTAGAAAATTAGACTTTGTAGAAAAAAAGATTAATATTGGTAGTTATTGGGTGAATGCTGATGCGATTTTGTTAATTGAAATAAATTAATGTATTCAAGCTATTAAAAAGGGATATGCGCATAAAATAATAAAGAATAAATTATAAAACACCATAAAAAAAGATGCAAATTAAGCATCTTTTGTTTTTTTCTTTATAATAAATATCTTAACTTCACCACTGCCAAATAAGAAATAAGGATTGCCGTAAGAATCAAACTCGGTAACAGGCCTTGGGCCCTTCTCATGCATTCCATAAAGCAAGAATCCTTCGTTTTCTAATTCATGGTCGCATCGAAAGTCTGTTAAATCAAGCTTTCCATGCTGGGCAAAAGAATAATAAGGATTACCAACAACAAATAAGATTTCTGTTTTAGTTTCATAAGCAAATCCAATTAGATTGTGCCCCTCTAAAAAAGATATTTGCTGATAACAATCAAGATTAGTAATCGCATTTAAGTATTTTGTGCGAATGGGGTGAATTTTTTTCAAATTATCTTTGATATCAAAACTCATATGATTTAAATAATGAAATGCATAGCGGTCAAAAAGAGCCAGCTTCATGTAGTATGGATCGCTTTCATCTAACATGTAAAGTTCATTTTCTCTTGGTCCGATTCCGGTATTCATGGGTTGTTTTTCATAAACTTCTTGTCCGGAATTAATAAAAGGAACTGTGTTGGGAACAAACATATTCATAACTGTTAAAAACTTGGCAAGTGTTGCTCCACCATCCCGGGCAGCTAGTCTTGGCGTATCATGGGTTTCACCGCAGGCAAAGGTAGGTAGTTTTAACTTTGCTTGCTCATACATAAACCGATGCATATTAAGGTTTTCTAAATCCCACTGAAGAGAAAAGCCATTACCAATAATCATGTTATAGCCTAAATCTTTAGCTTTTTGATCGTTTTCGGGATTTAATTCTTCGGCGATAAAACAAAAATCAGGATCAATTTTTCGGGCATTTTTAATAATTAGATGAACAAGTTCATCAGGAAGGGCATGGCCCATATCAATTCTTGCCCCATCAATACCGTATTTTTTTTGGAAATGAGGAATTATATTAGCTAATACGTTCCAAAGCTCTAAATTCGGTTTTTTTCCGGGATAAAGATTAGCTTTAATTGTGTCAAAAAGAATATAAGGGGGGATGTTTTTATTTTTTAAGAAGGGACTAGTTTTTAAAGGATGATCTAGATACATCCGGAAAAACGTTACATCACTCCAAGGTGGCTGAACATCGTTAATATGATCACTAAATGCGGGTGCGGTAGTAAGTCCGTAGTATTTATCTACTAAGTTTAAAATGTTTTTATCGCCTTTTTTATATTCTTCAACAACAAATTCCCATTTAGCCGGATTGGTTGTTTTAGGGTCAAACTGAAAAAGGCTTAAATGATCTAAGATATTTTGGTCACTGTAGACAGTTTCCATTAAATCCATTGTTGGAGCGACAGTTTTATCGGTAATTTTTGAAACATAAGGAGTTTTATATTTGGTAAGGTCCCGAGTATTTATCCAATAAAACCAATCAGGATGATCAATGATAAGTTCGCTTTCGGTTGCATTTGTTCGAGGGATTATATCAATTAAAACACGCATATCTAAGCTATGACAAGCTTCAACCAAAACTTGAAATTGATCATCTAGGCTTAAGTCGTTTTCGACCATTGGATCGGATAAATTCGGGTCTAGTTCAAAAAAGTTTGAAACACTATAAGGACTACCCAAATCACCTTTTTTGTTTTTCAAAGAATATTTGGAAATAGGTAGTAAATATAAGGCATTAACACCCATTTCTTTTAAAAGTGGCAACAACATCAAAGTTTTAATAAAGGTTCCTGTTTCTTTTAAGTTGTAAATATTGTGTTTGTCTAAAAAGCCGTTACGGTCATGATCCCAAGCAGAAGAGGTGCGAATCATCATCGAATAAACAACGCTTTTTCGAATCCAATCTCCTCCACCTGTTTTAGGTTTTTTCTTTTTTAAAAGCGAAAGGCTCTTAGCTTCTGAAGGATATTTATCCTTTAAAAAGAAAGTATCAATTAAATCAATTAAAAAATCATATGGATTAATGAGCTCTTCGCCGTTTTTAAGTTTAGTGATACTTTGGTGAGAAAACAAGTTAAAAATACCAGGAATCGCATAATTTATTGGATAATCTGGTTTGTTTTTAATAAGCACTTGCTTGAGTTTTAGCAAATTAGCCATGAATGCACCTCAATTAGTATCACAAACATATTATACTCTAAAAACCCCACTAAAAACAAACTTATATTAAATATAACACTTATATTTACTAAAAAAAAGAAGTCCTTAAATGAAAAAAGGACATCAATAGTTTTTTAATTTTTAATAAGTGAGTTGCCAGTCATTAAGACTGGTTTTTCAATATTAAGCAAATCTAGGAGTGTTGGGGCAATATCACATAAAGCTCCACCATCTTTGATTTCTATATTTGTATCAGTAATAATAATTGGCACTAGATTAGTTGTATGAGCTGTGTGAGGAGTGCCATCTTCGTCTTTCATTTTCTCAGCATTCCCATGATCAGCTAAAATAATAAGTGTGCCTTTAATACTTTCAACATAACTTACTATTTTTCCTAAACACTCATCAACGGCTTCAACCGCCTTTTTAGCAGCAACTATTGAGCCAGTGTGTCCAACCATATCAGGATTAGCATAGTTTAAAATCATTGTATCAAAGTGTTCGCTTTTAAGTTTTTTTAAAACCTGATCAGTTAGTTCATAAGCACTCATTTCTGGTTTTAAATCATAGGTAGCAACTTTGGGTGAGGGGACTAATATTCTAGTCGCACCTGGAAGATTTTTATCAACGCCGCCATCAAAAAAGAAAGTAACATGAGCATATTTTTCTGTTTCGGCAGCTCTTAACTGTTTTAGGCCAGCTTGGCTAATAATATCACCGTATAAATCTTTTAGGTTTTGTAAATCAAAGGCAATTTCTCCTTTTACGGTATCAGCATAATGCATCATTGATACAAAAAAGATGTTTTTAGGCATTCTTGAACCATCAAAAGTTGTTTTTTTAGGACTGTAGTAGGTAGAAACTTTGGCCAAATTAGTAAAAGCGGTTGAAATTCTGATGGCTCTATCGGGTCTAAAGTTGGCAAAAATAATGGCATCGTTATCTTTAACTAAACCATTAGGATTAACTAAAAACGGTACGACAAACTCATCTGTAACACCGTTTTTATATGAGTTTTTAACTCCATCGGCAAAACTATCATATAAAATACCTGTGCCACGTGTTATATTATCAATAGCTTTTTGGAGTCTATCCCAGTTATTATCGCGGTCCATAGCATAATACCTGCCACTTACTGTGGCAACCATAAGGCCACCTTTAGTAATCTCGTTTAAAAAGCCAAGTCCACTTTCTGGTGGTGTATCGCGACCATCTAAGAATGCATGATAATAAGTTTTATTTGCTAAGTTATGACTTTTAGCTAATTCATATAAAGCTAGGATATGATTAGTATGTGCATGAACACCGCCAGTACCGGCAAGACCGAAAATATGGAGTTTCGAATTATGTTTTTTTACATGAAAAATTGCGTCTAAAAAAGCTTTATTGGTAAAAAAGGACTTCGTTTTTATGGCTTCATTAATTCGGGAAAGGCTTTGCCAAACAACTCGTCCAGCCCCTAAATTAAGGTGACCAACTTCACTGTTACCCATTTGTCCTTCGGGTAGACCAACATAAACGCCAGAAGCATTTAAAGTGTTATGCGGATAAGTTTTAATTAAATAATCGTAGGTAGGTTTTTTCGCTAAACTAACACTATTATAGTCACTATCAGGCGCGAGCCCTTGTCCATCCAAAATTACAAGTCCGACAAATTTTTTCATAATTTTCACTTCCTAACCAGTAATATTATACTCCACTAACAACTAAAATGTAAAAGAAAAGGTTTTCAAATAAAAACAGATTAATAAGCATTGACTATAATTGTTTTAATGCTATAATAAGCATAGAAACTTCAGGGTGAGGCGAAATTCCTCAATCGGCGGTAAAGTCCGCGCGCTAAGGCATGAACTGGTGTAATTCCAGTACCGACAGTTATAGTCTGGATGAAAGAAGATTTTTTCTTTTTGTTATCTTTTTTTATCGCCCTGAAAGGCGATTTTTTTATTTTAGAAAGGAAAATATATATGATTGAAAAGATTACAGAGTTTTTAAAAAACAACATCAAAACAGTGGAGATTACTTTAATGATTGTTTTTATAGCCGCGATTATTGTTTTGTTTGTTCTAGCGTGGTTTGTTGAGAAAAAGGCCAAAGATAATCGCAGCAAAGTTAAAAAAATGGTTACAATTTCTATTTTAGCGGCATTATCAGTTATTCTTTATTATTTTATTAAGTTTCCCTTAACAATAATAATTCCGATTATTCCCCCATTTTTAAAAGTTCATTTTTCCAATGTCCCTGTTTATATTGGCGGCTTTTTATTTGGACCAATTAGTGGCTCGATTATTGTATTTATTCGCTTTGTGGCTAAACTGCCAGGTTCATCAAGTTTAGGAGTAGGAGAACTTTCAGATTTAATTATTGGTCTTGCAACAGTTTTGGTTTCTTCTTTGATTTATTATAAGAAAAAAACTAAAAAAAGAGCTTTATTATCATCAGGTTTAATTGTGGTTGTTTGGATTGTTTCTGCTGTGATTACGAATTGGCTTTTCATTTTGCCAATTTATATTAACTTATATGGCTTTAACGCTGTTTTTGGGATGTTATCTAGTATTCCTGGCATTACCGCTGAAAATACTATGTTATACTATATATTGTTTGGTGTGATTCCGTTTAATTTAATTTTAGCGTTAGTTGTTAGTTTTATTACATTTATTTTTTACAAACAACTATCAAATATTTATAAAACAATCTAGATTAGAAAAAAAGGGGATTAAAAATGAAAAAGTTTTTTAAAAAATTTAGGGAGCCATTAGTTAAAAAAGAATTAAAAAAATTTCTTTTAGAAGGATTTTTAGGTGCGATTGTTTTTGGTTCAATGTTAGGCACTGTTGATTATTTTTTTAATGTGTTTAATATGAATTTTTTAAGCTTTTTTACCTTTTTAATTTTTTATATATTTATTACTAGAAGATTATATCGAAGTTTTCATTTTTATCATATAATTTATTCGGTTTTGGCAGTGTTTTTTGTGATATTGGGTGATTATTTTATTAGTGTTTCTCATCAAGTAATTTTTCTTCTTTTAGAAACCGGGAAAATCTTACCGCTTGTTTTTAGTCCTTTGTTTCAGTTTAGGTTTTTATTTTACTGGCCACCTGATGTAGTTCATATTATTGTAAACATATTAAATATTATTATTTATTTGCTTATCTGTTTTCTTACCTACAATCATATGAAAAGATAATTCAGCTAAAGATTTAATAATTTTTTATTACTAGATTGTTGAATTTGGTAATAAATAAGGTATAATTTATGTGGCAATGAAACAATATTTGAAGAAGGAGTGATTTAAATGCCATTTATTACAGACGTTTATGCAAGAGAAGTATTGGATTCCAGAGGAAATCCAACAGTTGAGGTAGAAGTTTATACAGATTCGGGTGCTTTTGGCAGAGCCCTTGTCCCAAGCGGAGCATCAACAGGAGAGCACGAGGCGGTAGAACTTCGTGATAATGATAAGAAAAGATATTTAGGTAAAGGTGTATTAAAAGCGGTTGATAATGTTAACGAGGTTATTGCTAGTGAAGTTATTGGCTTTAATGTGTTAGATCAAGTTGGCATTGACCAATTAATGATTAAACTAGATGGAACTCCTAATAAAGCAAAACTTGGTGCTAATGCAATTTTAGGTGTATCAATGGCTGTGGCAAGAGCAGCAAGTGATTATTTAGGTGTAAGTCTTTATAATTATTTAGGCGGATTTAATGCCAGAATGTTACCAGTACCGATGATGAATATCTTAAATGGTGGTTCGCACGCAGATAATAATGTTGATTTTCAGGAGTTTATGATTCTTCCCGTTGGGGCGAATTCCTTTAAAGAAGCGATTCGTTGGGGTGCAGAGGTTTTTCATCATTTAAAAAGTGTTTTAAAGGGAAAAGGTTATAATACTGGTGTTGGTGATGAAGGTGGTTTTGCTCCTAACTTAAAATCAAACGAGGAAGCTATTTCTGTGATTATTGAAGCAATCTCTAAAGCGGGTTATCAAGCAGGAAAAGACATTTTCTTGGCAATGGATGTTGCAGCTTCTGAGTTTTACAACAAAGACACGAAAAAATATGTTTTAGCTGGTGAAGGCAATAAAGCTTTAACATCTGAAGAACTATCAGATTTTTATGTTGAGCTGGTTAATAAATATCCAATTATTTCAATTGAAGATGGCCTTGATGAAAATGATTGGGATGGCTGGAAGTATCTAACAGAAAAACTAGGTAAAAAAATTCAACTTGTTGGTGATGACCTTTTCGTTACTAACACAAAAAAGTTAGCTGAAGGTTTGGAGAAAAATATTGCTAATTCAATTTTAATTAAAGTTAATCAAATTGGAACTTTAACAGAAACTTTTGATGCAATAGAAATGGCGAAAAAAGGCGGTTACACAGCAGTTATATCACACCGAAGTGGTGAAACAGAAGACACAACCATTAGTGATATCGTTGTTGCTACTAATGCTGGTCAAATTAAAACCGGAAGTGCTTCAAGAACAGACAGAACCGCTAAGTATAATCAGTTAATTAGAATTGAAGATGAACTAGATGATACGGGCGTTTATCTTGGAATGAAGTGTTTTTATAACTTAAAATAAGTAAATTAGCAGGCAAGAAAGCCTGCTTTTTTTTCGCAATAAAAAATAATATTATTAACTTGTCGTGGTATAATATTTTTAGGTGAATATATGGAAATATTACTTTTTTATCAACAACAAAGACAATATAGTTTTTCTGAACTTTTATCACTTACTGGTTATGATAATCTATTTTTAAATAAGCAGTTAGAAGCACTAGTTAAGAAAAAAAGACTTAAAAGGAAAAAAGATATCTATATTTTAGGAGATTCTTTTTTTGTTGGTAAACTAGATTTAAAAGAAAACTTTGGCTTTTTACTTTTGGCTGAAGGCGATCTATATTTAGAGAACAAAGATTTAAAAAATGCTCTTCATGGTGATACTGTTTTGGTAAGAAAAGGTCCTTATAATAAAGTATTGGAAATCTTAAAAAGAGCAATTCATCAAGTTGTTTGTGAGGTAAAAAAAACTAAAACAAGAGCCATTTTAATTCCTAAAAAACCAATTAGATTTCCTTTAGAGTTAATCGCTGATGAAGCCCTACTTGATAAAGAGGTTATTTTAGTTAAACTGGATACTTACTATGATACAGTAATTGGCGTAACTTTAGAAAAAAGATTAGGTTTTAAAACTGACCCGGGAATTGATATCTTAGCCCTTGTTTATGAGTTTGGCTTTCCTTATGGCTTTAGCGAAAAAACCTTAAAAGAAGCAAATTCTCTTGAAAAAGAAATTCTTGATGATAATAGAGGAGTTATCGAAGATGAATATATTATTACAATCGATGGAGCAGATGCGAAAGATTTAGATGATGCGGTTAGCCTAAAATGGGATGAAAACTTTTTTTATTTATCGGTTCATATTGCTGATGTGTCACATTATGTAGTGGAAGATAGTTTTATTGATCAAGAAGCTTTTATTAAGGGAACGTCTTGTTATTTAGCTGACCGAGTTATTCCAATGCTACCTAGAAGATTAAGCAATGACTTATGCAGTTTAAATGAAGGTGAAAAAAGATATGCTTTAAGTGTTTTTATGACCATCGACTTAACTGGAGAAGTTATCTCTCATGAGATTAAGCAAACAGTTATCAAAGTTGATAAAAAACTAACATACCAAGAGGTTAATAAGTATTTAAAACATGATAAGGTAGCTGATAAAAAGCTGCTGGCAATGCTAAAACAAATGGCTAAGCTTGCCGATATTTTAAAAAGAAAAAGAAGAAAAAAAGGCGCCCTTGAGTTTGTGGGAACAGAATATAAATTTATTTTTGATAAAGATGAAAAAGTTAAAGATATAGTTTTAAGGAAAATGGGTGTCTCTGAAGGGATTATTGAGTCTTTTATGATTGTGACTAATGAAACAGTTAGCCAGCATTTGTCATTTTTAAGTTTGCCTTGTATTTACCGGGTCCATGAAAAGCCAGAAGAAGCTAAACTAACAGAAACATTCGCTTTTTTGGAAAACTTAAATGTAAAAGTACCGAAACATAAAAACATTTCAGCAAAAAGTATTCAAAAGATTATTGAAAGTCAAAATGAAAGTCCATTAAAACTTATTGTTCATGAGTTATTGTTAAAGGCGATGAATAAAGCCAAATATAGTCAAATTAATTTACATCATTTTGGTTTAGCTTCAAGATTTTACAGTCATTTTACAGCACCGATTAGACGTTATCCTGATTTGGTGTTGCACCGGTTGGTGAAAGCTTTTATTATAAGTCCAGATAATCTTTTGGCAAGCATTTCTTATTATGAAGGAAAACTAGAAGAAATTGCAATTCAAGCTAGTAAAACTGAAAGACTAGCTATTGATCTTGAAAGAGAAGTTGATAAGTTAATGATTGCTACTTATATGAAAGATAAAATTGGTCAAAGATATGATTGTGTTGTTTCTGGCTTTATTAAAACAGGTATGTTTGTGAGACTTAGTAAAGGTTTTGAAGGGATGGTGCCTTTTTGGCTTTTAGAGAATAGTTATTATTATGATGAAAGAAATAAAACTTTAGTTAGTAAAACCGGAAAACAAATTTATAAATTAACTAGCCCTTTAAAAGTTGAGCTAATTGATGTTAAAATGGAAAGTAGACAATTAACATTTAAAATTGTCAACTAAAGGACGTTTGTAAAATGAAAATTATTACCCAAAACAAAAAAGCCCGACATGAATATATTATTGAAGATACATATGAGGCGGGCATTCAACTTAAAGGAACAGAAATAAAATCAATCCGCAGTGGTAAGGTGAGTATCAATGATGCTTATATTATTATTAAAAATGGGGAGCTTTTTTTAATTGGTATGCATGTGGCACCTTATTTAAAATCAAGCATTTTTAATCATGAGGAGTTAAGAGATAAAAAGCTTTTAATGCATAAAAATCAAATTCTCCGATTAAAGGTGAAAAAAGATGTTAAAGGTTATACTTTAATCCCCCTTAAACTTTATTTTCAAGGGGCACTTGTTAAAGTTGAGGTTGCTGTAGCAAGAGGGAAAAAACTCTATGACAAAAGAGAAGCTTTAAAAGAAATTGACCAACAAAGAAGGCTGAAAAAAGGTGTAAGAAGATGAAAACAGGATTAGCTTTAGGTGGCGGTGGCGCAAAAGGTGCTTATCAAATTGGCGTTTTAAAGGCTCTTGATCAGATGGGTTTTATGGATAATTTCGAAGTTTATTCAGGCGCATCAATTGGGGCACTTAATGCTTATTTTTATTTAGGTAGCAACGAGATTGATGAGGTAATTAAGGCTTGGGAGTATGGGATAAAAAACAATCCCGTTGAAAGTAAAAAGATTAATAAAGGTAAAAAAAGGAATTCTTTTTCTTTTGATGTTATTCGAAAAATGGCGCAAAAATATGTTGATGTTAATCGTTTTTATCAAGCAGAAAAAGATGTTTATGTAATTCTAACAAAAGTAAAAGCGCCTAAATTTGTCACTCTTTTAAGGAAAAAAACATGGGAAAAAGTTACTGTTAAATTAAATGATGTTGATAATCCGCTTGAATACGCTATTTCTAGTTCATCACTGCCGCTTTTTTTTGGGTTTAGTGAAATTGCTGATGATTATTATATTGATGGGGGTTTGCTTGATAATAACCCAGTTGAAATATTAGTTGAAAAAGGTTGTCGGATTGTTTTTGTTTGTTCACTTGATAATAATTTTTCTGTTAGTAAATATGATTATGAAGATGTAGTGTTTGTAAATCTAACAGCAAAAGAAGCACTACCGAAAACAAAACTAAAAAGTATGTGGTCGATTATCGACTTTAAAGAAGCATTGTTTGTCTCCCGGATGGAGTATGGTTATCAAACAGGCTTGGCTATGATTGATTACCTTGTGGATTTGGGACTTTATGATAAAATTGATAATAAATACGTAGTTAATAAAAATTATGAGGGAGAAAAAAATATTGATATCCCTAAATATATTAATCAAATGATTAAAAATATGCGTAAAAGCAAAAAAGGACGTGAATTAGATGCAAATAATTGAATTTCTTCAAAGTTTTTCAAATCCAGTACTTGATTGGTTTTTTAGGATTATTACGGAAGCTGGTGATGTGACATTTTTTATTGTTTTAGGGGCGACTGTTTACTGGAGTGTTGATAAAAAGTTCGCTTTTAAAATGATGGTAACATTTATTTTTTCTGCCTTTGTTAATGGTGTTATTAAAAACTATACTAACAAATTAAGGCCATACGAAGAAGGAGCAGAGCCAATACTACAAGAAACTACAGGTTCAAGTATGCCTAGTGGGCATTCACAAAACTTTGCGGTTTTATCGAGTTTTATGATCAAAGAGTTTTATCCGGTTAAGTGGGTTAGATATTTATTTATTAGTTTAGCGGTATTAGTACCACTTTCAAGGCTTTATTTAGGCCAGCACTATTTAGAAGATGTGCTTGTGGGTTTAGTCCTTGGAGCTGGTTTTGGCGTTTTAGGTTTGTATGTGTTTTCCAAATTTGATGGCAAAGAAGGCCTCATTTCTTTAGGGTTAATTCCTATTTTTATTATTTTAATGATTATAATCCAAGATGAGCAGCTTTATGTTGTTGGTGGAGCTTATATTGGTTTGTCGCTTGGTTATATTTTAGAAAACAAATATGTTAAGTTAGATGTTAAAGCAAAACCATTAACCCAAGTATTAAAGATTGTAGTTGGTCTTTTGGTTGCGTTTGGGCTAAAAGAAGGATTAAAACCACTGTTTAAACTTTTTGGTGATCAATTAATTTGGGTTGCAATTCGATATTTTGTTGTCGCAATTTGGGCAAGCCTTGGCGCAATGGCTTTGTTTAAGGTGTTTCCAAAAGAAAAGGAAAAACTTGCAAAGCAGTAAAATAAATTTTTTTTCTTAAAGTGTTTGCTTTTTATTTAAAAAGAATATAAACTATGATAAAATAAGTTGTGCGTTGATTAAGATTAGTAGCTAAAAAGATCTTTTAAGAGAGTATCAGGTTGGTGTGATGATATAAGTGAGATTTAGTGAAGCTGCTTATGAGCATGAGGTAAGCTTGCCTTAAAAGCGTAATGAGTGCCGTATTTAATACGGAACTAAGGTGGTACCGCGATTATTCGCCCTTAGATTTTTTCTAAGGGCTTTATTTTTTTCTTAAGGAGGGTGTTTATGCGGTATATGAGTGGTGATGAAATCAGAAAACTTTGGCTTAAGTTTTTTAAAGAAAAAGGGCACAAAATTGAGGAAAGTGCTTCTTTAATTCCGCTTGATGACAAAAGTTTACTGTGGATTAATGCGGGGATAACACCTCTTAAAAAGTATTTTGATGGAACTTTAGTACCTCCATCTAAAAGAATTGCTAATGTGCAAAAATGTTTGCGGACTAATGATATTGAAAATGTTGGCCTAACTGCTAGACATCATACCTTTTTTGAGATGTTAGGTAATTTTTCGATTGGTGATTACTTTAAAGAAGAAGCAATAAAGATGGGTTTTGAACTTTTAACGAGTAAAAAGTATTTTAATATGCCCCTTGACAAACTTTATATGACTTATTATCCAACTGATATCGAGGCTAAAAACGTGTGGTTGAAGTTGGGGGTTAAAGAGTCGCATATTATTGCTCATGAATCAAATTATTGGGAAATAGGCGAAGGTCCTAGTGGACCTGATACAGAGATTTTCTTTGATCGGGGTAGTAAGTTTGATCAAAGAGGAATAGAGTTAATCGCTAATGATATTGAAAATGATCGTTTTATTGAAATATGGAATATTGTTTTTTCTCAGTATAACGCAAAAGCGGGCTTAAAAAGAGAAGAGTATGAAGAGCTTCCGAGTAAAAATATCGATACCGGCGCAGGATTAGAAAGATTTGCTTGTATCTTACAAAATACGGAAACAAACTTTGAAACTGATTTGTTTTTTCCAATTATTTTAAAAATAGAAGAAATTGCGCAAGTTAAATATAATAATAATCCATCTTTTAGAATTATTGCTGATCATATTAAAACTTTAGTTATGGCAATCAGTGATGGGGCAGTGCTTTCTAATGAAGGGCGAGGTTATGTTTTAAGAAGGCTTTTAAGAAGAGCATTAAAACATGGGAAAAAACTAGGAATTAAAGGTGAGTTTTTAACTAAATTAATTCCAGCAGTCGAAAATATTATGGCTAGTGAGTATCCAAATGTTTCTGAAAATAAAGCTTTTGTTAAGAAAATCATTGCTTCTGAAGAAAAGAAGTTTTTACAAACTCTTACTGTTGGTGAAACTTTAATCGAAAAGATAATCAAAGAAAAAGGATCTTTATCCAAAAATGATTCGTTTTTACTTTTTGATACATACGGTTTTCCGATTGAACTTCAAGAAGAATATGCTTTTGAACACCAAATAAAGATTGATAAAGCAGGTTTTTATGAGCTTTTAGAAGGGCAAAAACAGTTAAGCAGGAAGCACCGTAAAGATGAAGTTTCTATGAAAACACAAGATGATAGATTTTTAGCATTTAAAGAGAAATCTGATTTCGTTGGTGATGAAACCTTAGAAATAAAAAGTGAAGTAATTGCGGTATTTGATGAAGGAATAGTTGTTAAAAAGACGCCTTTTTATGCAACAAAAGGTGGCCAAGAAAAAGATGAAGGGCTAATTGACGACGTTAAAGTGCTTGATGTCATAACCTTACCCAACGGCCAGCATTTACACAAAGTTAATCATCAGTTTAGCAAGGGACAAATTGTTAACTTAAAAGTTGATGAAAACGTGCGCCTAAATATCAAAAGAAATCACACAGCAACTCACTTACTGCATCAAGCGCTAAAAGATGTTTTAGGGACGCATGTTAATCAGCAAGGTAGTCTTGTAGCTAAGGATTTATTAAGGTTTGATTTTAATCATTATCAGTTTCCAACCGATGAGGAAGTTTTAAAAATTGAGACAATTGTTAAAGGCCAAATTAAAGAAGGCATTCCTGTTTTAGTTAATATAATGCCAATAAAAGAAGCACTCAAATTAGGAGCAATAGCTTTATTTGGAGAAAAATATGGAGATCTTGTTAGAGTTGTTGAAGTTAAGGATAAGTCAGTTGAGCTTTGCGGGGGAACGCATGTAGAAAACACGAAAGAAATTCAAGATTTTTTAATCGCGGGTATTTCTTCGATTGGTTCTGGAATATACCGAATTGAAGCTTTTTCCGGGCCTTTATATAAAAAGTTATTTCAAAAAAGAAACAGCGGTATAATACAAGAGTTAAACTCGCTTATAACTAAATATCAAAACTTATTACTTGAGGCAAAAGCACAAAATATTAAAGGTATTAAAAGATTTGTTTTTGATTATGATTTAGTAGGCTCTTATCAAGATTTAATTAACTTAAGAGTGTTGGTTGATTCGGTTAAAGAAAACAACAAAACATTAGAAAGAAAAATTAAACTTGCTGAAGAAAAAGCTTTGCTACTTAATAAAGATGATTTAATAAAGAAAAAGAAAAATAATTTAATTACTACTAAAGATTTGCCAGCAAATGTTTTAAGGGGTCTTTTTTTTGAACTTTATGATAAAATAAAATCAGAAATATTGCTGATTATTAACATTAGCGATGATAAAATTACTTATATGGTTAAAACACGCCAAAAAGGAGCTAAGGAAATCTTAGATAAACTAAATCAAGTTTCTGGTGGTTCTGGTGGTGGTAGAGACGACTTTGCGACTGGTGGGACAAGCGATTTAAGTAAATATGATGCTTTAGTTAAAGTAATGGAGAGAATTTAAATGCGTTATTTAGGTCTTGATTTAGGAGAGCTAACTTTAGGAATAGCTAGAAGTGATTCTGGGGTGATTGCTTATCCGGTTAAAACATACCGGTTTAAAAGAGAAAACTATCAGCAAGCCGCAGAATTTATTAGTGCATATATTAAAGATGAAAATATTGACATAATTGTTTTGGGACTCCCCAAACATATGGATAGTTCAATTGGTGAAAAAGCATTGTTATCAATGAGTTTTCAAAAAATGATTGAAAAAAACACTAATAAAAAAGTTATTCTTTGGGATGAAAGACTAACAACAAGACAAGCAACTTATACACTGAAAAAAGCTGGTTTATCACAACAAAAAAGAGATCAAAAAAAAGATATGCTGGCAGCAGTTATAATACTACAAAATTATTTAGACTTTAAAGGAGAAAAAGAAAATGGCAGACAATCTAATGACAATCACTCTTGATGATAAGGAGATGGTCGCAGAAATACTTTTTACGCATTTTGATGATCAAAACGATAAAGAGTATGTTGTGTTTAAGTTTGTAGATTCAGATGAAATTAGTGCAGCAAGATACATCCAAACCGATGAACAAGGCGGTTATTTTGAAGACATTGAAACAGAAGAAGAATGGGATATGTTAGATGACTTACTGCAAGAGTACCTAGATTCAGAAGAAGCAGAAGATGACCAAGAAGAAGAATGATTTAAAACAAACTGCTCTTAATATGAAAATCCCCATCATCAGTGATGAGGGACTTTTATTCTTACTTGATTTAATTAAAAAAAACAATGTTAAGAAAGTTCTAGAAATTGGCACAGGTATTGGTTATTCAGCTATTATGTTTGCGGATTTAGTTTGCGATATTAAAACGGTTGAAAAAGACCCCTTTTTTGCTAATGTTGCCCGTAAAAAGATAGTTGAGTTTAACTTAGAAAGCAAAATTACTGTTGTTGAACAAGATGCGCTTGATGCTAGTTTCACTGAGCTTTTTGATTTAATTTTTATTGATGCAGCTAAAGCTCAATATGAGAAGTTTTTTTGTCTGTTTAAAGACAATCTAGCTTTAAATGGCATGATTGTTACGGATAATCTAAATTTTCACCATTTAGATATAAATAAAGTTAATAAAAACACAAAGAATCTAATAAAGAAGTTACAACGGTTTAAAACGTTTTTAATTAATAACACTGAATTTGTTACTACATTTACAGACTTAGGTGATGGGATGAGTGTTTCTAGGAGAGTAGTGCCATGAAGATACTAGCAACGGTTTATCAACTTGATAACGTTGAGATGATTTTAGGGCAAGCGGATGGAATTGTTGTGGGGATTAAGGGTTTTTCAACAAGAGAGACTTCTTATTTTAATCTTGAAGAATTAACCAATGTTTCTTTGCTGTCTAAAAGGCTTAATAAAGAACTATTTTTAAGTCTTAAACCAATTTTGCATGAAAAGGATATTGATGCTGTTAAAACGCTTTTTACAAACATTGATAATCTTTATTTCACTGGAGTTATTGTTGGTGATATTGGTTATTATTACTTGTTAAAGGAGTTGGGAGTTAAAAACATTATCTATAATCCTGAAACACTTTTAACTAATAAAATGGATGTTAATGAGTACTTAGATTTGGGTCTAGGTGGCGTTTTTTTGGCTAAAGAAATCACTTTAACTGATATTCAAGAAATTCTTGATAATAAAAAGGGAAATATCTTTTTAACTGGTCATGGTTATTTAAATATGTTTTATTCAAAGAGAAAACTGTTAAAAGCTTTTTTTGAAGAAATTAACATTTCATATGATACAACCAAAGATGGTTTTTCCCTAAAAGAGTTGACCAGAGAAAACAAATATCCAGTTATTGAAGATAAATTTGGCACACATATTTACAGAAGTGAGATATCTTCAGTATTTAAATATTTAAAAGTTTTAGAAAAAGTTGATTATTTGTTAATTGATGGCATTTTTCATGATGATCAATATGTTTTAAGGGTTATTGATTTGTTTAAAAATCCGAGCAAGGAAAAAGCTTTGGCAATTCAGCATGATTATAAGCAGACTTGGGATGAAGGGTTTTTATTTACTAAAACAATTTATAAAAAGGAAGAAAGATGATTGAATTATTAGCCCCAGCTGGCGATTTAGAAAAACTTAAAATAGCTTATCTATATGGTGCTGATGCTTGTTTTATTGGGGGAACTGAGTATTCCCTCCGGGCAAGAGCATCTAATTTTTCGCTTGCTCAAATAAAACAAGGAGCAAGGTTTGCTCATAAGTTAGGCAAGAAATTGTATGTTACTACTAATATAATTCCGCACAATGAAAACCTAGACGATGTTATATCTTATCTAAAAGAGCTAGAGCAAGTTAAGGTTGATGGAATTATTGTTGCTAGTCCTTTTATTGCTAGAATGGCTAAAAAGCATACTAATTTAGAAATACATGTCTCTACTCAGCAATCAATTACTAATCATTATCATATTAAGTTTTTTGAGCAGTTAGGCGCAAAAAGGGTTGTTTTAGGAAGAGAACTTAGTTTAGGCGAAATTAAAAAGATAAAAAATAAAACCACGCTTGATATTGAAGTTTTTATTCACGGCGGAATGTGTGCTTCTTATAGCGGCAGATGCAGTTTGTCAAACACATTTACTTTACGTGATGCTAATCGAGGTGGTTGTGCACATAGTTGTCGGTGGGAATATGATTTATATGATAAAGCTGAAAAACTAAATACGCCAATTCCTTTTCAAATGGGTTCAAAAGACTTACAAGCAATCAGACAAATAAAAGATTTGATAGAAATTGGTGTTGATTCGTTAAAAATTGAAGGCCGGATGAAAAGCGTTCATTATATTGCCACAGTTGTTAATGTTTACCGGATGTTAATTGATGAGTATCAAGAAAAAGGGCAAATAAAAGATTATGAGTTTTATGAAAAAGAAATTGCTAAAGCAGAAAACAGATTAACAGCAAGCGGTTTTTTAGAAGAAGATTTAGCAAAAAATCAACAAATCTATAGTAGTCACAGCCTAAAGCCAAGCCAGATTTTTGTTGGGCTTGTTTTAGGTAAAGAAAACTCCTATATTAAAGTTGAACAAAGAAACTTTTTTAAAGTTGGAGATAAATTAGAAGTGTTTGGTCCTGGCAAAAAGCCAGAGCAGTTTATTTTAAAACAAATCTTCTCCGAAAAGTTTGAGTCGCTTGTTGCAGCTAGACATCCGCAGGAAATAGTTTATTTAAAAATTCCTTTTGCGGTTGAAAAATACGATATGATTAGGTTATCAAATGAATAGTTATCAAAAAGGTGGAAAAACCTTATATTATAAAATTGAAGAAAAAAACATTAAACATGGCTATTTTAAAGCTCAAAAAGGTTATATTTTAATTACTAAACCTTATAAAATGGCTTTAAAACGAATTTTGGCAAAACTGGATTCGTCTTTTGAGTCGCTTTATCAATTAAGTAGATATAAAAAGGAAAATCAGTTATCACTTTGGGGAAAAACCTATGAGATAAAGCAGATTGAAGAAAATGGTTTTTCATATAAAATAGAAAAAGATGTAATTAATGTTTATTCAAACCATGAAAGTTTATTTGCAATTAAAAAGGCGATTTTAGCGGCAGAGACGACAGATTATTTAGATCTAAATTATGGCCGGTTTGAAAAAGTATTAAAGGCTAACAACTTATATCCTGTTAGAATATCAGTTAAGTATTTAAAAAGCAAATACGGTTCTTATCATTACGTGAAAGACTATATTGTTATTAACAGTTTTTTAGCAACTTTAGAAAAAAACTTTCTTGATTACGTTTTATTTCATGAATATGCTCATCAAAAAGAGAAAAACCATCAACAGCCGTTTTATTTGCTGTTAGATAAATTATTTAAAGACCATAAAAAATATCAAAAACTGTTAAAAACAATCCCTTTAAATATTTAATGCTACAAAAAGGTAATGAATTATTGTATAATACATTATATATAAATTAGGAGTGATGATATTGGCTATTAAAAAGCAAGTGTTTGAATTGACAAAAGAAGGACTACAAAGTCTAAAAAATGAACTAGAATATTTAAAAGATGTAAAGCGACCAGAAGTCTTAAATGCACTGCAAGAAGCAAGAACTCAAGGTGATTTAAGCGAAAATGCTGATTATGATGCCGCTAGAGAAGCACAAGCGCGCACAGAAGCAAGAATAAAAGAAGTTGAAAATATCTTAGAAAATGCGAAAATTATTCGGATATCTAGTGCAACAAATAAAATTCAAATTGGTAAAACAGTAAAAATGCGGTTTATTGAAAAAGATAAAATTGTTACTTATAAGTTAGTAGGAACTATCGAAGCTAATCCAGCTTTAAATAAAATTTCCATCGACTCACCAGTTGGTAAAAGTATTTTAGGAGCAGAATTAGGTGATAAAGTGCTTGTTAATTTAGAAAACGGCAAATCATTTAATTTAGAAATATTAGCAGTAACCAATGGGTAGAAAATTAGAAAAATATATTCCCAGTAAATATTTTAAATCGGTTTTTGAAATCGATTTTTTGTCGTTTTATAAAAAAGGATTTAGACTAATTTTTTTAGATATTGATAACACACTTATTAAATATAGCCAAAAACGGGCATCGCAAAAAGAAATTAGTTTTGTAAATAATCTTTTAAAAATTGGTTTTGAGGTTATTTTTATTTCTAACAATTATAAAAAAAGAGTACAAAAATTTAATCAAGACTTTAATCTTAAAGCAGTTCATTATGCGACAAAACCTTTTAAAAGAGGCTATAAAAAGGGTTTAAAGATGGCCAGTGCTAAATATAAGCCAGATGAGGTTATTGCGATTGGGGATCAATTAATGACTGACATTAAAGGGGCTAATAAAATGGGTTTTTATACCATTTTAGTTAATCCTTTAGAAAAAAAATCAGATGTTTGGACAACAAAAATTAATCGCTTTTTGGAAAAAAGAATAATTAAAAAGATTCAGGAAAAACATTTACAAATATATCTTGATCGGTTAAAAGAATATGAAAGTTTGTAAGGGTTGTGGAGTTAAACTTCAAACAAGCAGTCAAAAGAGTTTAGGATATGTTGTTGATATTAATATGGATTATTGTCAAAACTGTTTTAAACTTAAGCATTACAGTAAGCCAGTTGATGAGGTTGTTAAAAGCGGGTTTCCTGTTGTTAGTCAAAACGGTTTAATTGTTTGTTTGGTTTCAGCGTTAACGATAAATGATCTTTTTAAATATAACTTAAAAAGAATTTATCCGGAACAGGAAATAATTTTGGTTATTAATAAAATTGATCTTTTTTCTAAAAATATTAAATATGACTTATGGGTTAAAGAACTTTTTAAGATATTTCAAAAACAAAAACTTAATATAATTGATATTATTCCTATTTCAGCATTAACTGGAAAGAATGTAGATACCCTAGTTTCAGTTTTAAAAAGATATGTTAAAAAAGATATTTATGTTATTGGTTTTCAAAACAGTGGTAAGTCGACACTTTTAAATCAAATTGCGAAAAGCTTAAAAATAGATTCTAAAGCATTAGCATCTTTATATCCAGGATTAACTAAAGGCTTTATTAAACTCAAGTTTAATCAAGGTTTTATAATAGATACTCCTGGTGTTTATCTTAAAGGCAATATTAGTGATTATCTTCCTTATCAGGATTATAAAGGCTTAATGCCAACAAAAAAAATAAATCCTAAAAATTATTATCTAGATGCTGGTCAAGCAATTATTTTAGGTGGGTTTTTAATTGTTAGTTATCTTAAGGGCAAGAAAAACAACTTTACTTTTTATTTAGGCAATGTTAGTTTGCATAGAAGTAAATACGAAAAAGTTTATGAGCTTTTTAACAGGCAACAAGGAACTCTTTTTAAGCCAACAACTAAAGCAGATTTTGTTAAAAGCTATTTAACAGTAAAGGATGATAAAAAAGTAATCATTAGTTTACTTGATTTAGGTTTTTTAGTAATAAAAGGTGAACTAACTCTAGAAATCTATGCGCCTAAGGATGCAAATATCACAGTCGAAAGCAGTTATTATCATGGACTTTGAAAAACTAATGGAAGAAAGGCTAAAGGGGCATAATAAAAGAATTGCTCACACAAAAGGAGTTGTAAAACGAGCCCTTGAGTTAGGAAAAATCTATCAGGCAGACTTAGAGGTTTTAAAGGTGGCTGCTTACTTTCATGATATTACAAAATATGAACCACTTAGTTTTCATAAGCAAATGATTAAAAACAAGAAAGTTTTAAAAAAATACCCTGAAGAATTTTTCCATGCTTATAGCGGAGCCGCTTATGCGAAAGAAAAAGGAATCCAAAACAAGAAAATAATTGAGGCGATTAAGTATCACAATTATGGCAAAAAGAAGATGAATTTAGAAACGATGATTTTATGTGTTAGTGATTATTGTGAAGAAAACAGAGTTTATGAGGATGCAAAAATTGCTTATCAAATAGCCTTAGATAATCTTACTGCAAGTTTTGTTTATATGTTAAAAGAGACTCTGGATTATTTAAAAATAAATAACATTAAACCACTAAAACAGCAAATTAAAGTGTATAATTATTATAATAAGAGGAGAAAACAAAAAGATGAATTTATTAGAAAAAACACTGAAAGCCTTAAATAAAGTTAACTTAGATGACCTAAAAGTATTTGATTTGGAAAATAAAAACCCTTTTTATAATCTTGTTGTAATTGCCACTGGAAACATTAGACAAGCAAATGCTTTGGTTGGTTATTTAAAACAAGAGCTGAAAAATGTTTATCAAATAAAGGGAATTGAAGGTAAACGTTCTGGTTGGCTTTTAGTTGATTTGGGAGAACTTTTAATTCATATTTTTGATGCTGATACGAGAGCTTATTATAAGTTTGATGAGAGATTTATCGGAATAAAACAAATAAGTCTTACTTAGTAGTTATTTTTAAAAGTAGGTTGTATATATTAAACGGGTGATGAAATGAAAAAATATTTGCTCGTTTTTTTTATTTGTTTATGTTTGCTAGTATTTTATGGTTTTTCTGTTTTTAAAAAAGATAAAGTTGCAGATTTTGAAAAACCAGAAATAGTTAGTGTAGCAATTATTGGTCAAATTAAATATCCAGGGACATATAATGTTGAGAAAAATACCAGTTTAAGAAAACTAATATATTATGCTGGTGGTCTTTTAGGTGATGCTGATGTTAGTATGTTTGATTTAGAGGTTGTTGTTGCGGATAATAAAACTTATTATATTCAAAAACGAAGCTTAGAAAACAAGATTAATATTAACACAGCTACATTAGAAGAGCTAATGAGTCTTCCCAATATAGGTAAAGTTAAGGCCGAAGAAATAATTAACTACCGACTGAGTAATGGGTTTTTTAAAAGTGTTGATGAGTTGGTGTTAATTAAAGGAATTGGTCAAAAGATTTATGAACAGATTAGACCGTTTATTACCGTTTAATCATTTTCATTATTATGCTTTAGCGGTATTTATTTGCATTTTGGGAATTAGTAATTGTTTGTTTTATCTTCTTTTTGTTCCTTTTTTTATTTTAATTAAACCTTTTAAAGCAAAGATTTGGATAATACTTGTTTGTTGTTGCTATATTTTCTATATTACCTCCTATGAAACTCTTTTTAAAAGCTTGCCGGAAGGAAATCTATTTTTAGTTACTCATAAAAGTCAAAAAGATGACTATTATACATATTATGTTAAACAAAATAAAAACAGGTATGTGTTTTATTCAACAACAGACTTCGAGATTGGTCAAAATCTAGCAATTGTTTATCAAGTAGAAGAGTTTAGGAAAGAAAGAACGCCAAATGGCTTTAATTTAAAAAACTATTATGGGGCAAAAAGGATATTTTATAAACTCAATGTTAGTGATATTAAAATAGCAGGAAAAAAACCCCATATTAATAAATACCGCCAACAAATAAAACAACTTTTCAGTGATTATCCAGCAACAGTAAAGTCTTATATCCATCTTTTTTTATTTAATGATGATACCTTTGTTAAAGATTTTAGTGAGGCTAAAACAAAATTAGGCATATCTCATCTTTTTGCCCTATCAGGGCTACATATTCATTTTATTGTTAGCTTTATTAGTTTAGTTTTACTAAAAAAGTCTAATAAACTCAGCTCAGCAATAATTATTTTATTATTAGTATTTTATTTATGGCTGAGCTCTTTTTCGCTTAGTTTATTAAGAGCGGTTATTATGTTTGTTTTATATCTTTTATTTAAAAAAAGAGGTTTAACTGAGCTTGATAGTTTATCGCTTGCTTTTTTAGGGATGTTAATTATTAATCCATTTTATAGGTTTAGTTTAAGTTTTATTTTGTCATTTGTGGTTAGTTTTTTTATTGTTTTATCGAAAAGGGAAAAAGGCGTAAAAGGGATTTTATTGATTCAACTTAAAGCTTATTTTGCTAGTTTAATTTTTGTGATAAATCTTAATAATGGCCTGTATTTGTTTTCATTTTTTAGTGGCCTTATTTATACTTTGGTTTTTCCGGTTTTAATTTTACCTCTTATTTTTTTAGGGGCAATTCCTTATTTTAGCTTTCTTGTTGAGCCTTTTTTACAAGGTTTTAATGAAACAATTTTACTGTTTCCTAATTTAGGTTTTATTAAAATTGCTAATCAAGGAATGGTTGTTGTTTTAATTTATTTTGTATTATATATATTTTTTATTTATAAAGATACTTTAATTTCTTATTTAAAAAGAGGTCTTTTAATTGTTATATTTGTGTTTTTGCTTTATCTGTTTCCGAAGCTTAATGGTAATGGAACAGTTTATTTTTTAGATGTTGGGCAAGGCGATACAACTTTTATTCAAAGGCCTTTTGACAAATGTAATATTTTAATTGACGCTCATACGGGAACAGTGGGTTTTTTAAATACGCTGGGGGATATTAGAATTGATTTCTTTTTTATTACTCATAGTGATTATGATCATGTTAGTGAAGCTTTAGAAGTAATTGAGGTTTTTCAACCCAAAAACATTATTACTAATCCTTATGATCAAACAGAGTTTAATACTTCCTTAGAAAAATATAATGTAAGTAAAGCTAAATCTGGTGATTCTTTATTATGTGGTGATGTTGTTGTTGAGGTTTTAGGGCCAATTAAAAACTATTATCAAGCTAATAATAATTCTTTGGTTTTAAAAATGAATATTGACCATAAAATCTATCTTTTTACTGGTGATATTGAACAAGAGGCAGAAGCTGATTTAATTTTAAAATATCAACACAACTTAAAATGTGATATTTTGCATGTTTCTCATCATGGGGCAAAAACGGCAACTTCAATGGCCTTTTTAAGTTATGCAAGACCGTTTGAGGCAGTTATTAGCGTTGGGGATAAAAACTTATATAATCATCCAGATCAAGATACAATAAACAGACTCAAACAACAAAATGTTAATATCTATTTAACAAGTAAGCAACAAACAATAATAAAAAGGAAATATTGGTGGCAGTTTGAATAGTTTTGTTATGAAAAACGGAAGAATTATAGTATAATTGTTTTTAAGAGAGTGAGTATTATATGGAAAGTTTATATGCAATTATTGGTGATGATATCTACTTAGTAGAAAATGAAGTAGAATCGATTATTTTAAAACTTAAAGTTGATCAATTCAATGTTTTAACATATGATTTAGATGAACAAGAACTGCAAGATTTTCTTCAGGAAATAACAACAGTTAGTCTGCTTGCAGATAAAAAGGTTATTAAAGTGAAAAATGCTTGGTTTTTCAATGAAAAAAGAGATGTTGACTTATCGCAGTTGATCGCCTATTTTAAAAATCCTAAAACTGATACAACAGTTATTTTTATGTTAACTGAAGACTTTGATGATACTTTGCAAATTAGTAAGGAAGCAAAAAAATATGTAAGAATTGAACATCTTGAATCAATTGCTAAAAAAGATTTACCTGATTATGTTAAAGCAACCCTAGAAAAATATAAATATAGTATTACCAAACAAGCAATTGATGAGCTTTTAGAACGAGTTAAATATGATTTTCATAGCTTAAGCAATGAAATTGAAAAATTAAAGTTGTTTGCTTTTGATAGTAAAAAAATAACGCTTGATGATATTAAATTGTTAGTGCCAAGAAATGTTGAAGATAATTTATTTGAACTTTCTAGTGCTGTAATTGCAAAAAACAAGAAAAAAGCTTTAGAAATATATTATGATTTGATAATGAAAAATATTGATCCAGTTGCCATAATTGGTAACCTTTCAGCGAAAATAAAAGAAACGATGACCGCGAAACATTTACTTAAGTTTGGCTACTCTCAACAAAGTATCGCAGATTATTTTAATGTTGGTTTAGGAAGAGCTTATTATATGATAAAAAATGCCAATGGACAAACATTTAAAATCTTAGAAAGATATTATGATTCATTGGCAACTCTTGATTATTTAATTAAATCAGGTCAAACAGAAAAAAAACTGGGACTTGAACTATGGTTACTGGAGGGATTAGGTGCTGAAAAATAAATACAATTACATCTTAGCTTTTGATTTTGAAACAACAGGTCTTTCTTGTCATAATGACCGAATAATTGAAATCGGAGCGATATTATTAGAGAAAAACGAGTCAGGTAACTTTCATATTATTGATGAGTTAAATGTGTTAATCAAACAAGACCTACTCTTGCCGGAAAAAATAATTGAGATTACTGGTATAACTGATAAGCTCTTACAAGAAGAAGGTATTAGCGAAGAACAGGCTTTGGAAAAATTCAGAAAACTTCACCGAAAAGACGCTCTTTTGGTGGCTTATAATTTAAGCTTTGACTATTCTTTTTTAACTACTTTATATCGCAGACAGTTAGGAATTCCTGATTTGTATGTGAAAAATGACCTTTTAGATGTAATGGCTGTTTATAAAGATCGTCATCCTTATCCGCACCGCTTAGAAAATGCGGTTTTAAAGTATAATGTCTCAGTTAAAAGCACGCACCGCGCGCTTGATGATGTAAAAGCGACGCTTGAGCTGCTTGTTAGACTCACGCAAGAAAAGAACACTATTTTAAAATATGTAAATGTAATAGGTTATAATCCAAAATACGGACCACCGAAGTTTAGGTCTCCTTATGTTAGTTATGTGCCACAGTATGGTAACCGGCTAGAACTAGAAAAAAGATAAAAAAAAACACATCAATTTGATGTGTTACAATGTATTAACTAATTTTGCAAGCCTACTTTTGTGGTTAGCTACATAGTTTAGGTGGTAAATACCTTTGGCTTGTGCTTTGTCTAACTTTTTATTTGCATAGTTAAGTGCGACAATAGCTTTGTCTTTATCTTTAGCTTCAACGGCTAAAACGACAGCCTTTATTGCTGTTTTAGTTGCCGATTTAAAACTTTTGTTTAGTACGCGACGCTTTTCATTGGTTTTGTTTCTTTTGATTTGTTGTTTAATATTGGCCATTTGTTCACCTCCTAAAGATAACCGCTATTGATTATAACAAAACCTTTAAACTTTTGCAAGAAATATTTACATTAATTAAAGAAAAGAAAGTTGGGAAAATATGACTTTATCAAATAAAATAACAATTACTAGATTAATTTTAATTCCCATAATGATTTTAATGCTTTTTATTCCTGCTTTTCAGGAGATAACAACAATCCTAAAGTTATCTTTAGCAGAATTATTATTTGCCGTATTATTTACGGTTGCTTCATTTACTGATTTTCTTGATGGTTATTTGGCAAGAAAAAGAAATGAAATTACTGATTTTGGTAAATTTTTAGATCCAATTGCTGATAAACTTTTAACGATAACAGCGATGCTTTATGTTTCTTATTTTAAAACAGAATATAATTTTTGGTGGGTTTTAGTATTGATTGTTTTATTTCGTGAGTTTATTGTTTCAGCAGTTAGAATGGTAGCAGCGAAAAAAAATATTGTTATAGCAGCAAGTATTTATGGTAAAATCAAGACAGTGCTAACAATGATTACTTTGATTGCAATTTTGTTTAACGGATTTGGCCTTTATTATTTAATGGGTAATAATGCTCATTATGTTACGGATGTTTTATTTTATTTAAGTGTGCTTGTAACTTTTTTAAGTGGACTTGATTATATTGTTAAAAATAAAAATGTTTTTGAAAATGAAGCAAATATAAACACTAAAGTGTAATTATTATATGGAGGAACATAGAAAAAATGGGTAAAAAGTTAGAAGCACTACAAAGTGCGATGAAACAAATAGAAAAACAATTTGGTAAGGGTTCAATTATGAAACTTGGTGATGAGGCTGATAGGACAATTGAGGTTAGCTCTTCAGGGTCTTTAACTCTTGATATTGCGCTTGGTATAGGCGGCTATCCAAAGGGGAGAATCATTGAAATATATGGTCCGGAATCATCGGGTAAAACAACCTTTGCTTTACATGCAATAGCCGAGATGCAAAAATCTGGTGGTTATGCCGCTTTTATTGATGCAGAACATGCGCTAGATCCTCAATATGCCAAAGTTTTGGGTGTTGATATTGATAATCTAATCTTATCGCAACCAGATACGGGTGAACAAGCCTTAGAAATAGCTGAGGCCCTTATCCGGAGTGGGGCAGTAGGAATGGTAGTAATTGATTCGGTTGCTGCTTTAGTACCAGAAGCAGAGATTACAGGTGAAATGGGCGATAGTCATGTTGGTTTACAAGCAAGACTGATGAGCCAAGCAATGCGTAAACTATCAGGCGTAATTAGTAAAACTAACACGATTTGCATTTTTATTAACCAAATTCGGGAAAAGGTTGGAATTATGTTTGGTAATCCAGAAACAACTTCTGGGGGAAGAGCGTTAAAGTTTTATGCTTCAGTGAGACTAGAGATTAGAAGAAGTGAAGCATTAAGAGTAGGTACAGATATTATTGGTAATAAAACCAATGCTAAAGTTGTTAAAAATAAAGTAGCTCCCCCGTTTAAAGTTGCCCAAACTGATATTGTTTTTGGTAAAGGAATTTCTAAGTTAGGGGAAATTGTTGATATAGCAGCTGATTTAGATATTGTTAAAAAAAGCGGAGCTTGGTATTCGTATAAAGATCAAAAGATTGGTCAAGGTAGAGAAAACGCTAAACTTTATTTAGAACAAAACATTGAAATAAAAGATGAAATTGAAGCCTTAATTAGGAAACACTACAACTTAATGTAAAAAACCAGATTATAAAAAAAACCGCCCAAATAGGCGGTTTTTAGTTGCTTGTAACACGAGTTTGTGAGGAATCATAAGGAAGTTTAATAATCATTGTTTTATTGGTTTTACCAAGGCCAGGCATATTTTCTGTGTAAGTAATCATAATATGTAGTATTGGACCTTTTGGTTTTAAAAACGGTAAAAGCGTTTTGTCCATATTGTAGTTAAAAGGCACATTTAGTTTTGTATAAGCTGATGAAGTCAAAGTTGTGCTTTCATTGGAAATGCTACTGTATTTATCGTTTTTTACAGTAAGTTGAACTTTAAATTTTATATTGCTGATTTCATTAAGGGTATCTAGTTTGGTAATAGTATAATCAAAGCGGTAAAGACCGTTTTGGTTGCTAGCATTTGGTAAGATTATTTCGACAAGTGAAAACTCAAAATCAAAGATATTTTGTTTATTGATTGCGGTTGTTTTAGCGTTTTTATCTTCAAATAAAACCGATTTAGAATTTGTTATTTGATAAAGGTAAACACTAGGAATAAAAACAACCGGTAAAACCACCAAAAACAGCAGTAAAGTAAGGGATAACACTTTATACCTTTGGAAAAAAGATAGTTTAGATTTTTGTTTCTTTTTGTTCATATTATCGTGCCTCGCTTTTGTTATTATACAACAAAGAATGGGAAAAAAAAAGTAATTGTTCAATAAATTGACTAATAACGGTTTTTAATGCTATAATATGTTTGTAAATTAGTTATTACTACATTTGCGAATTTTAAATCTTATAACGCTCAAAAAATAAAAAAAATTCAATAAATATGGAGGTATAAAATGAGTGCATTAGAAGTTGGTCTCATTATCTCCATTTTGCTAGCAGTTCCTGCTACTTTTATTTTAGGTTATTATATTCGGGTTAAACAACACGAACAAAGCTTGCAAAAAAGCAAAAAAGCAGCAGAAAGCATAGTTGAAGAGGGCAAAAAAGAAGCTGATAGATATAAAAAAGAATCAATTTTAGAAGCCCGACAAGAAATTTTTAATCAAAAACGTGAATTTGATAAAGATGTAAAAGAAAGAAGACAGGCAGTAATGGATTTGGAAAACAAATTATCTGCCCGTGAAGAGATGTTAAATAACCGTTCGGCTAATCTTGATAGGAGAGAAGAGCATTTAGCATCAAAAGAAATCAAATTAGATGAAAAGAAAATTCAAATTGACAGCTTAAATAGCAAAGTGGAAGAGATTTTAAAAGAACAAGAAATTAAGTTAAGTCAAATCTCAGGTCTAACAGTAGAAGAAGCGCAAAAGATTATTATGGAACGCGTTGAAACTGATATGGCTAATGAGATTGTGGCATATATAAAGGAACAAGAAGAACAAGCAAAGCTTGAAGCTGATAGTAAAGCTAAGCAACTGCTTACTCTTTCTATTCAAAAATATGCCAGCGAAACAACAACAGAAAGAACAGTTAGCGTAGTTGATTTGCCAACTGAAGAAATGAAAGGAAGAATAATTGGTCGCGAAGGAAGAAATATTCGCACTTTTGAGGCGCTTACAGGGGTTGATCTTATTATTGATGATACTCCAGAAGCGGTTGTTTTATCAGGTTTTGATCCCGTAAGACGAGAAGTAGCAAAAAGAGCGTTATTGAGTCTTGTTGAAGATGGAAGAATTCACCCTGGTAGAATTGAAGAAATTGTCCACAGAGCGCAAGCAGAAGTTGAGACCTTTATTAGAGAAACAGGAGAAGATGCAGTTTTTGAAACTAGTGTGGGGAAAATGCATCCTGATTTAATTAAATTATTAGGGAAATTATCATTTCGAACCAGCTACGGACAAAATGTTTTAAAACATTCAATTGAAACAGCCTTTTTAGCCGGAAAACTTGCGGCAGAAATTGGCGAAAATGAAGTTTTGGCAAAAAGAGCAGGTCTGCTTCATGATATTGGTAAAGCTGTGGACCATGAAATTGAGGGCTCACATGTGGAAATTGGCGTTAATATCGTTTCAAAGTATAAAGAACCACTGGAAGTAATTGATGCAATTGCATCCCATCATGGTGATGCCGATCCCAAAACAATTATTGCAGCTTTGGTTGCAGCCGCTGATGCGTTAAGTGCTGCTAGACCAGGAGCAAGAAGTGAGTCAATGGATAATTATTTAAAGAGATTAGAAGCACTTGAGGAGATATCTAATAAAGTTGAAGGTGTTGAACGTTCATATGCAATTCAAGCCGGTAGAGAAATAAGAGTAATTGTTCATCCGGAAAAAATTGATGATAAAACAACTTTTAAAATTGCTCGTCAAATCAAAGAAGATATTGAAGCAAATCTCCAATATCCTGGAACAATAAAAGTTACAGTTGTTCGCGAAGTACGGGCAACTGATGTAGCAAAATAAAAGGGCGATTTGCCCTTTTATCATAAGAAATGAGGTAATTATGAAAATTCTGTTTGTTGGTGATATTTATGGGAAAATAGGAAGGGAGTATCTTAAAAGCAAACTTCCAGAACTAAAAAGCACTTACCAGCCAAATATTATTATTGTCAATGGTGAGAATAGTGCTAATAATGGTCGCGGAATTACGTTTAATTATTACAAAGAACTAATGGAATTGGGCGTTAGCACAATTACGATGGGCAATCATGTTTGGGATCAACGAAAAATCACTGATTTTATTGATGATGTTCATATTTGTCGTCCGGCAAACTATTATCAAGCTCCAGGAAAGCAATATGATTTAATTAATTATAACGGTAAAACTTTGCTGGTGATGAATTTATTAGGCAGGACTTTTATGGATGCTAATTTAGAAAATCCATTTCATTTAGCTAAAAAGATAATAAAGGAAGTAAACCCAACTTATTCTTTTATTGATTTTCATGCTGAAGCAACCAGTGAAAAAATTGCTTTTGCGTTTTATTTAGATGGAATAGCCTCAGCAATAGTCGGCACTCATACGCATGTGCAAACAGCAGATGAAAGAGTTCTTCCCAAAGGAACGCTGTTTATCACAGATGTTGGGATGACAGGCCCACGTGACGGCGTTATTGGTGTGAAAAAAGAAATCGCCATTCACCGGTTTTTAAACGGTTATACAATGCCTGTTGAAGTCGCAGATTCAAGCCCTCAGTTAAGCGCGGTTTTAATTGATCTAGCGAATAAAACTATTAAAAGAATCTATTTGACTGAATAATTATCTTATTGTTTGAATGGTTATTGTGATTGTTGTATACTTAATTTGGTGATATTATGGCGAAAAAAATCGATGTAAGTAAATACTTTAAGCCAAGTTTTAAAGATGCAAGAATGCGTCTTAAAGGGGCAACTTATATTAATTATGAATTTGCAGAAGATTATCGCAGTATCGGTTTAGGTAAAAAATATCGGATTCAAACGTATGGCTGTCAAGCAAATGAATCAGATAGTGAAATGTTGGCGGGCCTTTTTGAAAAAATGGGCTATCAAAAAGCTTTAAATGAAGCAGATGCTGATATTATTTTATTAAATACGTGTGCAATTAGAGAAAATGCTGAAAACCGGATTTGGGGCGAATTAGGGAGACTTAAAAGCTATAAAACCACTAATCCGGATTTATTGTTAGGCGTTTGTGGCTGTATGCCACAAGAAGAAAAGGTTATCGCAACAATTTTAAAAAGATATCCCTATGTTGATATTGTTTTTGGGACGCATAATTTATTTAAATTGCCAGAATATATTAAACACGCGCTTTTTGATAAAGAGCGTGTTATTGAAGTTTATTCTTATGAGGGCTCAATTGTGGAAAACCTACCGGTAACTAGAGAATATAAGCATAAAGCTTGGGTTAATATTATGTTTGGTTGCGATGAGTTTTGTACATACTGTATTGTGCCATTTACGAGAGGGAAAGAGCGTTCTCGTGATAAAAACGCGATAATAAAGGAAGTTAAAGAGTTAGTTAAAAACGGTTATCAAGAAGTTACTTTACTTGGTCAAAATGTTAATGCATATGGTAAGGATTTTAAAGATGTTGATTATACTTTTGGTGATTTATTAACTGATCTTGATAAAACCGGAATTAAACGGATTAGATTTACCACATCTCATCCAAGAGATATTGATGAAAAAACTATTTTAGCATTTAAAAACTTAACTAGTGTTATGCCACATCTTCATTTACCAGTACAATCAGGTTCAAATGAAGTTTTAAAAAAGATGAATAGAAAATATAGCAAAGAGATGTATTTAAAGATAGTTAAAGAGTTAAAGGCGGCTAGACCTGATATATCAATTACTACTGATATAATAGTTGCGTTTCCTAGTGAGACAGCTGATGATTTTAAAGAAACACTTGCTTTAATTAAAGAAGTTGGTTTTGAAGGCGCTTATACATTTATTTTTTCTCCGCGTTATGGAACACCAGCGGCAAATTATGAAAACAATATTTCACCTTTTGAGCAAAAAAAGAGATTAAAACAACTAAATGAAGTTGTTAATAAAGGATATTTAAAGGGTTCGTTAAGATTTTTAAATAAAACAGTAAAGGTGCTTGTTGATGGAGTATCCAAGTCTGATGATACTGTGTTGGCTGGTTATTCTGAACACAATAAGCTAGTTAATTTTAAAGGTGATCCGTCTTTAGTAGGCAAGATTATTGATATTCGAATAAAAGAAGCGAAAACTTGGTTTTTATTAGGTGAAGTTGCTGATAATGTTGGTAAAAGCTAATATTGGAAAATGATGGGTAAAGGCTTAAAATAGTAATAAAGTGTTGTGAAATGTTTATCAATATAGTATTATATTAATAAAGATGGTTAACATGACATTAGAAGGACTAATGAAAAATGGAGGGAAAAACGGAATGAAATTAACGAAAGATAGTGTATTTTTACTAAATAAAAAAGAAATAAAAATAAAAGATGTGTTACCACCGCTTGTTTTACTTCCTGCTGAACAGACAGTGTACTTTTTTGATTCAATTGGTTTAAAGGTGCCAAGAAAATTAAGAATCGATGCTTTAAAGGTGGCACTAGACCCGGTTGTCAAATCTCGACACGTTGTTCACCAAATGCTTTCAGATGAGGTTAATTACCGTCTAAGATGGTATGGCAATTTTTCTGAGACTCAACTTGTCAATCTAATGCCGCTTTTTGGAGATGAAGAACTTGTTGTAATTTACAAAGAAGCACTGTGGTTATCGCTTTTAGGATATATTTTAGAAAAAAAGGTAAGCGAAGAAAACCTAACTCTGCTTTTTAATTTAGCAAATGACTATTTTGCAAATCAAGAAGAAAACAGAAAAGACATTTTAAAATACAATCAAGGCTTAAATCCCATATTTTTTGATGAGCCAGGAACAATTGATGGTTTAACCCAAGAACTTTTCCGCCCAATTTTATTTAAATGTTCAACACTTGTTGAGGTTAGAGAAATTGGGAGAAAATATGGTGTTAATGTTCCAAGAAGGTTGAAAAAGAAAGAATTACTAGAAATTATTAAAGAAGAATTAGCAAAAGTTAACAAATTAAATGAATCCTTAGAAATCGAATTAAATGCGATGAATGTAATTATGTTACAAAGATTCGCGGTTGATAACGATATTAAAGCTTCGATTGAATTAAAAAAAGAAGAAATTATTGAATATATTTTAAAAAATGCAACTGAAACTAAAGAAGTTTATTTCTCGCCATCAACTGGTGCAGAATACGAAATCTTAGAAGATTTTCCAGAAGTACCACCAGCAACAGAGCCTGTAGTTGAAAAACCAGTAGTTGAAGAACCAGTAGTTGAAGAACCAGTAGTTGAAGAACCAGTTGTTGAAGAACCGGTAGTTGAAGAGCCAGTTGTTGAAGAGCCAGTTGTTGAAGAACCGGTAGTTGAAGAACCAGTAGTTGAAGAACCGGTAGTTGAAGAGCCAGTTGTTGAAGAGCCAGTTGTTGAAGAACCGGTAGTTGAAGAACCAGTAGTTGAAGAACCGGTAGTTGAAGAACCAGTAGTTGAAGAGTTTGTCGCTCTTGAACCAATTTATGTTTTCCCTACTCAAGTAAAAGTGTCAAAAGGCAAGTGGGCTAAAGCTGGTCGAATAGAAGAAAGGTATAAAAGAGATCTACTTCGAGAATATAAACGGAATTCACCAGTTCCAGTTGTTGTTAAAGAAGAGCCAAAATTTTAAATAAAAGTGGGTGTTTCGATGGAAATTAAATATACCCCGATGATTGAACAATACTTAGGTATAAAAAAGGACTATGCTGATTGCTTAGTCTTTTTTAGATTAGGTGATTTTTATGAAATGTTTTTTGATGATGCTATTTTAGCTGCCAAAGAACTAGAAATTGCTTTAACTGCTAGAGATGGTGGGGTGGATGAAAAGATTCCAATGTGTGGTGTTCCTTATCATAGCGTTACTCCTTATATTGAAAAACTGATTAACAAAGGCTATAAGGTAGTGATTGCTGAGCAGGTATCAGAGCCAGGTAAAGGTTTAGTTGAAAGAAAGGTAACCAAACTAATTACTCCTGGGATGGTTGTTGATGATGGTATTTTGGATCAAAAAGACAATAATTATATTGGTGCTATTGCTCAAGATAGACTTTATTTTTCGCTTTGTTACAGTGATATTTCAACTAGTGAAATTAAATTAATAAATCATTTAAGAAAGGAAGATTTATTAAAACAGATAAGCAAAATTGGCATTAAAGAAATAGTGGTTTCAGATGATTTGTTGTATTTAGAAAAAGAGTTTTTAGATTCTGTTTTAGTCTCAAAACACAACAACTATTTAGAAAATTTTTCGCTTTTAGCTGATTTGGATAGTCTTGCAAAAAAGGGAGCAGGTCTTTTACTCAGTTATTTATCCAGCATTGAAGAAAAGCTTATTAATGGTTTTAAAAACATAGTTATTCAAGAAAAGGGTTCTTTTTTGGAGTTAGATAAAAACAGTTTGTTATCGCTTGAGTTGACTAATGCCAAAGATAAAAAAGACCATAGCCTTTTTAAGCTGCTTGATAAAAATCAAACAGCAATGGGTTCTCGATTGCTTAAAAAAATGATTTCATCACCTTTAACAAATTTAGATGAAATTGAAAAAAGATTAGACTTTTTACAAGCCTTTAAAGATAATAAACATGTGCAAAAACAAATAACTGAGGCTTTAAAAGGCGTTTATGATATTAAAAGGATCTCAGCAAGAATTGCTAGTGAAAACAGTACTCCTAAAGATTTTGCCCAACTAAGAATAACCTTAACTAAAATTCCGCCTTTATTAGAGGCTTTAAAGAAATTTGATAGTAAGATTGTTTTGGATTTTCAAAAACAGATTAACCCTCATCAAGAGTTGCTTGCTACTTTAACTAAAGCTATAACAAACAATCCACCTTTAACGATTAAAGAAGGAGGAATTTTCTTACCCAATTATAATCAAGAGTTAGATCAGTTGAAACTGGCTTCAAAAAAGGGTAAAGAATGGATTAAAGAGTTTGCGGAAAAAGAAAAACAAAGAACAGGAATTAAAAACTTAAAGGTTGGGTTTAATCGTGTTTTTGGTTATTATATTGAAATATCAAAAGGAAATGTTCATTTAGTTGATGAGTCTTTTGGTTATATTAGAAAACAAACCTTAGTCAACAGTGAAAGGTTTATTAATGAAGAATTAAAGGTCAAAGAAGAAATAATTTTAAATGCTTCAACAAAAAGTGTTGAACTTGAATATGAACTTTTCATTGAGTTTCGGAAAAGCATTAGTAAGTATCATGATTCTTTATCAACTTTAGCTGATAAAATAGCCTATATTGATACCATGAACGCTTTAGCGATAATTGCTAATCAAAACCACTATATTAGGCCGGAGTTTAATAAAGATCAGTCTGTTTTTATCTCGGGTGCTAGACATCCGATGGTAGAACATTTCAATCCAGATCCGTTTATTGAAAACGATGTTTCGATAACCGATAGTGGTATTCTTTTGATAACCGGACCAAATATGAGTGGTAAATCAACTTATATGAGAATGCTAGCTGTTATTGTGGTAATGGCACAAATGGGTTCATTTGTTCCAGCAAGGGTGGCTAAACTTCCAGTTTTTGATGCAATTTATACAAGAATAGGTGCTCAAGATGATCTAACTGCTGGTAGATCAACTTTTATGGTTGAGATGCTTGAGACTAATCAAGCCCTTAAAAATGCGACCCCAAAATCACTTTTAATTTTTGATGAAATCGGCAGAGGAACAGCAACCTACGATGGGATGGCTTTGGCGCAAGGAATTATTGAGTATGTCCATGAAAAAGTAAAATCAGTAATGCTTTTTTCGACTCACTATCATGAAATAACAAAATTAGAAAAAGCTTTAAAAAGATTAAAAAACATCCATGTTCAAGCAGTCCTTGAAAAGGGAAAACTTATTTTCCTTCATAAAATAAAAGAAGGACCAACAGATAAATCATATGGAATTAATGTTGCAGCACTAGCTAAACTGCCAAAACCACTTATTAAAAGAAGTCAGGTTATTTTAGATCATTTAGAAGTTGATAAGAAAAAAGAGATAGAACTTAATATATTTAATTATCAAACCTATGAGGAACTACCCACACTTATTAGTGGTCATGAGATTGTTTTAAATAAAATTAAAGATATAAATGTTGATTCGTTAACACCAATTGAAGCTTTGTTGTTGTTAAAAGAAATTCAAGATGACTTAAAGTAGGAATTATAATGATTGAAAAACTTAGTGAACGCATTAGCAATATGATTGCAGCTGGTGAGGTAGTTACTAGGCCAGCAAATGCGTTAAAAGAAATAATTGAAAATGCCCTTGACGCTAAGGCGACTATTATTAACATTGATCTTTTAGGCAATGGTTTAAAACAAATTCAAGTTGTTGATAATGGTATTGGCATGGATGAAGCTAATTTAAAAAAAGCTTTCCTAAGACATGCTACAAGCAAGATAAAAAACGAATATGATTTAGCTCATATTTTTACTCTAGGTTTTAGGGGTGAAGCAATCCCAGCGATTGCTGCAGTTTCAAAAATGACTATTAAATCAAAAACAAAAACATCGCTTGGTAGTCAAGTTGTTTATCATGGCGGAGATTTCGTTAGCCAAGGGGCGGTTGCAGTTAATCAAGGCACGGTTGTTATTATAAAAGACTTGTTTTATAATGTGCCAGCAAGATTAAAGTTTATTAAAAGCCCACAAACAGAATTATCGCATTTAATTGAGGTTTGTGAGGAGTTTATGTTAGCATATCCAGATGTCTCTTTTAAACTGACCCATGAAGGGAAAACACTTAGACAATCACTGGGAGATTCTGATTATATTGGCTTGTTTGAACATATTTTTGGTAAAAATGCTAGCGCAAATATGCTAGTGATTGAAGAAAAAACGCATGATATAAAAATAAATGCTTATTTAGTTAGTCCAGAAGTGACAAGAGCGTCTAAAAAAAACATTTATATATATTTAAATAATAGAGTAATTAAAAACTACGTTTTAACAAACGCTTTAATTGAGGGTTATCACACGCGATTAATGACTAATAGGTATCCGATTGCTGTTGTTAAAATAACAATTGATCCAATCTTAGTTGATGTTAATGTTCATCCCCAAAAAAGAGAAGTTAAAATCGCTAATGAGTATTTTATTGCTTCTTTAATTAGAAATTTAGTTAGATTAAAGTTTAGTAAAGCAAAAATGGAGTTTAAAGAAACTGCTCAATCATACACACAAATAAGCGGTTTTGATTATATTATTAATGAGCTTGAATTAGATTATAAAGAGATAAAAAAGCAAAACTTAAAGAAAGCAGAACAGCTTGAAAAACTGCCTTATTTTGAGTTTATTGGTCAATTTGCCGGCACATATTTGCTTTTTCAAAATGACCAAGGTCTTTATTTAATTGATCAACATGCTGCAGCTGAGCGGATAAGATATGAAATATATTATGAAAAACTCGGAGAAGCGCCTATAGTTAAAGGACTTTTAATTCCCTTTGATTTAGAACTTCGACCGGTTCAAGAAAGTATTGTTGGCAAACATTTAAAAGAGTTTGAAAAAATTGGTATTTATTTAAAACAAGTAAAATCGCGTTTTCAAGTAACTCAAATTCCAATTTGGCTAAATGATGATGATATTAACTTATTTGTTGAAACAGTTATAGATTCTTTAGAAAAATATAAAGCGGTTAATTTAAAAGATTTACGCGACAGTTTAGCAAAATCGATTGCTTGTAAAGGGGCAATTAAAGCTAATGAAGCACTTTCTTTAGATGAAGTTAATCATTTGATTGCTGAGTTGAGAAAAACTGAGAATCCTTACTTTTGTCCACATGGTAGACCGGTTAGTGTGTTTTTCTCTCACTATCAAATTGAAAAACTATTTAAACGCGTTGTATGAAAAAAGTAGTTGTAATAGTTGGACCAACAGGGGTAGGGAAAACTAAATTATCAATAAAATTAGCTAAAGAGTTTCAAGGCGAAGTTATTTCTGGTGATTCTGTTCAAGTTTATAAAGGGCTTGATATTGGTTCAGCGAAAGTAAAAGAAAATCAAATGCAAGGAGTTAAGCACCATTTAATTGATATCCTAGACCCAGACCAAACCTATGATGTAGCTAGGTTTCAAAAAGAGGCAAGAGAATTAATAAAAGCGATAAAATATCCTTTTATAGTGGGTGGTACAGGTCTTTATATTAAGGCGGCTCTTGATAATTATGATTTTTCTGGTGAAAAAAGAGACTTAGACTATGAAAGTCAGTTTAGCTTAATTAGCAATCAAGAATTATATGAAAGACTAGTTAAACAAGACTATAAGGCTAGTTTAAAAATTCATCCAAACAATAGAAGAAGAGTATTAAGGGCGCTACAGCTTAGCTTAAATAAAAAGCGCAGTCAAAGAATAAAAAAAGATGAACCGCTTTTTGATTATAAAATCTTTTATTTAACACTACCCAAACAACAACTTAAAAAAAGAATTGATGACCGGGTTGAAATCATGATAAAGGAAGGCTTTTTAGCTGAGGTAAAAGCTTTAAAAGAAAAAGGCTATAGCTTTAATATTATTGGGTATAAACAATTAAATGATTACCTAGATGGCCTTATAACGCTAGATGAAGCGATAAATGAAATAAAAGTAAAAACAAGAAGATATGCCAAACGACAAAAAACTTGGTTTAAAAATCAAATGAATACAGTTGAAGTTGATGTAAGTGATTTTTCTAAAGCTTATGAACAACTTAAACAAGAAATTAAGAATTTCTGGGAGTAAAAATGAGAATTTATTTAATTGGAATGCCGTTTTCAGGTAAAACTACAACTGGTAAGTTTTTGGCGGAAAAATTAAACTATCCCTTTATAGATTTGGATGATAAAATAGAAAAAGACAATCAAGTTTCGATAAACTATTTATTTGATAGTAATCAAGAGCCACTGTTTAGGCAATTAGAAAAAAAAGCTCTTAATGATTGCCGTGATTATCAAAACGCGGTTATTGCAACTGGTGGTGGAATTGTTTTAGATAAACAAAACAAGGCTGATATGACAGGATTGATTGTATTTTTAAATGTTTCTGTTAAAGAACTGGAAAAAAGAAGCAAAACCAGTTATCGAAGACCACTTTTACGGAAAACAACATTAAAAACCCTTTACAAAAGAAGAGTTAGTATGTATTATGATTTTGCTGATATCGTTGTTGAAGAAGATAAAATAGAAAATTTTTTGCAATATATTACTGAAAGGACAGGAAAACCGACCAATGAAAGCGATAATAATTAACGGGCCAAATTTGGGCATGTTGGGGAAAAGAAATCATAAAATATATGGGAATAAAAAATTAAAAGACATAAATAATGAAATCGCCAATAGCTTTGCTGATGTTGTTTTTGATTTTTATCAATCTAATCATGAAGGCCAGATTATTGATTTATTGGAGAACTTAGATGGTTATGATTTTGTTTTAATAAATCCTGGTGGATTATGCCATTATTCGGTTGCGTTAAGGGATGCTTTTGAAATTGTAGATATCATAAAAGGAGTGTGTCATCTTTCTGATATTTCAACTAGAGAAGATTTTAGACAAGTTGACTTATTAAAGCCTTTAGCTGATGTTTATGTTAAGGGACTGAAGGAAAACAGCTATATTCAGGCAATAAAAGGGTTGGTTAAATTATATAAAAAGGAGAATCAAAATGATTAGCACAGCAGATTTTAAAACAGGACTTACTATTTTGTATGAAGGTAATATTTATCAAATAATTGAGTTTTTACATGTAAAACCGGGAAAAGGACAAGCTTTTGTGACATCAAAATTAAGAAACTTAAGAACCGGTGCAGTAATTGAGATGACTTTTAGAGCCGGTGAGAAGATGGAACAGGCAAACATTGAAAAACGGAAAATGCAATTTCTTTATTCTTTTGACCAGTTTTATGTTTTTATGGACACAGCAACGTATGAACAAGTAGAAATTCCTGTTGCCCAAATTGAATATGAAACTAAATTTATTTATGAAGGCTTAGAAGTTGACATAACTTATTATGATAATAAAGAGATTTTAGGAGTTGTTTTGCCAGATAAAATCTCTTTAGAAGTTAAAGAAACTGTTCCTGGAGTTAAAGGCGATACTAAAACAAGTGCAATGAAAGATGCCATAGTGCAAACAGGATTGCTGGTTAAAGTGCCTCTTTTTATTGAGCAGGGGGAAAAAATTATTATCTCAACGCAAGACGGGACATATGTCTCAAGAGATAAATAATAAAGTCTTTTTTATCAAATTATGAATAAAAGAAAACAGCAGCTAGCAATTAGTTATAATGTTTTCTTTTTTTGTTTGTAGTGATTAAACTAGATGAAAAGATTTTACCTATGATATAATAAGATAGGTGAAAAACATGCGATTAGAGAAGAAAATAGCGCAAAGCGGTGTTGCATCACGAAGAAAAACCAAACAATTAATTGCCAACGGCAAAGTTATGTTAAATGATCAAGTAATTCTTGAACCAGGTTACCGAGTAAAAAAGGGCGATGTTATTAAAGTTGATGGCATTATAGTTGAAAAAGAAGAGTTAGTTTATTTTTTGATGAATAAACCTAAAAATGTGATAACATCTGTTAGTGATGAAAAACAAAGAAAAACGGTTATTGATTTGCTGACTGAATCTGATCAAAAAAATCGAATTTTTCCTGTAGGCAGATTAGATTATAATACAGCTGGGGCGCTTTTACTTACTAATGATGGCGATTTAGCCTATGTTTTAACAAGGCCAGAGTATGAAGTTTCTAAAACTTATTTAGCAAGAATAAAAGGAATTTTAAGTAAAGATAGTCTTTATGCTTTAAAAACAGGAATTAAGCTTAATGGTTATGTGACTAAAAAGGCTTTGGTGTTTATTAAGCAAAAGGATATAAAGGCTAATTCTACTTTAGTAGAAATAACAATAACAGAAGGCAAAAATCATCAAATAAAAGATATGTTTGCATTCTTAGGCCATAAAGTCATTAGTCTAACGCGGACACATTTTGCGTTTTTGTCAATCAAGGGAATAAAAAGAGGTCAATATCGGAAATTGAAAATCCATGAGGTTAAAAGGCTTCAAGCCTTTAAAAAGACTAATTAAGCAATTAACCAATTGTAGCAATTTAAAAACTTAAGTGATATAATTAATTAAATATGGAGGTTTTTATGTCGGGATTTCATGTTGCTATCGATGGGCCAGCGGGAAGCGGTAAATCAACAATTAGTAAAAAAGTTTCCCAAGCACTAGGGTTAATTCATATTGACACAGGAGCAATGTATCGAGCAATTACTTATTTAGCTTTAAAGAAAAACATTAGTTTAGATGATAAAAATGCTTATAGTTTTGTTAAAAACGTGAAAGTATCATATAAAAATGATAAAATATTGATTGAAAACGAAGATGTCACTGAAGAAATAAGAAGTGATGCGGTAACTAAAAATGTTAGCTTGGTTTCCAGTTTTCCCGTAGTGAGAAAATATTTGGTATTAATTCAAAGGCAGGCAGCTAAAAACAATCATATTATTATGGATGGCAGAGATATCGGCAGTGTAGTTTTACCAGAGGCGGATTTAAAAATCTTTTTAACAGCTAATGTTCAAGAAAGAGCAAAAAGGCGGATGTTAGAACTGCAGGCTAAAGGCTTGGATGTTGATTTAAACACGATGATTGATGATATCAAAACAAGAGATTTAAAAGACTCAACCCGTAAAGAATCGCCATTGATAATTCCTAAAGATGCGATTATAATAGATACTACCAACTATTCAGTTGAAGATACAGTGAAAGTTATTATTAATGAGATATTGAAAAAGGAGACTTATTATGCCAAAGTCGGAAAACAGTTTTACAATGGAGAACATTGAGATTAAACGGATTAAAAAAGGTCAAAAAGTTACTGGGACCGTTTTTCAAGTTGAAGAGGATGTTATTATCGTTACACTTGAAAACAATAGTGAAGCACGAATGTATAAAGATCACTATGGTAAACCAATTGAATCATTTATTGGTGAGGTTAAAAAAGGTGATAAAATTGAGGCTTTTGTTTCTTCAATAAAAGATACTGACGAGATCAGTATGATTTTGCTTGATAGAAAAGCAATTATTAAAAGCGAAAACTACGAAAAAGTTGAAAAGACCTACAAAGAAGAACAAGTTATTAATGTTAAAATTACAAAAGTAGATGAAAAGGGTCTTCATTTAAATGTTTTTGGTTTTGATGCTTTCTTGCCTTATGGACTTTTAGACAATGAACTTGTCAATAAAAGAAAAGAGTTAAAGGGTGAGTTTCTTGATGTGCATATTATTGAAGTTAAGCCAGGAAAAAGACCGCGAATTATTGCTTCAAGAAAAAAGATTTTTGAAGAAAAGCGGCTAAAAGAAAGAGAAGAAAGACAAAGACTAAAAGATGAAGAGTTTGCTAGCATTCAAACTGGTGATGTTTTAACTGGTAGAGTTGAAAGAATTGAAAAGCATATGGCTTTAATTCGTTTTAACCATGTGGCTGGTAGATTAAGAATCTCTCAAATTAGATATGCAAGGGTTGAAAACATTCATGATATTTTAAAAATTGGTGATGAAGTAACCGTTAAAGTTATAAAAAAAGATAAATCATTAGATTTATCAATAAAAGCTTTACTGCCAACGCCATTTGAATTATTTGAACAAGAGTATAAAAAAGGCGATACGGTTAAAGGTGAGGTTGTGCAAAAGCTCCCCTTTGGAATAATTTTGGAGTTAATTGATTCGGTAAGAGGACTTCTCCATAGAAGCGAGTATTCGTGGAATCCAGATGATAATTTTGCAAGTTATGTGAAAATTGGTGATCAAGTTGATACCGTTATTACTTTAATTGATCCGAAGAAAAACAAAATTAGCTTATCTAGAAGACTACTTTTAGATAATCCTTGGAAAGATGTAAGTTTTAAACGTGGTGAAGAGGTTGAGTGTAAAGTAGTTGAGGTTACAGAATCAGGTTTAATTGTTGAAACTAAAGGTGTTAATGGGACTATTCCTTTACAAGAGTTGGCAGTAGAAAAAGTTACTAGCCCGGAAAAACTATTTGCGATTGGTGATAAGTTTATGGCAAGAGTAGTTGAAGTTAATGCGAAAAGATGGTATTTGAAATTATCTAAAAGACAAGTAGATATTATGGATGCCAGAGATGAATACGAAAAGTATTTGGTGGATGAAAACGATGAAGCAACCACCATTGGTGATTTATTTAAAGAAGTATTAGAAGGCGAAGAAGAAGAGCACTAGGTGTGATAATATGTCGTTTACGGTTGCGATTGTAGGTAGACCTAATGTTGGTAAATCAAGCGTTTTTAACCGTTTAATTGGTCAAAGAAAATCGATTACCGACGATCAACCTGGGGTTACAAAAGACCGGATATATGGTCGCTCTACATGGTTAACTAAATCATTTGGAATTATTGACACAGGGGGTATCGATATTAGCGATGCTCCTTTTTTGGAGCAAATTAAACAACAAGCCTTGTTTGCGGTTAATGAAGCTGATTTGGTTTTGTTTATTGTTGATGCTCAAACTGGAATAACTGATGCTGATACTCATATTGCAAAAATTTTATATACTTATAAAAAAGATGTGATAGTTGCAGTTAATAAAGCAGATAATGTTAATTTAGCTGCTAATATTTATGAGTTTTACAGTCTTGGTTTTGCAGATCCGGTGGCAATTTCGGCTCATCATGGTATTGGCTTTGGTGATTTACTTGACAAAATAGTTAATTATATTCCTGAAGTTACTAACAAAAAGGAAACTGCTTCAACAAAAATAGCAGTAATTGGCTATCCGAATGTTGGCAAATCAAGTTTGGTAAATGCTATCTTAGGTGAAAGTAGAGTTATTACATCAAGTATTCCCGGAACAACAATAGATGCGGTTGATACTTTTTTTACAAGGAATGAAAAAGATTATGTAATTGTTGATACTGCGGGAATTAAAAAACGCGGTCAAATATATGAATCAACGGAGCGTTATGCTTTATTAAGAGCACTGCAGGCAACTGAAAGAAGTGATGTTGTCCTGTTTTTACTTGATGCTTCGCGTGAGATTATTAATCAAGATAAACATGTTGCTGGCTTGGTTAGTGAATATGCTAAAGCGTGTGTAATTGTGGTAAATAAATGGGATTTGGTGCAAAAACAAACAAAAACAATGGCTTTATATGAGAAAATGGTTAAAGAAGAGTTTAAATTTTTACCCTTTGCCGAGGTTTGTTTTGTCTCAAGCACGGAAAACAAAAGAATAAACACAATTTTTCAAGCCTTAGAAAAAGCAGTAACAAATTATAATAAAAAAATTCAAACTGCGGTTTTAAATGAACTTTTAACTGATATTACGGCAATGGTTCCACCAAAGCCTTTTGGGAGACTAGCGGCTAAGTTTAACTATATGACACAAGTAAGCATTAAGCCGCCAACCTTTTTAATTTTTGTCAATGATCCAAAATATGTTCATTTTAGCTATACTCGCTATTTGGAAAACAGAATAAGAGAAGCATTTGATTTTACGGGAACACCAATTAAAATTATTTACAGAAAGAAGGAAGTTTAGTGTTAATTGGAATAATTGGGGGCGGAGCATGGGGAACAACGCTTGGTCAATTATTAATTGATAATGGGCACCAAGCAATTATTTATGATAATAAGCTTTCAAATGTTGATAATATCAACGCTCATACGCATCCTTTTTTTAAAACAAAGCTACCCAAAGGCTTAAAAGCGACCACCAAGCTTGCTGATGTAGTTTCAAAAACTAATTACCTTTTGCTGGCTGTACCAACAAAAGTGATGAGAGAAGTTTTACAGCAAATAAATGAAAAGCTAGTAGAAAAAACTTTTTTTATCTGTGTGTCTAAGGGATTAGAACCAGCAACAGGAAAAACAATGAGTCAGCTTGTCAGAGAAGAAATTAATCAAAACTATTTTGGTGGTTATGCAATCCTAACTGGTCCTAGTCATGCTGAGGAAGTAATCAAAAGACATGTTACTTTGCTGACGGTTGCTGCTGATGATGAGGATTTTTCTCAATTGATTCAACGTGTTTTTTCTAATAATAAGTATATGAGAATTTATACTTCAAAAGATATTATTGGTCTAGAGGTAAGCGGGGCTAGTAAAAATGCAATTGCGGTAGTTAGTGGTATTTTAACTGGTTTTGGTATGGGAGAAAATGCCCGAGCAGCTTTAATAACAAGAGGCATTTTAGAAATTGCCCGGGTGGTTGAGTATTATGGTGGTAACAGACAAACAGCGTTTGGTTTAGCTGGTGTTGGTGATTTAATTGTTACAGCTAGCAGTGAGCATTCGCGTAACTTTAGAGCAGGTAAGAAAATAGGTCAAGGGTTTGGTATTAAAGAGATTTATCAAGCTGAGGCGCAAACCATTGAAGGGTTTAGATCCATAAAGGCTCTTTATAATCTTTTTCTAGCAAAAAAGCTATATTTACCAATCATTGAAACTGCTTATCAAGTCATTTTTAATGGCTTACCAATTGAGAAAGGTTTACTTAATTTGCTTTCTAACACTTTGAAAGAAGAGAAAATTGAGTAAATAACAATGATAAAAATCCCATAACTATGCAAAAAGCATAGAAAATGCACTTTTTTTCAAATATTTATTGCAAACGCTTTAATTAAATGATATAATGGCGACATAAAGATTAAAAGGGAGGTTCGCTATGAACAAAACAGAATTAGTTGCTGTAATTGCAGAAAAAGCTGAAGTTACAAAGAAAGATGCAGAACTAGTATTGGCGGCTCTAGTTGACACTGTTGCTGAAGTTTTAGCAAGAGGAGAAAAAGTGGTTGTAACAGGTTTTGGAACATTTGAAGTAAGACACAGAGTTGCTAGAACCGGTAGAGACCCAAGAACAGGTGCTGAAATTCACATTCCAGCACAAAGAACCCCAGCATTTAAAGCAGGTAAGGGTTTAAAGGATGCCGTTAAAGGCTAATTGTTTTTTACTAAAAGGCTTCGGCCTTTTTTTTATTACTAGTAATAAGGGTTTGAAAAAAAATAAAAAATATGTAAGCGATTTCTTGACATTCGGATTTTTTGTGTTATAATTTAAGCAAACGTTAACGTTAAACAAAGATAAAATTACGCAAAATGTAAACTAGGGAAAAAAACAAATGAATGATAACAGCAATGTAACGATGCAAAAAATAGCAGAATTATTGGATGTAAGTGTTGTAACCGTCTCGCGAGCTTTAAATGATAAAGACGGTGTTAGTGCGCGCTTAAAAGCGATTATTAAACAAAAGGCAGAAGAGCTCGGGTATCGTCCCAATATTTTTGCTAAGGGTTTAAAAACACAACAAAGTTTTAACATTGGAATTTTAATTGCTAATAGATATATTGATACTCATGACGCTTATTATTTGAATGTTTACAGCGAAATGGTTAAGAAAATGGTTCAACTTGATTATTCTGGTATTATGGAAATACTAGCAAAAGAAGATGAACTTGAAAATAAACTACCCCACATGTATTTAGAAAGAAAAATCGATGGAATGATTGTTTTAGGACAATTAGAAAATGATTACCTAAAAAATTTAGAGTCGATTGATATTCCTCTTTTATATGTGGATTTTTATCTTAATCACTCAAAGATAGACTCAATTGTCACTGATAACTTTTATTCAAGTTACCAACTAACAACTGAACTTATTCAAAAAGGACATAAAGAAATTGGCTTTGTTGGCAATATTTTTTCTACTTCTAGTATTCAAGACCGTTTCTTAGGTTATTATAAAGCTTTACTGGAGTCACATATTGTCTTTAACCAAGGTTATTTAGTTTCTGACCGTGATGGTTTAGGTCATTTAATTGATATTAAACTGCCAAAGAAAATGCCAACAGCTTTTGTGGTTAACTGTGATGTTATTGCCTATAAGTTTATTGAAACATTAAATAAAAATAATTATCATGTACCTAATGATGTTTCGGTAGTTGGCTTTGATAATTCAATTTATGCACTATTATCGCCAGTTGAAATTACAACAGTTGATAATAACATTGTTGAAATGGTTGATAAAGCAATCACAATTATGGTCAAAAAGATTAAAAATCCTAATAGAACTTATGGTAGAGTCTTGATTTCAGGTAATATTATTAAACGTAGTAGCAGCAGGGAGATTAAATGAAGCTAGATATTAAAAAGCAGTTAGAAAGTAATTTGATTCCTTTTTGGAAGACTTTGATTGACCAACAAAATGGTGGCTTTTTTGGTTATATGGACAATAATCTAGTCATAGATAAAAAGGCTAATAAAACAATTATTGCTCATTCTCGTTATTTATTTACATTTTCTTACTGGTATCGCTATAGCAAAGATTCTTCCTTACTTAGGTATATGAAACATGCTTATGATTATTTGGAAAAAGTTTTTAAAGATGAAAAATATGGTGGTTATTATTGGGAAGTTGATTATTTAGGTAAAAAGGTTATTAAATCTAAGCATGTCTACGGACAAGCTTTTGTGATATACGGTCTTTCTGAGTATGCGCTGGCAATCAAAGATGAAAATATAGCAAATAAAGCTTACCAGTTATTTGAGCTAATTGAAGAAAAAGCTCATCTTGATTATTTTTATTACAATGAACAATTTGATCAAAAGTGGCAGTTGGAATTAAATAAATATTTATCAGTTGATGAAAAAATATATCCCTTTACAACAAATACCATACTGCATATCCTAGAGGCTTACAGTAATCTTTATAAAGTAAAGCCAACTCAAAAGCTAAGAAGAAGACTTCTTGATTTAATTGATGGGTTTAAAAACATTTTATATAACAAAAAAGAAAAATCTTTTTATATGGCTCTTGATTACGAATTTAAGCCAACTCATAATGGATTATCATACGGACATGATATTGAAACATGTTGGTTGCTTGATCGGGCAGTTGAAGTTTTAAAAATAAAAGATGAAACATTAGACAAAATCATCGATGAGGTGGCGTTAAATGTTTTAAAATATGGAGTAACAGAAAACGGAATCATTGCTGGTAAGAACGATTCTGGTTATGATAAAGAGCGCGTTTGGTGGGCTCAAGTTGAAGCGATGATTGGTTTTATGAATCAATATCAAAAAACAAAAGATATTCGTTTTTTTCAAGCAATAAAAGATATCTATCAGTTTAGCAAAAAATATTTAATTGATCAAAGAAAAAACAGTGAATGGTTTTGGGGGGTTGATGAAAACCTAATAGTTCTTAATAAGCCAATTGTTGAAGGGTGGAAAACACCATATCATATTGGTAGAGCTTATGTGGAGTTACTAGAAAGGGGAGTTGAAAGTGTTGATTCATCCGATGTATTATAAATTAAAGAAAAAGCAAGACAAGTTATTAAAAATGAAAAACAAAATTGATAAGTCAAAATATAATGGTATTTATGATCGTTATAAGTATCCTGTTTTAACAAGACATCATGTGCCAATAAGTTGGCGTTTTGATTTATTCAGCAAATCTAATCCCCATTTTTTAGAAAGATTAATGGTTAATGCTACTTTTAATAGTGGTGCAATTTATTTTAATAATAAGTTTTATTTAATGGTGCGCCTAGAAGGTGCAGACCGGAAATCGGTTTTTGCACTAGCATCAAGTAAAACCGGAATTGACCAGTTTGAATTTGAAAGAATAGTTAACTTTCCTGATTTAGCTGAAACTGAAACAAACCGCTATGACATGCGGCTTATCCAACATGAGGATGGATATATATATGGAATTTATTGTGCTGAGAAAAAAGATTTTTCTGTTAAAGATACATCATCAGCTCTAGCTGAGGCGGGAATCGTCCGGACAAAAGATTTAGTTAATTTTGAAAGACTTCCTAACTTAAAAACAAAATCTATGCAACAAAGAAATGTTGTATTACATCCAGAGTTTGTTGATGGTAAATATTTGTTTTATACAAGACCACAAGAAGGTTTTATTGATGTTGGTGCTTTAGGGGGAATTTATATTGGTAAATCTAGCAGTATGAACCCCGCAATTGTTGAGGAAGAAAAAATTGTTCATGAGAAAGTTTATCACACTGTTTATGAACTTAAAAATGGGCAAGGACCACAACCAATTAAAACCGAAAAAGGCTATATTCATCTAGCTCACGGTGTGAGAAACACTGCCGCAGGGCTGCGTTATGTACTTTATGTATTTGCCACAGATCTAGAGGATTTATCACTTGTTATTGCAAGGCCTTCTGGTTATTTTATTGCTCCTTATGATTCTGAGCGTGTTGGTGATGTTTCTAATGTTGTTTTTAGTAATGGTTGGATTTTAAAAGACGGAATAATCTATATTTATTACGGCTCTTCTGATACAAGACTTCATGTTGCCACAACAACTTTAGAAAAATTAATCGATTACACATTTAATACACCAAAAGAAGCCTTTAATTCTCAAGGTTCTGCTGAACAAAGAGAGATCTTAATTACAAACAACGAAGCGTTGTTAAAGAATAAAAAAGGCAGGTCATAATGAGAAAAACAACAACAAGGAAATTTTTTATAACAATAATTTTAGTATTATTATTACTTTTTATAAGTAGTTGTAACAATAATGGTAATGGTACAGGACCAGGCCAAAACGGTGAGGAGAACAAAATGTATATAAATAAAATTGAAGTAGTTACAGAAAACCCTAAGCAGTATGAAAAACTTGAATTAAAACTAACTGATACACAAGAGTTTAAACAACTTGAGATTAATCCTTTTAATTACCGCGAGTTTAAAGTAATGGCTGAATTTGAAGCACCTTCAAAAAATCGTTACTCGATACCGGCTTTTTGGTATCATGATTATGAAACGTATTTAAATGAAAATTGGCCCGTACAACCGCAAGGTATTCATGGGATTGCTTCAAAAGATCAAAGCGAACCGCAAGGGTTGGATGTGATTGATTTAATTGGTGATCCGCATTTTCGGATTCGTTATTTTCCTCTGGAAAATGGTGAGTATAATGTTAAATTAAGTATTTATATTGATGAAGCTTTAGTGCAAACACTAACCTCTAGTTTGGTTGTTGCAGAAAACCAGGAAGAGTTTAAAGGCCTTATTCAAGTTGAAGAAAAACATAAAAGAAACTTTGTGTTTGCAAATGGAGACACCTTTATTCCTGTTGGCCAAAACACAGCATGGTACACTTCATCAACTAGACAAACAGAAGATTATAAAATTTGGTTTCAAAAAATGCGAGAAAATGAAGCCAACTTCGGTAGAATTTGGATGGCACCTTGGTCGTATGCCCTCCATTGGGGAGTTGATCATGATGATTTCACTTCAAAACAAGGCGCAGCAGCAAGACTAGATAAAACGCTTGAGATTGCTGAAGAATATGAAATATATTTTATGCTTGCACTTTTGAATCATGGTCAGTTTTCAGCAGTAACTAATCCGAAATGGCAAGAAAATCCTTATAACGTAATAAATGGTGGATTCCTTGATTTACCATCAAAGTTTTTTTCTAGTAAAAGAGCTAAAGAAACTTATAAACAACAACTTTTATATATTATTGCTAGATATGGCTATTCACCATATATTATGGCTTGGGAATTATTTAATGAAGTTGACTGGACAGATCAATTTAATGAAGCAATTGTCTTTATGTGGCATTCTGAGATGGCAGCCTTTCTTAAAGAAAACGATCCATATCATCATCTAGTTACCACAAGTTATAAATACCGCTTTGGCGGAGCTTATACTTCTAAAAATATTGATTTTACCAATCCCCATGATTATGGCTATAACGGAGAAAGCATGCTTAATCGTTTAGTTCCTGTGCTGGATGAGTCTTTTTTCCGGTATAATAAACCAGTTATTCATTCAGAGATTGGGGTTAACTGGCAAAGTGGCCCAGAAACTTATGCTGAAGATCCAACAGGAATTTCCTTAAAACAAGCTCAGTGGGCTGGTATTATGGGAGGCGGAGCTGGAGCTGCGATGAATTGGTGGTGGGATAGTTGGGTTCATCCTCATGATCTTTACTACCGGTTTAAAGGGGCAGGAGTTTATGCAAAACAAATGGATATGACAGGCGATTCTTATACTTTACTGCATAAGCTTTCAGGTGTTTCACTAAACAATAATAACGTCGGTATTTTAGGTTATATTATTGATGACCGGATTTATGGTTATTTAGCTGATAAAAGATGGACTAATAAAAAACCAACTGTTGCCAGCAAAGAAGTAAGTGTAAGTATTCCTTTTAAAAACGGTTCATATATAGTTGATATCTATAATACTGATACAGGCGAGATTATGGAAACAAAAACGATTGTGATTAGCAATCAAAAGTTAGAATTAAACGTAACTTTTGTTGAAGATATCGCATTTATTGCAAGACAGGTAAAATAATGAAATTAATTAAATGCTTAAAAAATCCAATACTATCACCTAATAAGAAAAACAGTTGGGAAAACCTAGCGGTTTGCAACCCAGGTGTCTGGTATGAAAAAGGGACATTTTATATGCTATACCGAGCAGCAGGAGATGATGAGGAACACTATATTTATCTAGGTTTAGCGACTTCAAAAGATGGCATTAATTTCAAGCGCGAATTTGACCATCCGGTTTTAGCCCCAAGCAAAAACGGTTTTGATGCTGGTTGTGTTGAAGACCCAAGAATCGTTAAATTTGATGATCTGTTTTATATTACATATGCATACCGGCCTTTTCCTCCAGGAAAATACTGGTTAGAAAAAAAATATGATCATGGTTGGCCACTTGGTTTAGTGCCCAAAGGTCTAAAAGAAAATAAAACTAACACAGGCCTTGCAATATCAACTGATTTAAAAACATTTAAAAAATTAGGCAGAATTACTGATTTTGATCTCGATAACAGAGATGTGATTATTTTCCCCGAGAAGATAAAAGGTAAATATTATATGCTGCACCGGCCAGTAGAATGGGTTGGTCCTAAATACAATACAGATGTTCCTTCGATTTGGTTAGCTAGTTCAGATAATTTAATTGATTGGGATAATCATCATCTGTTAATAAAGCCAAAATATTTTTGGGAAAAAAAGAAAATTGGTGGATCAACGCCACCGCTTAAAACAAAAGATGGCTGGTTGGTTTTATACCATGGTGTTAGTGATACTGATCATCAATACCGAGTTGGAGCTTTATTGCTGGATTTAGATAATCCTGAAAAAGTTTTAGCTAGATTAGAAAACTATATTTTAGAGCCAGAACATGATTATGAGACTAAAGGTTATTATACTGGTTGTGTGTTTCCAACCGGGAATGTTATAGTTGATGGCACCCTTTACGTGTATTATGGGGGAGCGGATAGATACGTTTGTTTAGCAACCTGTAAATTAGAGGAATTGCTAAAGGAGTTATTAAAAAGTAAAAAATAGAAAGGAAAAAAATATGAAAAAAATATTTACAAGTGCATTGGCGATGTTTGCTTTAGTTATTCTTGTTGCTTGTGGGAATAAAAAACCACCTGAAACGCCACCAGATCCAGATCCAGAAGTAGATGAGTTTTGGGATAAAAACGGTAATGGTATTCCTGATTGGCAAGAACATGAAATAACACTTACATACGCTACTTGGCAGTACACACAAGAAGATATGCGAACAATCGACTGTGTGATGGTTGAAAAGTTTACTGAAAAATATCCTAATATAACAGTTGAGATGCAAGTTGTTGCAGAAGACTATGACTGGGATGTTGCTTTTATGGGATTATTGGAAGCGGAGAATTTGCCGGATGTATTTTTAGTTCAAAGACTAGAATCATTTTTACCGTTTCACATTTTAGCAGATATAACTGAAATGTATAATCATGATCCTTCAACAGAATTTATTTTTGATAGTTTGAAAAATCATGGTGTTTATAATAATAGACGTTATGCTCTGCCAACATTTATTTATCCATATCCATTTTTTGTGAATCTGGATTTATTAGATGCGGCAAACGTTGATAGACCAAATTATAATTGGACCTATGATCAAATGGAAGCAATCGCTAAGGCAACCACCAACGCAAGTAAAAAAGAGTATGGTCTTTTAGATACAAATACTTATGTAAGAACTTTACCAAAAGTATTAAAAATGAAAGAAGATCCAGAAGTTGGGAAAAACTGGTTTGCTTGGACATATGATGGCCAGAAATTTAACTTTGATGATCCAGTATTTCAAACCGCAATAAATCGCTACACCACTGGTCTTGATCAAAAATATATTAAGCGGACATTTACCACAGATGAGCTACAAGAACTTTATGCTAATCCAGATTTTAAACCTCAATATGGAGGAAAAGTAGCTATGTGGCCAGATCCAACTTGGCGGGCAAAAGATTATTTTGAAGATATGGCATTTAATTGGGATGTTTATCCTGGTCCAAATGGAGTTACAAGTGGAAACACTGATATTGGTGGAGTTTCAGCTTTATCTCCTCATAAACACGCAGCATATCAATTGCTTAAATTTATGACATTTGGTGAAGATGGCCTTTTAACTCGTTTCCAAATCTATGAAGAAGAAGGACAAGAATTATTCCAACAAGCGAATAACTTCCCTTATCCAATTGTTGATTATGGAATTGATGGCCATGGTGTTAATAAAGTTTGGGAAGCGATTCCTTATGGTGAGGTTGCGCCCGGTTTTGCTTCACCAGAGTTTTTAGAAGGACTGAGAAATGGTGCTTATTGGGCCAATAAAGAAGTTGTTGGTTGGGATGCAGTTGATGAGGCTGTTAAACCTTACTTTACTGATGTTTTCTATTTTAGAAACACTTTTGCAACCCTAAGACAAACCATCCAAGATGCAGCAGATTTGGCACTTGAAGAAGCTAAAAATGCAATGGATGATCAATTATACGGTTAATATAAATTAATTAAGTGAAGGGAGTTACGATGAAAAAGCTATTTGTATTTTTCTTATTTGTTTTGACAATTGTAGTAACACAAAGCTTTTCAAAAACACCAATTAATGCACAAGATGATGATTGGGTTTTTGATTTGAGTCAATTTAGAGACGATGGTTATCATCGTGTGTTAAGACAGTGGCTTCGTGACTCCCATTATTACAAGGGCGAATCTATTATTTTAGATTACGACCTTTTTAAACCAGAAAACAACCACTTGGTTTATCACGATAATTACCTTGAATTAAATAAAGAAGATGAAGCAGTTATTAGTGTCAATATTCCTTTTTCAGGGCTTTATCATGTTTTACTTGATTACAAGATTGAAGAATCATTTTCAACTCCACCTACCATTTTATTTTCTATTGATGATAAGGTGCCTTTTAATGAACTTAACGAACTTCCCTTAACGATTAGTTATACATTAAAAGAGCGAGAAGAAGATGAAAAATATAATCGCTATGGCAATGAGCTTTTACCATTTACTAATGCGTTTTTAGGCGATTATAGCGAGTATTTAGTTGATCCAAGTGGTAGATACGTAGAACCACTGTTTTTCTATTTTAAAAAGGGCGTATCAACTGTTAAAATTAAAGCAAACAATCATCCGATTTTGCTAAAAACTTTAACGCTGAGTCCAAAAGAAGAAGTCTTAGCCTACGAGAATTATGAAGTTAAACATTCTTCTGAGCAAATCGTTAGTGATTCTATTTTTATTGAAGGTGAATCTTTTTTAAAGAAAAACGATATTGAAGTTAAGTCAGGTTATTATAAGGGTTCAGGTATGAGACCGGAAGCTTATAAGACAAGCGTATTAAATATGCTTGATGGCAATTCAATGACTAGAACGGGAACCAATGTTACTTATTATTTTGATATTAGGCAAACAGGACTTTATCATATTAATCTTAAATACTTACAAAATATCTCCAGCGGTAGCAGCAGTGCTAGAAAGATCTTAATTGATGGCAAAGTGCCATTTAAAGAATTAGAAGAGTATTTATTTGAACATACAAAGGAATGGAAAAATCATGCCTTAGGTGGTAATAAAACCCCATTTAAATTCTATTTAGAGGCGGGGACTCACAGTATTACTTTTGAATCTACAATGAGTCATTTAACGGACATTATTGATGAACTTTATTTGGTTATGGATAAAGTTAATGGCCTAGGCTTTGCGATAACCCAGTTAACAGGACAGTCATCAGATAGTTTAATTGACTGGAATATTATTAGTTATTTGCCAACGGTCAAAGAAGAGTTAGTTGCTATGTCAGATAGGCTACAAGAGTTATATGAACAAATAAGAGCTTTTGCTCCCAAAAGTAAAAGAGTTATTGCAGCAACAACTTTACTAATAGCTAGTAAACAGTTAAAAAGATTAAGTAAATATCCGAATAGACTGCCAAACAAACTCCAAGAGTTAAACATTGGTAGTGGTTCAGCTTATCAGCTTATTGGTCAAGCAATTAGTCAAATTAGTAGACAACCACTGGCAATTGATTATATTTATGTTTACGGAGATGCAAAAGTTCCGAAAGCTAACTCTAATTTTTTCCAAAAGATTTGGTTTAATATTAAATCATTTTTCTATTCGTTTTTTGATCAGCGCTATAAAATGACAAAAAAAGACAAAGAAAGTGTTAATGTTTGGGTAGGTAAATCAACACTTTATTTAGATATTATGCAAAATATGATTGATAGTGAGTTTACAGTTCAAACTGGAATTCCGGTTAGGTTGTCAGTTTTGCCAAGCACCCAAAAAATTATCCTAAATCATGCTACAAGAACAAATCCGGATTTAATTATGAGTATTGATTCGTGGAATCCATATTCTTATGCCCTAAGAGGTATGTTAAAAGATTTAACGGAATTCCCAGGTTTTTATGATTTAATTGAACCATATCATCCCAATAATTTTACACCAATGATTTTTGAAGATGGCGTTTATGGGCTTCCTGAGACGCAAGGGATTTATTTGCTGTTTTACCGGAAGGATATCCTAAACTTTTTAGGGATTAATCCGCCTGATACGTGGGATGAAGTTTTAAATATATTACCTGTTTTACAAAGTTATCAAATGAATTTTTATCACCCTTTAGGTGGTGAAGGAGCTTATAAAGGCTTTGGGCTTACTAGTCCTTTTATCTATCAATTTGGTGGTGAAATTTATCAAGATATTAGTTATCAAACTACATTTAATGAAGAAAACACTATTAATGCGATTACATTTATGACTGATATTTTTAATAAATATAATCTTCCGCAACAAATTCCTTCATTTTTTGAACACTTTAGAAGTGGTTCGCTGCCGATTGGGGTTGCGACAATTGATTTTTACCTTCAACTTAAATATGCTGCTCCTGAGCTTAATGGTCAGTGGGATATTTTACCAATTCCTGGTATTTATGATGATACTTTAGGTGAGGTTGCTCGTTGGGCACCGACATATGGTAAGGCAAGTATTATTATGCAAGATTCGAAAAAACATGATGAATCCTTTGAACTGCTTAAATGGTGGTCAAGTGAAGAAGTACAACTTAAATATTTAGAAAATATTAAAATGATTTTAGGTGAAAGATACTTAGCTGTTCCAGCTAATTTAGGTGCTTTAGAAAGAAGTGTATGGGATCAAAAAGTTAAAGACCAAAGTCTCTTGCAGGCAAGATGGTCAAGAATCCCAGCTGTTACACCAGGTAGTTATATTATTGAAAGAGAACTAACAAACATTTGGAATAAAATTGTTATTGATAAAGTAAATCCAAGAATAGCTATTGACCAATCAATTCCAAGGGTTAACCGCGAGCTTGCTCGTAAGTTTGAAGAATTTGGTTACTTAAAAGGAGGTGTAGTTGTCCGTGAATACATCATTCCAAGAAATGAAAACATCGAAAAGTGGACGAAAAGAAAAGATTAACACTTCCTACTTCTTTATCATGCCTTATGCGACATTTTTCTTTATCTTTGTCGTGTTGCTTGTTTTGATATCGATTTTGTTTTCGTTTACCTATTATGATACAGTCAACTTTCCTCGTTTTGTTGGTTTAAGGAATTATATTAACCTTTTAACAGAGGATACTGATTTTATGCAGTTTGCTCTACCGAATACTGTTTTTTATGCTTTAATTATTGGACCGGGCGGATATTTAATATCATTTATGTTAGCTTGGCTTTTAGCCCAAATCCCCCACCGCGTTAGAACACTTTTTGCAATTATTATCTATTCTCCAGCCCTAACCTCTGGGATATTAATGACGGTAGTTTGGCGGGTGATTTTTGGCGGTGATAACCGCGGATATTTAAATAACTTTTTACTGAATATTGGGGCAATTAACACTGCTGTGCAGTGGCTACAAGACCCGAAAATTATTCAGTGGGTGATGATTTTTATTGGCCTGTGGTCTTCCATGGGAATTGGCTTTTTAGCCATGTTATCAGGGATTTTAAATATTAATAAAGAAATCTATGAAGCAGCTTATATTGATGGTCTTAAAAACCGGTGGCAGGAAATATTTTATATTACAATTCCTTCGATGAAACCACAAATGCTTTTTGGAGCGGTAATGGCAATCGTTTCAACCTTTAACGCTAGCGGAATCGCCAGCGCTTTAACACTGTCTTCACCACCACCGCAGCATGCTGGCTGGCTGGTTGTAGACCATATGAACGACTATGCTTTTGCCAGATATGAAATGGGCTACGCGAGTGCGCTAGCGGTAGTGCTTTTGATTATAGTTTATCTTTTCAGCCGCATTGCCCATAGGATGTTTGGAGGTGAGCGAGATTGAAAAAGAAAAAAAGATCTAAGTTTAGGTTTAAATTCAGATTCAGAAGAAGAAGATCTAGTTTTTTTGGGACGATTATAAATCCGACGCATTTTCATCGCAGTCAAATTAAATTCTTTTTAATCTTAATTCCAATTTTACTAGTGATGCTTTTACCGATTGTTTATATAATTTCGCATGCTTTTAAACCAATAGATGAGCTTTATGCTTATCCGCCCAAGTTTTTTACTACAAGATTTACATTTGACAATTTTAAGCAGTTAATTCAAGCGGCTGAGCAAACAGATATTCCTTTTAGTAGATACGTATTTAATAGTATTATTGCGGCTGTGGTTGTTATATTTGGTAGCCTATTTTTAAGTTCGCTTGCTGCTTATTCGTTTTCATTTTTAAAGTTTAAGCTTAAAGCGCCTTTATTAAAACTTAATCAAATTGCGATTATGTTTGTTTCAATTGCAGTTGCAGTACCGAGGTTTATTGTTATGCATCAACTTGGTGTAGTAAACACATTTTTTGCACATATTGTACCCTTACTTGCTGTACCTGTCGGTGTTTTTTTAATGAAGCAGTTTATGGATCAGATTCCAAGAGAACTGTATGATGCCGCTAAAATTGATGGGGCTAATAAGTTTCAAATCTATACACGGGTAGTGCTGCCGCTAGTTAAACCAGCTTTAGCAACAATAGCTATACTAGCTTTTCAAAGCTCATGGAACAATGTGGAAACATCAGCACTTTTTATTAATGATGAATCACTAAAAACATTACCTTATTACTTCCAAACCTTAACGCTGGGTACATCATCGATTGCTGCTCAAGGTATCTCAGCAGCAGCTTCACTGATAATATTTATTCCTAATATTGTGCTTTTTATCATTTTACAAAGAAACGTTATGAACACAATGGCACATTCGGGGTTGAAATAATATGAAAAAGATAACAATTTTAGTTTTATTTCTTAGCTTATTAATCGTTCCAATTACCATCTTTGGCAGTGCTCCATTTGTTACTTATTCGCCAAATCGTTTTAACGTGCTTATACCAACACAAGATGCTTATGAGACTGTAAGAGATATTCGCGTTTATGACAATAAAACTTTTAATGCACCGCAAGATATATTTATTGATGATGATTTTTTATATGTTGCTGATACAGGCAATAAACTAATTGTTGTTTTAGATAAAGAAGGTCAATATTTAATGTCTTTTGGTGATGATAGACTAGTTCAACCAATGGGTCTTTATGTTCGAGATGACAATATTTATATTGCTGATTATGGGCAACCAGAAGATTCAACATCTGGTAGAATCCATATTTATAGTTTTGACCGGGTTAATGTTTCAGTTAATCATGAAAAAAGCTATGAAAGACCTAATAGTCCGGTTTTAGTAGTTAACAACTTTTTATACAGACCGCAAAAAATTGCGGTTGATAATAATCATACAATGTATGTTATCTCTGAGGGATCATATAATGGCGTAATGATGATTAATGAAGAAAACCGGTTTTTAAACTTTTTTGCGACAAACCGCATTAGAGGAACATTGCTTGATTATATCTTGCAAATTATCTATGGTAATAGGGAAAGATCAAATCTTGATAAAAAGATTCCACCAGCACCTAATAATATTTATCTAAAAGAGACAGGTTATATTTATACAACAACCCAAACTTTAATCAACGGCAACAGAGGCGATACGTTAAAGAAAGTAAACAATGGGGGAATTAACTTTTTTCCTTCTAGCATGATAACCTCTGGTGAGTTTGCGGATTTATTTATTGGGAATGTTGAAAACATTTATGCAGTGACAAAATCAGGCTTTATTTATGAATACGATAGAGAAGGACATTTGCTTTTTGTTTTTGGCGGTTCTAGTCAGGTTGATAGATTAGGGTTATTTAAAAATGTCTCAGGGATAACTGTTGATAACGAAAACAACTTATTTATTCTTGATGATGCTAATAATAATATTCACATCCTAAGACCAACAGCTTATGCAGAGGTAATTCACCAAGCCTTATATTTATATAATCAAGGAAAGTATTTAGAAAGCCAAGAATATTGGGAAGAAGTATTAAGATATAATGCTTTGTTTGATTTAGCTCATGAAGGTATTGGCCGTTCTTATTTGATGCAAGCCAAATACAAAGAGGCAATGGACAAATTCATGATTGCCAATAAACCTTCAATGTATTCCCAGGCTATGTGGGAAGTAAGAAACTTAGCAATTCAAAAATATTCAAGTTTCTTTATTATTGGTTTTGTTGTTTTATATGTTTTTGTTTTAGTGTTTAAACGCTATAAAAAATATATTATAAGAGATTCATTTAGTAACGTTTTATATAAAGTCAAAGAAAAAAGAACAATTAAAGAACTTATTTTTATGACTAAATATATTAAAAAACCATTGGATTCATTTTACGAAGGTAAAGCTAAAAATAGGGTTAGATATAGCTCGCTGTTGCTTTATTTAGCGGGTTTGGTGATTCTTTATTTAATGCATTTGTTGCTGACAGGATTTTTATTTAGAACAACCCATCTTGAGCATCTTGATTTAAGTGAAGAGCTCTTTAAGATTATTGGTCCTTTCGCCGCTTTTGTGTTTGCTAATTATCTTTCTTCTTCTTTAATGGAAGGAGAAGGAACATTTAAGTCGATTGTTACTAATACAAGCGGAGCTTTAATTCCTGTTTATATTTTCTTACCAATTTTAATTTTAATTTCTAATGGTCTGACTTTAAATGAAGGTTTTATTTATTACTTTGGCATGGGAGTTATGGTTTTATGGTCTTTCTTGTTGTTGTTTTTCATGATTAAAGACACTCATAACTTTTCTGTAAAAGAAACTATTTATAATATTTTACTAACGCTTTTTATGATGTTAGTAATGATTATTGTTTTAGTGATGCTTTATATGATGATAGTTCAAGTAATTGAGTTTATTTTAGACTTGATTAAGGAGGTGATTATTAGTGCGTAAAATTAAGATTCTAGTTATAATTTGTTTGTTTGTTTTAGCTTCTTATACAATAGTTTTATATGCTAATTACACCAAAAAGATGTCTTTGACTAATGAGTTTGAGTACAGTTTTAGTCTCAGCCAGCAAAACTTAGCCCTTAATCAAAGTTTGGTCAATCAAAATTATACTGAGCAAGACTTATTTGATATGGGTTATGAGTTTGTTAGTGATTTAGGCAATTTAAGACTTTATCTGCAAAGAAAAAATGTTAATATTGCAGTTTATGATAAAACAAGCGATTATTATTGGTTAGGTTATACAGATCAAAGAGGAGTTGGCTATACGGAAAGATTAAGAAACTTTATCGACTCGGGAATAACAGTTGAGTTTTATGATTCAGCGTCTTTAACTGAAGTTAATATTCCCGTTACTCATAAAGATGCAGCATCCCAAATTACTTATCAGATTTTTGCTAACGGTTTTAAGGCAAACATTAATTTAAGTAAATACGGTATTAGTTTTGATTTGGAAGTAAAAATTGATCAAGATGAGTTGAAAGTGTTAATACCACATAACTCAATTGTTGAGATTCCCATTAAAACTCCAGCCATGAAATATGCAAAAGAATATAAACTAAAAAGTGTTTATGTTTTTCCGTTTTTTGGCGCTGATAATTATGAGATTAATGGCTATGCAATGATTCCTGATGGTTCAGGTGCTTTAATTAGATATGAAAATAAACCCTTTGATACTGCATATATCAAGCGGATTTATGGAAGAGATTTAGGTATTCAAGCAGCCTTAACATCTGGGGCTCACCTAAAAGAAGAATCAGAACTTAAACATCCAATTTTTGGGATTAATCACGGTTATAACCAACAAGCATTTTTTGCTGAAATTCATTCTGGTTTTGGAGCAGCGGAACTTCATAGTTATCCATTTAAGTACAACAACATTAATCTTAACACAACATTTTTTGTCTACCGAACAAGAGATCAAATGTTGATTCGCCTTAGTGGTGGTGAGATTACAAGTATTCCTTTGATTAATAAAGATCCTTATGAGTTTGACTTTAATATGTCTTATGCATTTTTAAATGGAGAAGAAGCAAATTATTCGGGAATGGCAAGACATTATCAAAAATCTTTAGGCCTAGAAAAAGATGAAGATCAAGTAATGGATATGCATATTGAGTTTGTTGGCCTTGATGAAAAACCATCGCTTTTTGGCAAAGAAAAGGTTGTTTTAACGCCTTATAAAGAAGCATTACAGATTATTGAAGAGTTAAGCTTGGTTGCAGATAATCTTTTAATAACTTATAAAAACTATAACCAATACGGTCTTTATGGGAAAACGCCTTATAAGTTTGCTGCAAATAATAAACTAGGCGGAGCAAAAGGGTTTAAAAGGTTAGTTCAAGGCATTGAAGATTTAGGGAATGTTGAACTTTCTTTAGTTGCTTCCCCAGTCGTTACCTCTAAGCCTGGAGTTTTCGATCAAACCCTAAAAAGAACATCTTTAGATATGTTTTCTCTTTCAACAAAAAGTGCGCAAACACCAAGAGCGAGACTGCTTTCGGTAACGGATTTTTCTAAACGGATTTTAAAAAATGCTAAGGGTTATCAAAAATATGATGTTTCGCATTTAAGTTTATCGGGCATTGGTGATATTAGTTTTTCTTACAAGGGTTCAAAAGGTGTAGTATACCGAGAAGAAATGATTAATCAAGTTATTTTTGAAATGGAAAATCTTAATAATTATCAAATAGGTCTTTATGAACCTGATAGTTATTTATATCCCTTTATTAATGCTTATTATCAAACCCCTTATCAAGCCAATACATATGCTTATATTACTGATTCAATTCCTTTTATCTCTTTGGTTTTATCAGGCAACACAAGATTATACACGCCTTATCTAAATTATATGCACAATGTTAAGGCGATGGAGCTGAAGATGATTGAATATAATCTTAGACCTTCCTTTATTATCACTTCAAGAGAAGGTCATAAGTTAAGATTTACTAATTTTGAACATTTATTGACCACCTATTATGGTAGTTGGGACGATAAAATAGTTGATAGTTATAATGCGGTAAAGGATTTAAAACCGTTTGTGGGCAAAGCAATGTTATCGCATTATTATCCACTGGATGGATTGGCAAAAGTTGTTTATGAAAATGGTGTGGTTTACGTTAACCACACTGATCAAGCTATTTTGTATGAAGGTTTTAGTATTCCTTCGTTTGGATATCTTGTTGTTGAGGAGTAGTAATGAAAGAAAAAAGAAAACGAAAACCAGCCAAAGAAAAAAAATCCGGGAAGTTTAAGGAAACTATATTAAAGTATAGCGGATTTTTATGGGTGCAGGCCCAGTTTAAGAAAATACCATTTGAAAAAATAAAAAAATTTGTTTTCAAATATACTGGCCTTTCATGGTTAAATAAACAATTTAAGAGGATTCCTCATCACCATCAGCAGAAAATAATTGGACTACTTTTTATTTTACCGTGGTTGATTGGTCTTTACTTTTTTGGCCTCCAACCTTTTTTCAGTTCAATTAGAATTAGTCTTGCAAAAAGTGCAAGTTATGTGGCAGATGAGCTTTCTGGCGGTGTTCGTTTTGTTTTAAAGGGGTGGACGTTTAATCGATATATTGAGCTTTTCAACAATCAGCCAAAGCATGTAACGATTGTTTTAAATGTATTTTTTGATGTGGCTTTGGTTGTGCCTTTGGTATTGATTTTTTCCTTAGTGCTTGCGCTGATGCTTAATCAAAACATTAAAGGTAAAGGTATTTTTAGAGTTATTTTCTTTATTCCCGTTATTTTACTGAGTGGTAGCATGCTTTATCAGCTTGGTCAGTATAATTTACTTAGTGCTCCAGCTGTTCAAAGTGGCTTTATTACAGCACAGATCAACCGCTACTTACCGGCTCAGTTTGCCTCAATTATTATTACGGCATTTCAAAAGATCGTTTTAGTATTGTGGCTTTCGGGAGTTCAGACTTTAATCTTTTTAGCTGGATTACAAAAGCGTGATAAAGCAATCTATGAAGCCGCAGCAATTGATGGGGCTTCAATGTGGGAAAGTTTTTGGAAAATAACTTTACCGGGACTGCAGTCTTTAATGATTATTAATATCGTTTATACAACAGTTATTTATGCAAACCTATCCAATAATGAGCTTAATGGTTTGATTAGAACAACTTTAACAGAACCAAAATTTGGCCGAGCATATTCATCAATGCTTGCGTGGGTTTTATTTATTATTGAACTTGTGATTATTGGATTTTATACAGTATTTATTAAACTATCCAATAAAAGATATAACTAGGAGGCCATAAAATGAGAAAAAGCAAAGTAAAAAAATTATTATTTGGTCGCTTTGGTAATGACGGACTAATCTTTAAGCTGATTTTATATGTGTTTTTTATTGGCATTAGCTTTATCTTTTTATATCCGATTTTGCAGATGATTGTTACTAGTTTTATGCCGCTTGAAGATTTAGTTGATCCAACAACTATTTGGGTTCCCAAAAACTTCACTATTAACAACTACTTAAAAGCTTTTGTTGTCTTAAAGGTAAGAACATCGTTGTGGAACTCATTTTTAGTAACAACCACTACGACATTTTTCATCGTTATAAGTTCGGCTATTATTGGTTATGGTTTTGCAACTTATGATATTCCGTTTAAAAGAATAATGTTTGGACTTTTATTGGCTTTCTTTTTGGTGCCGACTATTTTAATGCAAATTCCCACGTATGTAATTTACCGAAGTTTAGGGATGATTGGATCATTAAAGGCCTTTATTTATCCAGCTTTAACCGGTTTTGGTTTAAGGCAGGCAATCTTTATTTTAATATTTTATCAGTTTTTTAAAATGATCCCTTATGAGCTAAGAGAAGCAGCAAAAGTTGATGGTGCTAATGAGTTGGGTATTTTTCTTAAAGTGGCAATTCCTCTGGTTTTACCTGCATTTTTGGTAACTTCCCTTTATTCTTTTGTTTGGTATTGGAATGAAACTGGCCTGACAACATATTATTTAGAAAATCGCTATGAGACTTTACCAGTTATGGTACAAGCCTTTAGACATTTATATCAATTTTATTTTCCGCAGGGTACCGTTGGTCTGCAAGGGGCAAGTGAAACATTTAATCAAGGTGTTCACTTTGCTGGGACGGTGCTTTCAATTTTACCGCTTTTAGTAGTTTATTTTATTGCTCAAAGATGGTTTATTGAAGGGGTTGACCGCTCTGGTATTGCCGGAAATTAAATGAAAGGAGAAAAGATATTTAAGTTAATGAATGGAAAAAAAAGAGAAATGAGTTTAACTTATTTATGTTAGGCAAAGCAAGAAATAAATTTTGCTTGAGCAATAGTTGTGGCAAGAAACAAAATGTTTCTAACGTTTAGAATGATAGTTAGTTTTAATTGATCATTCAAGTTAAGTAGATAAAAAAAACCTAAATAGAAAGGATGAAAACATGAAAAAAGGTTTAAAATTTATTTTTGGCGTTTTATTCTTAGCGCTAATGTTGGTGGCGTGTGATAAACCAAAACCACCAGAAAATGCAGCACCAGTAATTCATGGTGCGGAAGATAAAACTATCGAAGTAGGTGAAACATTTGTTCCCCTTCAAGGTATTACAGCAACAGATGAGGAAGATGGAGACTTAACCCACAAAATACAATTCACTGGTAATGTTAACATTAATGTTCCTAATGTTTATACTGTTACTTATGAAGTAACAGATTCTGGTGGCAAAAAAGCAACTGTTGAAATAAAGGTTACAGTAGTTTTCGTTGATAGGGACGCACCAATTCTAGCAGGAGTTGTTGATGTTGAGATTGTTGTTGGACAAGTATTTAATCCAATGGCAGGAGTAAGTTCAGTTGATGATACTGATGGCGTTATTACAGCTGATATAGTAGTTGATGGAGAAGTTAATATTTGGGTACCAGGCAACTATACACTTACTTATACTTCTGTTGACAGTTCAGACAATGAAACGGAAAAATCACGAGTTGTAACTGTTGGGTTTGGCTATAATAGATTCCAAGAAGAAAGTGCTTTATTGCTTGCAAACTGGGATTTTGATGATGTTGCGTTTGTCTTAGATGGCGAGATTGGAAAAGCAAGTACAACCAAAGCTGGATCAATGTCACAAGTTATCTCTGGTGGCTTAATTAATCCTCAAATTGGTGCTTTTACCCTTGTAAAACTTGTTGTTGAAGCAAAAGCGGCAAATGAGGCTGCAGTTGCAGTTTCACTTGAAAATGCAATCTCAGATGGAGCTCCACTGCAAATTGGTACAGATTATCAAGTCTTTACTAAATACTTTAGAATCGACAGTCCACTTGATGAAGCGCTATTTAAAATTGAGTTTCCTGATTTAGAAAACGAATATGATGTTAAAAAGATAGAACTGTTCTTAGGTGAGCATGCTGATTTAATTGCTCCAGAACTTACTGTTCCAGCACAAGATGTTCATATTCCAGCAGGAGATCTTGATTTACTTATTTCATCAGTTAAAAAAGGTGTAATGGCAGAAGATAATATCGATGGCAATCTCACTTCAAGCATTGAAGTTGAATTAGGTGATTTAGATATTGATGTTCCTGGTGTTTATGATGTTGTGTTAAAGGTAAAAGATAGTTCAGACAATGAGACAACAAAGACAAGAACAGTATATTTATATCAAGTATTTAATACAAACTACATTCTTGATCCAACATTTGATAATCCACTTAATGAAGACCAGTGGGGTCTTTCTGGTGGTGGAAATGTTACACTTTATGTTGAGGATGGCTTACTTGTTGTTGATGTAATTGAACCAGGCGGTTGGGATTCTGCATCAAGCCCTTATGTTAGAGGCCTAACCACAGACCAACTCTTACCATATAACTGGTATATGTTTAAAGTTGATGTAAAAGCGGAAAAACAAAGAAAAATGAGCTTCCGAGCAGGACTTGAGTTTGATACTGATCCGTGGATTGATGATTTTTCTCATACAGTAGAAAATGAATTTTTAAATCTCCAACATACAATTAAAACAACTTGGACTACAGTTTACTATATTTTCTATGTAAATAAAGAAAAAGCTGATACCAATGTAGTTAAATTTGAAATCAAAGTTGGAACTTTTGACTGGTCTGACGCTGAAAAGAACAATAAAATCTATTTTGATAATGCGCAATTTTATTTGCTGTCATTAGAAGATTCTGCTCCAGAAGTTAAGGCAGTTAAAGGTCTTCAAACTACATTTGCAGTTGGTGATGCAAAACCAGATTGGAAAGAATATGTAACAATATTTGACCGTGAAGATGGAGCGATTGAAGTTCTTGATGCAATGGTTGATGATTCTGATGTTAATATGGCTGCTGCTGGTGATTATGTTGTTGTTTATACTGTTGTAGATAGTGGTGATAATGAAGTTGAGTTTGTGCTTAATATTAAAGTTTTAGCAGAAGCTGATGTTCTTGCACCAGTTCTAACAGTTGATGATCAATTACCAACCGAGTTTGACCAATTTGATGAAGTTGAAGTTGATTTGAAAGCTTATGTAAGTGCAGTTGATAATATTGATGGTGAAATCGCAATTACTGATGATATGATTGATGATGGTGGCTTTAGCGTTGATAAAGCTGGCGTTTTCGTTGTTGTTTATACAGTAAAAGACTCTTCACTAAATGAAGCAACAGTTGAAGTAACGCTTACCGTTAATGATAAAGAAGGTCCAAAATTTAGTGGCCTAAGTGATACAACACTTACTGTTGGTGAAATGTTTAATCCATTTGCTGGCGTTAGCGTTTCTGATAATGTTGATGGTGAAATTACACTTACATTAGAAGATATTACTGGTTTAGAAGCATTTTTGGATATAAACGGTGTAGTAATTTTAGCGGGAGAGTTTGAAGTTGTTTATAAAGCTGTTGATATAGCGGGTAATGAAACAGAAGTAACTATACTTGTTACAGTTGTTGATATTGACTTTAATGAATCAGCGGCAATTGACTTATTAGCATTAGAACTAGACGTTGACGTTGGTGATGAACCAGGTCAAGCAACATCAGAATATTTACCTGATGGCTCAATAGAAATTACTTATAATGGTCCAAGTGGTGCTTGGTGGGCTTCTGCGACTAAATTAAAGTATACTGGCTTACAACTAGAAGCAGGAGTAACTCATAAATTAGTTTTAGAAGTTAAAGTGGAAACAGAAAGAGAAATACTAGTTTATTTCCAAGGCAAAACTGAACCTATTTTAGGATTTGAGGGTAAAAAGAAAGTTGCTTTAACTACTGATTTTGTTGTTCTTGAATATATTTTCACGCCAGAAGATGACAATCCGTTTGCTTTAGAACTTCAAATGGGATGGGATGGCGATGTTGCTAATTCAGGTAATGCAAACGTTATTACCTTTAAGCAAATTAAGATAGTTCCTGAACTTACAATTGAATTTGATTATGAAAAAGCAATTGATTTTATTGCAATGGAAGCTGCAGTAGACAACGATGGCGATCCAAAGAGCAATGCTGTTTATAACGAAGATGGCACTGTTGATGTTAATTATATGGGTGCAGCTTGGTGGGCATCGCATGCAAAATTAAAATATGCTAATTTAGAGTTAGATTCTGATTTAACTTATAAGTTTGTTGTTGAAGTTAAAGCAGAAACTGCAAGAGATATTTTAATTTACTTTGTTAATAAGGATGGAGATCGGATAACTTCTGACTTTAATAAAGTTAAAGAGAAAATGTTAATGTCAATTACAGAAGATTATGTAGTATATGAACTGATTTTTAAACCTGAAGTTGAAGGTCCATATGATTTGGAACTTCATTTTGGTTGGGAAGATGTGTTAAATAATGCAGCTGATCCAAACGTTATTACCTTTAAGCAAATCTTAATAGTTCCTGAATACAAAATTGAATTTGATGAAGAAAACGCAATCGATTTTATCGCGATGGAAGTACCAGTAGACAACGATGGCGATCCAAAGAGCAATGCTGTTTATAATGAAGATGGAACTGTTGATGTTAATTATATGGGTGCAGCTTGGTGGGCTTCACATGCAAAATTAAAATATGCTAATTTAGACTTAAATTCAAATATAGCTTATAAATTTATTGTTGAAGTCAAAGCGGAAACTGCAAGGGATATTTTAATTTACTTTGTTAATAAGGATGGAGATCGGATAACTCCTGACTTTAATCAAGTAAAAGAAAAAATGTTAATGCCTATTACAGAAGATTTTGTAGTATACGAACTAATTATTGTACCTGAAGTTGAAGGTCCATATGATTTAGAATTTCATTTTGGTTGGGAAGATGTGTTAACTAATGCAGCCGATCCAAACGTTATTACCTTTAAACAAATTAAACTTGTTCCTGAAAAAGTTCATATTGATTATGTAACAGATGCAGCAATTGCTTATGACCTATCAGATATTGAGGGCACAGGTCAAAGAGAAGATGACACAGCTTTCTGGGAAGGTGTATTTGCTGATGATTTACTAGATTCAATTACAGCTGTTGATAAACTTTATAAAGGTAATGGTTCAGGCGGTACTTATCCAGAAACTCCTGGTTTGGTTAAAACAGGTACTACAAATGATAAGGGAATATTAAAGTTTAAGTTTAATGAAGATGTTTTAATTAAGACTGTTGTCTTTTACATTGAAGGTTGGGATGATAACGATAAGCTTTTAGTTAACGGAGCTGAATACGACTTAAACGCGACTAAAACTTATGGTAAAAGAGTTGTTGTTGAGTTAGCTAAACCGACTAATGTAATTGATATTCAAACTGATACTCGTTCATTCTTGTTCGCTTTAGAGTTTTACGGCCCTGATGCAGAAGTTCGAGTTCCTGTTGATCTGACAATTAGTTTTGATTATGGTTACGATGAGTTTGTTGAGGAAATCCCTGTTGAGAAAAACAGAAGAGTTTATGAACCAAGAAACATAGTTCGTGAAGGTTATAAGTTCGTAGGTTGGTTTGCTGATTTAGCAGATGATGAAGTATTTGATTTTGGTGTTGTTATGACTGAAGACAAAACTTTCTATGCTAAATGGGAAGAAGATCCATACACAAAACTAGATGCATTCTTTGGTGAAGGAAAAGCTGGCCTTGCGGCAATAGGATGGGAAGAAAACGGTTTAGGTTCTGACTACGGTGGAGATCCAAAACTTAAATTTGACCATACTGGCGATTATATTAAATCACCTACCTTTGCCTTAACTGGTAAAGCTGATGTAAGTATTTGGTATAAGAACAATAGCATTTCTGGAACTTCTAAAGTAACTATCTATGATCAAGACGATAATATTGTTTTTGAGTTTGATAATTTTGTCGCAAGTGGACAATTAGGTTATATTGAGTTTGTTATTGAAGCAAATGTAACCCAGTTAAAGATTCATTACACAAAAGACAAAGGTAACTTGGCAGTTGGTAGCGTAACAGTTATTTTACAACACTAGTTATTCTTAGATTTGAAAAAGCTTGGTTTAATTAAAAAGCCAAGCTTTTTTTCTGCCTTCTTGCTAATTATAATTTGAAAAATTGCAGAAATAAGTTACAATAATATTGTGTGATTAAAAGGAGTGTAGGAATGGATTATAAAAAACGGTACAACAAATGGTTAAACGAAGAAAGTCTTAACGAAAAAGAAAAACAAATCTTAAGAGACTATGATGAAAAAACTATTTACGATGCTTTTTATCAAGATATTGATTTTGGTACTGGTGGCCTAAGAGGTATTATGGGCCTTGGAACAAATAGGATAAATGTTTATACAATCAAAAAAGCAACCAAAGGGTTTGCTGATTACCTCTTAAAAACAAAGTCTAACCCAGAGGTTGTGATTGGTTATGATAACCGCCATAATTCTAAAGAGTTTGCCTATGAGGCAGCAAAAGTATTAGCATATATGAAAATAAAAGTATATATTTTTCAAGAACTAAGGCCAACGCCGCTTGTTTCTTTTGCGATTAAACATCTTAAACTAGATGGCGGAATTATGGTAACAGCTTCCCATAACCCCAAAGAATATAATGGCTATAAAGTTTATAATAATTATGGTGGACAGGTAATTGTTGAGGAAGCTTTAGAAATAATTAAATTGATTGCAAAAAATGAAGATCTGTTTCAAATTAAAAGTGTTGATAATGAGTATATTATAAGATTAGATGAGACTGTTGAGCTTGCTTATTTAAAAAGAGTAAAAAAACTGACAGTTAATCAGTTTTTAAATAAAGACTTAAAAATAATGTATTCGCCTCTTCATGGAACAGGTTCAACTTTAATTGTTGATCTGTTAAAAGAAAGTGGCTATGACTTAGAGGTGGTTTCCTCTCAAATGAAAAGCGATCCTAACTTTACAAACACTAAATCATCTAACCCAGAAGATTTTATTGCTTATGAAAAAGCTTTAATTGAAGCTAAAAAGGAAAACAGCGATATTATTTTGCTGACTGATCCTGATGCCGACCGGCTTGGTATGGCTGTTAAAGATAAAAATGATTATACTATTTTAAATGGTAATGAGATTGCTGCAGTTATGCTTTATTATTTGTTAAATGAAAGACCTTTAGAAAACGGAGCAGTTTATACGACGATTGTTACTAGTGATATTATTAAAGAAATTGCAGCTTATTACAAACAAAATATCGTTGAAACACTGACTGGTTTTAAGTTTATTGCTCAGTGGTCAAAAAAGTTTAAAAACTTACATCCTTATGTTTTTGGTTGTGAGGAGTCTTATGGAACGCTAGTAAGTGATTTTGTTGCTGATAAAGATGCAGTTCAGGCAGCCTTTTTACTTGCTGAGATAGCGCAAAAACTAAAAAAAGAGGGAAAAACAATTGTTGATTACTTAAACTTAATTTATCTAAAGTTTGGTTTTTATCAACAAGGAGCATTAAACTACTTTTTTCCAGGCGAAGAAGGAGCATTGAAGATAAATGAGATTATGTCATACTTGCGCAAGGAAGGTCTTTTAAATATTAATTTAGATTTAATTAAAACAGAAGATTATCAAAATGGTATATTATTAGATAATGGTGTTTATTTACCACCTTCAAATGTCGTTAAGTTTATTTATAACTCAGGCTGGATTGCCTTTAGGCCTAGTGGGACAGAACCAAAGTTAAAGGTTTATTTTTCCACGCATAATCAAGAAAAGAAGAAAGCTGTTGAAGTATTAGACTTTTTAATTAATCAGGTAAAACAAGTTATTGATTCATTAAAATAACGAAATTTAAATAACTTTGAAAATTGCTGTTTTATTATGGCTTTATTAGTGCTATAATGCTACTGGTTTATTCAAGAAAAAGGTGATAAAATGGAGAAAATAATTGATTTAGTTAATGTGAAAAAGACTTTTATTCTTTCAAAAAAACAACAAAAAATCAATAAAACAACTAATAAATTAAAAGTTGCAGTAGATGGTCTTTCTTTATCAGTAAACAAAGGAGAAATATATGGTTTAGTAGGCCCTAACGGAGCTGGTAAAACAACCACACTAAGAATGATTTCAACATTAATGAAACCTGATGAAGGAAAAATCTTTATTGGCGGCATTGATGCCCTTAAAGAGCCAATAGAGGTAAGAAGGCAGATTGGTTTTTTAACTAGCGAATTGAAGTTAGAAGATTTTTTTACGCCCAATTATTTATATGATTTCTATAGCGATTTACATGGGGTTGATGTTGAGGTTCGGGAAAAGAGGAAAAAACTATTATTTGAAAAATTTGAAATTACTGATTTTAAAGAAGTCAAAGTTGGTGATCTTTCTACTGGAATGAGACAAAAAGCCTCTTTAGCAATTTCTTTGGCGCATGATCCTAAGATTATAATTTTTGATGAACCAACTAACGGGCTTGATGTTTTGGTTGCTAAGATTGTTACTGACTTTTTGGTTGACTTGAAAGCGCAAAATTATACAATGATTATCTCTACTCATATTTTTTCTTTAGTTAAAAGAGTTTGTGATCGGGTTGGTATTATTGTTAATGGAAAAATTGTCTTAGAAGAAGAAGTTGAAAAACTTGCCAAAGATAATGATATCGAAGAAGTGTTTTTTAACATTTATCAAGAGCATGCAGGTGATTTAACATGAGAAATATTTGGATAGTGATGAGAAAAGAATTAGCGCGTGTTTTTAAGGATAAAAAGCTAATTATTACCACCATGATTTTACCTGGCTTGTTGATATTTTTGGTTTATACATTAATAGGAAATGCTTTTGGTGGAATGTTAAAACCTGATCCAGCATATACTATTTATGAAACTGGTTTAGTTGAAGAAATTAAAACTGATGTAGTAGATACAGCTTTACAAATGGAAATAGAAATTACCTTTGAGGCGGTTTTGCCTGCTGATATTGAAGCAGTTATTGAAGAAGTTAAAGAAGGTGAAAAACCGCTTTATATTTATTATAATGACGCCGAAAAACAACTAATTACTTATTTTAATGGTGAAGATATCTCCTCAGCTAATTTAGCTTCTATTTTTGATGCGGTTTTAAAACAGGACACCTATACTAAAACAATGATTAACGGCGAAGAAATCTCGCTTATTACTATGCAAGTATCTAAAAGTGGCAACGGTTTTAATCCGATTGCTATGATTTTACCGATGTTAATAATTACATTTTTATTTCAAGGTGCTTTAGCGGTTGGTCCAGAATCAATTGCTGGTGATAAAGAAAGAGGAACAATTGCGACCCTACTTGCAACGCCAACAAAAAGAAGCCAGATTGCCTTTGGAAAGATATTTTCCTTAAGCATTTTATCTATTTTAAGTTCATTGTCTAGTTTTATTGGCGTGATGTTATCGCTGCCAAAATTAATGCAGCTAGAAGGTGGGGCAAATATTAGCTTTGGATTTGATACATATTTATATGTGTTAATAATTTTACTTTCTTCTGTGCTTGTGGTTATCTCTTTAATCTCTGTGACATCAGCATTTGCAAAAAATGTTAAAGAAGCATCTACTTTAGCAGCACCGATTATGCTAATAAGTATTGGTGTGGGGATGTCAACGATGTTTACGCAAAAGGGAAGTCAAAATATTGCCCTTTATTTAATTCCAATTTTTAATACTGCAAACTTGCTTAAAGATGCTTTTGCGGGCAATATAAATTATCTGTTTTTAGGTGTGGCCACTTTGGCAAATCTCGTTGTGGCTGGTGGGTTTATTTATTTGCTAACTAGGATGTTTAATAGTGAAAAAAGAATGTTTACCAAATAGGCCTTATGGCCTTTTTTTATGCTATAATACATTTGGTGATTAAATGAATATTTTTATTGAAGCTGCAAAAAACAATTTAAAGTTTTTTTTAGAAAAACCCCTTTTTCTTGATCAAAGAGATGAAAATGGCAACTCATTACTTCATTACGCAGTAAGAGGTTCCGCTAAAGAGGTTGTTTATTATTTGCTTGATAATCATATAAATCCTAACTTAGTAAATAACCGGGGGGAAACGGCCTTATTTGACGCTGTTAAAAAGGGTAGTTTAGAGATAATTATTAAAATGATTAAGCACTATGTTAATTTAAACATTGAAAACAAGTTTGGCGAAAGACCACTTGATTTAGCAATTTTAAGTGGGAAATTAAATATTATTGTTTTGTTGATTGAAAATGGTGCTGATATTTTTTCTTTAAATAAAAAAGGAGAATCAGTTTTGTTTTATGCAGTTAGAAGTGGCAGTGTTGAGGTTCTTGAATATGTGCTTAGTTTATCGCCAAAACTTTTAAAAACTGACTTTAAAAACAATACCTTACTTCATAAAGCTTGCGAAGTTGGTTCAGTTAAGATAACTGAGTATTTACTTAAATTAAAAGAAAATCCGCATTTGAAAAACCATCTTTTAGAAACACCCATTTTTTTAGCTGTCAGGTTTAACCATACTAATATTTTAGAGTTAATGATTAAAGGTGGTAGTTACTTAGACTTATTTAATAAATACAATCAAGATTTATTAGCATTAGCGAGGTTATCAGAAAACAGCATCATGGAAGAAAAGCTCTTGTTTTATTTAGGGAGTAAAACAAATTATCAAAACAGTAAAAAAAATCCTTTAAGACATGGAGTCGTTAAAAAGGATTATGAAGGGTTAAAAAATTTAGTTTATCAAGGTATTAAAGACATTAAAGATGAATATCAACTAAAGGCATACGATTATGCTAGGATATTTGGTGATAAAAAAGCTTTAGCTATCTTAAGAAAGAGTAATAAAAAGCACGGAAATTAAATTTGTAATAATGTGAGCAAAAATTGAAAGCCAAATATTTTTCTTGTTGTAAATATAGATCAACCCAAGCGTAAACCCAGAAACTAAATAAGGGATTAGGTTAATAATAAAGTTAGCGAAACTAAACTCACTGGTAACGTGAATTAAGCCAAATAAAAGCGAACTAACAACCAGGGCTATCCACTGGTTTTTTATTAATGAAAATAGACTTTTGCGGAAAATTATCTCCTCAACAATTGGACCTAGCGCAACAACAGCGATAATTGTTAAAAAGCCGTATTTGCTAGTTAGTTGGGCAACGATTGCTGCTTGGTTAAGTGAGGTAATAACATTTGATTTAAACGCACTTACAACAATTGCGGTAATTGTTGAGGCAAAAAAGTTACCGATATACATAAAAAGAGTGCTTAATAAAATAGCTCCGGTTATTGCTGAGGCTTTTTTGGGTAAAGCTTTTAGATCTTTAACTAAAACCTCGTATGAGGCAATAAAAAGACCAACAGTTAAAAGTATATAGATGATTATATTAATTAAAGTGCTTCCTAAACTGTTTAAATTAACGCCACCCTTAATGAAATAATCAATTTGCGGATTACTAATATTATAAAGACTAAAAAAATCATCTACATCAGTTGGTGCAACGCGGTTAATTTTATAGTCATTAATTAAATAAAATTCATTTTCAAAAATTTCTTTTAAAAAAGATTCATCAAATATAGGAGGATTAGCTGAATCATAAAGACCTTTTGAGGTTAGCAAGTAATATCCATTTTCTAAGTCATATTTGTCTATTTCTGCGTTTTGATAAATTGAGTTTTCAAATTCAGTTTTACTAGTAACAGAGATGCTTGCTTGGGTTTGAATAAAACTAATGGTATTATCAGTTGATGAGTAATCGTAGGTGGTCGCTTTTAGTGAACCAAATAATCTAACAACCAATAATGCAACCAAAAGAGTCATTAAAAAGTAATAAAAGAGGATAAAAGCTGATCTGGCAAGCGAAAGCTTATTTTCTGTGTATTCCATAAATTGTCCTTTTTTAACTATTAAAAGTTAAACCCTTTCTTTTTTTACAAACTAGATTGACTCTATTATACATCAATTGCTTGATTTTATGTATGCTTTGTTCCTAAGAATCTCGTGACTTTAGTCGCGAGAGATTCAAGAGATTAAGGGAGGTTCAAAGTTTACTCCTAAGTCACTACTTGAACTTGATACTAGAAACAAATATGAAGTTAATGTTTTGTTGATAATTAGAGATAAAAAAACAATTTCACCCAAAGCTGATACATTCATTAATCCAGATGATTTAGTAATTGTTATTTCTGATCATAAAAACATTCATAAATTTGAAGTTTTGTTAAGTTAAAAAATCAGCTTTTGCTGTTTTTTTTTACTTCGATAAGGTGGTATAATAGTCTTATGAAACTCTTAATTTGTACACATAATGAAAATAAAATAAAAGAAATGGCTAGTTATTTGAATAATTTAGCAATAAAGTTTGTTTCTTTAAAAGATTTAAACGATTTTGAGGAAGTAAATGAAGATGGGACAACTTTTGCTGAAAATGCTTTAATTAAAGCCAAATATTTTGGTCAAAAACATCAAATTATCGCGCTGGCTGATGATTCTGGTTTAGAGGTTTTATTTCTTAATATGGCGCCTGGAGTTTGTTCACACCGTTATGAAAGGACAACAAAAAAAAGAAATAAAAAGCTTTTGAAAAATTTAAAAGGTGTTCAAAACAGAACAGCCTTTTTTACAACCATTTTAGCTCTTTATAATCCTTTTAATCAGAATGTGTCATATTTTGAAGGTAAAGTGGAAGGATTAATTGCTAAAAAGGCTAGAGGCAATTATGGCTTTGGTTATGATCCGGTTTTTTATTTACCAGAATTAGATAAAACAATGGCGCAAATTTCTTTAAGTGAAAAACTTAAAATATCTCATCGGGGAAAAGCATTAGAAAAATTAAAGGAGTATTTAGATGAAAATATTAATAACATCTGATATGCATAAAAGAGTTGATAAATTGGAACTCATCTTAAAAAAGCATAAGAGTTTTGATTTTCATCTTGATGCTGGTGATTCTCAAATGAATCTTAAGTTTTTAGAAGCAAAAGGCATTGTTTCAGTAAAAGGAAATACCGATTTTTTTATTAATTTGCCACTTACCAGATTGCTTTTAATTGATAATAAAAAGTTTTTAGTTGTTCATGGGCATGTTCAACATGTTAAATCAGGTGTAAAAACCTTAATTGATTTTTGTCATAATTATGAAGTTGATTATTGTATTTTTGGGCATACACATCAGCAAATAGTATTTTCTAATAAAAAAGTAACTTTTATTAATCCTGGCGCGCTTAAGGATGGTAAATATGTTGTTTATGAAAAAGGAAAAATTACAACTTGGGAGATATTAAAATGAGTTTAGAAAGTAAAATTTTAGTTGCCGCAAATAAAGTTTTAGAAAATCCAAAAATAGCTTTTCGTTTACTTGGTGGCATGAGTAATTATACTTATGTTGTTATTTCTAAAGGGCAAAAATATACTGTTAGAATATTAGGCGAGGATGCAAATCTTTTTGTTTGGCGAGAAGAAGAACTTGAGCATATCAAAATGTTTGAAAAACTTGAAGTTACGAATGAAACTATTTATTTTGATTTAAAAACAGGTATTAAAATAAGTAAATATATTGATGGGCAAATTCTTTCAGCGGTTGATTATAAACCTTATTTAAAAGATATTAGCAAACTCCTTAAAAGCATTCATTGTTCAGAAAAGTTGTCTAAATATGATTATGATTCTTTTGGGAGATTAAAAAAGTATGAAAGCATTAATGATTATCATCATATTGATCAAAGATATTTTGTTTTGAAAGCTGAAATGTTAAAATTATATGAAACACATTTTCATAAATACAAAAAAACATTAACTCATGGCGATTCGCAAAGATCTAATTTTATTATGGGAAAAGATAAGTTATATATTGTTGATTTCGAGTTCTCTGGAAACAATGATCCGTATTCTGATATTGCCGCATTTGGCAATAATAATTTTCAAGACGGGATTGATTTATTGAAACAATACGTTGGTAAAGAGCCAACAAAACAAGACTATCAAAGGCTCTATTTTTATAAAATATTGCAAAGCATCCAGTGGTATTTAGTTGCTCTTTACAAACATGACCATCAAATGAGTGAGAAATTAAAAGTTCCTTTTGATAAAGTTGCTCAACATTATTTAAGTAGTGCCTTAAAACTAAAAGGAGAAATGGATAACATTGAATAGTTTAGATCAAAAAGAAAAAAAAGATACTCAAAAACTAGCTGATGATTTACTGCTAGTGATAAAAACCTCCAGTGATTCTTTTGAGGTTCTTTTAGCTACGGTCAAATTATCTAATATTCTTTTTGAACAAAAACTTTACCAAGAAGCAAAAACTATTATTAAAAAGCAATTAACTGATTTGGTAGAATTAAAGTCAAATCCGCTTTACTTAGAAATCTTAAGTACGATGATTAAATGTGAAATTGCTCTTAAAAACAAGGAAGAAGCAACCTATTATATAAATTTAAAAAAACAAATGCTACCGCAGATTAATTTCTACGAGCATTATTTAGATCTATTAGCATTTAAAAAAGCATTTAAAGAAGAGTTTTTTTCTATACTGCCAGAATTAGAGACTTATATTTTTAATAAAAACGAAGCAATGGAGTATTATCTAGACTGGTTTAATTATCTTATGATTCATCACAAAGATGAAGTTGATAAGGCATATTTGGCTCTTTTGGAGTTAAAACCTGATAAGGCTAATTTAAGTGTAATTAAAACGATGTATTTTAACTTTTTGCTTGCTGAAAAATATTTTAAAAAGTTAGAAGAAGTAATTAACAGTGAACAAGTGATTGAAAAGATATATTATCAAATTCTTATGTTAATTAAAGCCAATCAATATAAAAAGGTGCAAATTAAAGAAGTTGAGTTTGAAAAAGATTTTATTAACTTAAGTTTGTCTAAACAACAAAATCTCTATCAAAATTTAAAAACTTTTTATGATCAACATAAGGATATAAGAAGTTTTGAGCTTTACAATAATAAGCTTTTAAGTGTCCAAAAAGAATTAAAAAAGTTAGAAAAGGAAAAAAAGGTTGTCAAAACAATTTCTTTTAAAGAAGAAAAACTACAACCTGAAAAAGCGCCACCTCTAACCTTAAAACAAAAGCCTTTAACTAGTGAAAGCCTTATTTTGTTAGAACAGTTTTTTCAAGAGGTTAGCCTGTTAAGTTTAAGGCTTTCTTTAAGAGAAAAACTAAGAAACATTGGAATTATTTTAGAAAAACATTTTTTGTTTTCTGATATGCTGTTTTATCTAAAACCTGATTTATTTCATTATAAAAAAGGTCGTCTTTATCAAAAGGTATATGACCAATATCATTTGAATAACTCACTTTTAGGTCGGGCCTCAGAAAACTATATTGATATCGTTAAAACCAAAGAAGAGATTTTAGATGATTATGATATTTTAACCCTTGACTTTTTTAGTAAAACAAATATTCAGCAAATTTATTGTTACGGCTTAGGAAAGGGAGAAAGCGTTTGTTTTTATCAAAGAAAAAAAGAAAATATTGATTTATGGAATGGCTATTTTAAGGTTATTTCAAGTTTTGTTGCATATAAACTCAAATACGAAAGATTTATAACTAATTATAAAAAGCATTCATCAATGGCTGCTGAAATGTTTGATTCTGATTTGGCAATTCAGTTTATTGCCCAAAATGAATTAGTTGGCAATAATTTATTTTATCAAACATTTGATTTGAAAAAACAAGATTCTCTAGCAAGTCTAATTTTAAAGTTTTTACCAAATGAGCAAATTAGATACAATGAATTGCTGCAAGCATTAAAAAGAAAAGAACAAGAAAGTTTTCAAATTGAATTAACTTATAACAAAAGGCAATATCTTGCGATTCACCATAATAATAAAGATATTATTTATGGGCTTTTTATTGATATAACAAACCAAAAAAGAGAATTAGAAAAATGGCAAGAAAAAGCTTTTGTAAATCCAATTTCACAAATAGCAACTCTTTATGAATTTGAAACTAGATTTGCCAGTTTAAGCAAATCAAAGCAAACCTTTCTTTTAATTGAATTAGGGGACCTAGATTATCTTGAATCATTATATGGAAAAGCGCTTAAAAACAAGTTTTTCTTAGAATTTGTTGAATTTTGCCAAAAGTATTTTACTCAGCTTTATCAGTTTGATCAAACTTCAGTTTTGGCAACAGTTAACAAAAACGATATTCGAACAATTAAAAAACTTGTCCAGTCTTTTTATAACCAACTTCAAGGTTTTAAATCAAATATTATTCCTAGTCAAAACTTAAAAGTTTATACAGGAATTATTCGCTATCCAATTCAAACCAAAGAAACTAACACTGATAAAATATATCAGTATTTAAGTATTGCTTTATATAAAGCTAAAACAAGCAGTTTGGTGAGTGGTTATTACTTTTTTAATTATGATGATTATTTACAAGATAATTTTGAAACAGAAATGATTCGTCAAATCGATAGATTAATAACAAATAAAAATCTAGAATTAACATTTACGCAAATCCTAAATCAAAACACTAATAAAGTTTATGCTTATGAGGTGGGCATTTCTAATAAGTCATTAAATATTTATGCTGATTATTATTATCAAGTTGCCCAAAAACGCGGGTTTATTGAGGAGTTAGAAAAATATATTTTAGAAAAAGGGTTTAAAACATTAAACCAAATATATAAAAAAACAAGTAAGTATGTAAAATTATCTTTTCAAATAAGCAATCAAACTGCGAGCAGCATCACTTTTATTCCATTTTTATTAAGTCTTTATCAAAGATATGAAATTCCTTTGGAAGCAGTAGAAATTATCTTAGAGTTAAATGAAAAAAGGCAATCAAATTATAAACTTATAAATGATTTAAACAGCTTAGGAGTTATTCTTGGAACTAATAACTTGGCATTTTTAAAAGAACCGGCGATTACTGTTTTTCACTTAACTGAAAGAAGAAATCAGACTGATGAAAAGACCCTTGCTTATTTAAATGCGATTAATGAGTTTTGTTTAAAATATAATATGAGGCTTATTTTATATCATGTTAACAATGCCAAAGAAAAAGCACTTACAAGCACATTAAAACTTGATTATATTAGAGGGAAAATGGTTGATAAAACCTTTTCTCTTGATGAACTGTTAAAAATTATTAAGGGCTATTAAAACATGTATCAAAGCGACTTATCAACAATCAAATTAATGATTTCTAAAAAGACAGATCAAAATTATTACAAATCAATTACTGCAATTAATATTTTAGAAAAAACACCTGATTTATTAACTGCGTTTGAAAACTATCAAACAAACACGCAAGGTGAAGCATTATTGTTAATTTTTGGTTTGCTGCAAAACTTGTTTGTCTCAATTGATGCTCTTTATGATTTATGTAGGGCACAAATGCATTACAAATATAGTATTAATGTTAACCAAAATGAAACCTTAAGAAAACTAAAACATATTAGAAACGATATTGTTGGTCACCCCACTCATAGAACCTATCAGCAAGGGGGAATTGGTTTTTCAATTATTGATTTTAGTAAAACTACTAAAACTGATATATATTACCAAACATATATTTTTAAAAAAAGCGAAAAAAAAGAACAACAAAACCATATTCAAACTAATATTTTGATAAATGAGTATTTAATTGAAACACAAAAAATTATTAGTGAAATAAAACATCACTTAAGCAATCCAAAACAAAACAAACAATTAGCAATTAGGTGTTATCAGTTATATGAACATGTTCTGAAAAAAGAATTAAATGTTTCTTTGTTGACAGATATTAAAACTATGTTTGTTAAACTAAAAAACATTCAAGATAATTCATTAAATCGGTTTTTATGGCGAATAAAGTTGCTTAATAAACTTTTTACTTGGCAAGAAAACACACAAGAATTTTCCCGTTTAATTGAAACAATAACAGAGTTTCAAACGATTAAACTTTATCAAATGGCTTGTGAAATTAATGATATTAAAGCTCAGCCAATTAAACTAAGAAAAAATGATTTATTAGACGCTTTTGTCGCCTTTAAAAACAAATCCCCCCAAGTAAGCAAGTATTTAAATAGTCTCCATGATCAAAGTCATCTTTACTTTAAAAGCGATTTAGAAGAGCTTATTTTGATTGCCAAAAAAGAAACCCAAGTCTTAAATCTGTTAAAGTTTTTAGCCAGTCAAGAAGATAGCGATAAAATCTTTTTAATCGGCAGCATTATACAAAGATATACTAAATATAATAGTTAATAACAACCAAATTAAAAAACCAGCGATAAAATGCTGGTTTTAATAATAGTATTAGAAAAAATAAGTTTGCTGCTTTATATTTTTGGTAAGTTGGTTTATAACAAATGGGAAAGAGAGACAAGGACCATATCATAGAGTTTAGAGAACACATTTTTACTGTAGATGTCCTGAAATTCTAGTTTTATTGAATCTTTAATTGTTTTTTCTAAAAAAGATTTAATGTCAACAAGAGAAACAGAATTATAAAACCAAATAGTGTTTTCATAGTGAAGATAAAAACTTCTAAAATCAAAATTAACGGTGCCAACAGTGGCAACTTGGTCATCAACATAAAGTATTTTAGAGTGAATAAATCCCGGTGCGTAAGAGTAGATAAAAATATTATCTAGATTAATTAATTGCCTTAAATAGTGTTTAGTTACACGGTAAGCAAATTTTTTATCAGGAATTCCTGGGATAATAATATGAATCTTTACTCCACTTAAGGCTTGATTTTTAAGCGCATTTAGAATCTCGGCATCGACAATAAAATAAGGAGTAGTAATAAAGATTTCGCTTTTAGCAGAATAAATCATTTGTGTGTAGATGTTTTTAGATAAAAGCTTTTTGCTAAAAGGAGAATCACTAAAAGGAATTACCATCGCTTCACTTTTTGGGAAAATGGTTGGTTTAAAACTGGCAAGCGAAGTGGTTGTTTTTTTATGAAAGTCCCAAGTTTCTAAAAAAGAAGCAGTAAGACTAAAAACGGCATCCCCTGTTATTTTGACTGCAGCATCATGCCAATGGCCAAACCGGCGCTTAATATTTGCATATTCATCAGCAATATTGATTCCTCCAGTAAAGCCAACATTACCATCAACAATAATCATCTTGCGATGATCTCGATAGTTTAAGGCGACAATAAATCGAAGTTTTAAGGGATTAAAAATAACAGTTTTAATTCCGGCTCTTTCCATTCTTTTTTTAAAGCCCCGTTTTATTCTAGTAGAACTACCAAAATCATCATAAATCAGTCTAACATCAACACCTTTTTGTGCTTTATCAACTAAGATAGGGTAAATTGTTTTCCATGTCAGCCCAACTTCTTCTAAAATAAAATATTCTAAAAAGATAAATTTTTCTGCCTTTTTTAATTCATCTAAAACATGTTTAAGTTTTGATTCACCCGAAGGTAGGAATGTAACATTAGTGTTATTATAATAAGGCCAATAATCATGAAGTAAAAACTGGATTTGTTTATCATATGAGCTTTTGACTTCTTTTAGTGGCTTGATGAAAGGCTCAAGCTGAGTTTTGCGGTTATCATCTTTTTCTTTGGCTCTTAGACGCAGCTTTTTAGTTATATTCATTGGTTTAAAGGTTAAATAAAACAGTCCGCCAAAAATAGGTGCCACTAAAATAGGAATTACCCAGGCGACTTTATAGATATCTGGTTCATCACCTCTTAAGATAATAATAACTAGTAAAAAGCTAATTGCGGAGGAAATGTAGAAAAAATAGGGAACTTTATCGGTTAGAATGTAGACTAACACAACAAAAAAAGCAAATTGCAGTAAGACAAAAAGGCTAATTATGGTTGCTTTTGTTGTAAAAAATTTAATTAATCTTTTCACTTTAACACCTTCCCTATATATTATACATTATAAGAGTATTTTTTACATCAAAGTTATTTGTTGTATATCTTTTGAGTTTAGTTTTAAAATAAACTATAATTTAAGTGGTGATTAAATGAATATTGAAATTTGGTTCGATTTTACTTGTCCTTTTTCTTATGTGGGAAAAAAAAGATTTGATCAAGCACTAGCTCAGTTTTCTGAAAAAAATGATATTAATGTTTTTTATCATAGTTTTTGTATTGCTCCTTATATTAATCATACTTTAAATATTGATGCTCATAAGTGTTTATCAACTCATAAAGATATTACATATGAAGAAGCCAAAAGAATTCATGATTACTTAACCAAAAAACATAAAAAAGAAGGAATACTTTTTAATTTTGAAAAAGTTATGCCAACAACCAGTAAAAAAGCCCATCAAATATTAAGATTAATTGATGATAAAGAAGCCAAAGGCGTTTTTATTGATTATGTGTTTAAGGCCTTTTTTGAAGAAGGAAAAGATATTTCTAATTTAAATGTTTTAACTGAAATTGGTTTAAACGTGGGACTAAAAAAAGAAGATATAAAAGCTGTTTATGAAACCGATATGTATGCTGTTGAGATAAAAAGAGATTATCAGGAAGCTGAGGATTTAGGTCTTTCAGGAGTGCCAGCTTTTGTTGTTGACCGCAGTTATTATCTACTGGGGGGACAACCGCAAAGCGCATTTATTGAAATGCTCAATAGTCTTTATCAAAAAGCTAAGGAAAAGAAAAACTAAAAATTGATTACTTAAGAAAAGGAAAAAGAGTGCTTAGTCACCTTTTTTTATGTTATAATAATCTTGAGGTGAAAGCATGAGAAATTTATCTTTACTGGTTGATTACTACGAGCTTACTATGGCTAATAGCTACTATACTTTTCAAAGAAACGATATTGCAACTTTTGATATGTTTTTCCGCAATATTCCTGATAAAGGTGGTTATGCAATTATGGCTGGCCTTGAGCAAGTTATTCAATATATTAATGAATTATCTTTTTCGCAAGAAGATATCGATTTTTTAAGAAGTAAAAAGGTTTTTGATGAAGGTTTTCTAAATTATTTAAAAAACTTCAAGTTTAGTTGTGATGTTTATGCAATTAAAGAAGGAACGCCAATTTTTCCCAGCGAACCGATTATTCGGATTACTGGTCCAATTATTGAATGTCAACTTTTAGAAACGATGATTTTACTGACAATCAATCACCAAAGTTTAATCGCAACAAAAACAAGCAGGATAGTTTATGCTGCTGGTTCTAGAGCTGTGATGGAGTTTGGTTCAAGAAGAGCACAAGGCTATGATGCTGCAAACTTTGGTGCTAGAGCAGCTTATATTGCTGGTGCGGTTGGTTCAGCTAACACTTTTACTGAAAAAAAGTTTAAAATACCTGCCCTAGGAACAATGGCTCATTCATATGTTCAAAGCTTTGATACTGAATATGAAGCATTTTTAACATATGCGAAAACATATCCAGAGCAAACACTTTTGCTTGTTGATACTTATTCAACCCTAAACTCAGGGATTCCTAACGCGATTAGGGTTGCCAAAGAGTATTTAGAGCCAAATGGATATAGGTTAAAAGGCGTAAGAATTGATTCAGGAGATTTAGCATATCTGTCTAAAGAAGTGAGAAAAAGATTGGATGAGGCTGGACTTTTTGATTGTCAAATAACGATTTCTAGTTCATTAGATGAATACATTATTCAAGACTTAATTTTACAAGGAGCGCAAGTAAATGCATTTGGAGTTGGCGAAAAACTTATCACTTCAAAAAGTGATGCGGTTTTTGGTGGGGTTTATAAACTGGTTGCAATAAAAAAAGATGGAGTTTGGGTTCCAAAAATGAAAGTCAGCGACAATATTGAAAAAACGACTATTCCTGGTAATAAAAAACTTTACCGTTTTTATGACCAAAAACATAAAGCGATTGCTGATGTGATAGCCTTAGAAGATGAAGTAATTGATGATCAAAAACCTTATTTATTATTTGATCCTTATTTTCCTTGGAAACAAAAACAGGTAACAAAATTTAAAGCTGTTTCATTGCTTGAACCGATTTTTATTAAAGGTAAACAGGTATATTTTTCACCGAGCATCAATGAAATTAGAAATTACTGCAAAAGTGAACTTGAAAGTCTATGGCCAGAGGTCAGAAGATTTGAAAATCCGCATCTTTATTATGTTGATTACTCTAAACCCTTATGGGAATTAAAAGAGCAAATTTTAAAAGAATACAGTAAAAATTAAGGTGGTTAAATGTTAAATATAGTTTTATATGAACCGCTAATTCCGCAAAATGCTGGTAATATAATGCGCACTTGTGTTGGTGTTGGAGCAAAACTTCATTTAATTAAGCCTTTAGGTTTTAAACTAGATGAAAAGCATTTAAAAAGAAGCGCGTTAGATTATTTTGATTATTTAGATTATCAAGTCTATGAAAACTATGATGAGTTTTTCAATCTGAATAAAGGCGATTTTTTCTTTTTTTCACGTTACGGGAAAAAAGTTTATAGCCAAATTGATTTTAAGAGATTTAAAAAGGATGTTTATTTAATTTTTGGTAAAGAAACCACGGGAATAAAAAGATCTTTACTTGCAAGTAATTTAGATAAAACATATCGAATTCCAACCCTAGATAAGATAAGAAGTCTTAATTTATCTAATAGTGTTGGGATTATTGTTTATGAGTATTTAAGGCAATTAGATTTTCCTAATTTAGAAAAATATGAACCGAAAAGCTTAAAAGGAAAAGATTATTTAGATCAATTTATTAAATAAAAACTAAACAAATAAAAAGAACTAGTTACTTAATTTATTGTAAGAAACTAGTTTTTTTATGTTATTTTAGACATATTCTTAATTTTTGTTATATTTTGCAAATTACTTTAAATTCGTTAAAATAGAAACTATTTTTTTTTTATACAATTCCGATTAACAAGTTAATAACTGGACTAAATTAGGTAAATTATTTTTATATAAAAAAGCTAGTTTAAGCATTCAATATTATAATAATTTCAAATAAAACCGCTTAAAATTGTAAAAAAAATTATGTTTTAATTTGTTTTTGTTGTATACTTGATGTAAGTTTTTTTATTTTAGGGGGAAAAAAATTAAATTGTCCAGCAAAGTTGTTAAAACTTGCTTGTTAAAAATAAGATCAGAAGTTTGGTGTGTTTAGTTTTCGGGAGGAAAAACAATGAGAGAATTAAGAAGGATAAACATTAATCAAGCTATACTGTCGGTTTTTTTGTTTTTGATTTTCAGTTGTATGGTTGTATTTGGTGTGTTTTACTATATGCAACAAAAAAAGCCTGATGAAGTAGTTGGTATAGCAAATATTGAAGTTGATGAGAATCTTGATATCTTAGTTCGCTATGATGATGAACAAATAAAAAAGGTAGGATGTATTGATCCTAGTTTGTTTGGACTGCCTGAGGCAATATCAAGAATATTTATTTCATCTAGTGGTGAATTTATTTTAGGATTTAATGATGGAACAGAAGATAATCTCGGACCAATTGTTGGCCAAGATGGTAAACAAGTAGATATAAGAATAACAGATGAAGCTATAGAATGGAGATGTGTTGGCGAAGAAGACTGGAAAAGTCTAATTTCTTTTGCTGATTTTATTAAAATAAATGGTGGCGAAGAAAATGGAGCCAATATTGAGCTAAAAGCAACAAATGATACGATCCAGTGGAAATATGATAACGAAGAAGATTGGCATGATTTAATCGCTTTAGAGTTGATTACTGGTAAACCCGGTAAAGATGGCCGTGAAGTTGAGTTTGGATTAGAAGATGGCTTTATTGTCTGGCGTTATACTGATGAAGATGATTGGAAAGAACTAGTTTCACTGCAAACATTAATGGGGCAATCAGGAAAAGATGGTGTTGCTGGTGCAGCTGGAAAAGAAGTTGTGTTAAGAGCAACAAATGAGGCAATCCAGTGGAAATATGATGATGAAGAAGATTGGCGCGATTTAATCGCTTTAGAATTGATTATTGGTAAACCCGGTAAAGACGGTGTAAGCATTACAAACGCAACTATTAACGATGATGGTGAATTAGTTTTAACACTGTCTAATGGAAACACAATCAATGCTGGAGTCGTAAAAGGCAAAGATGGTGCAGCCGGAACTGATGGTCGTGAAGTAGAATTTGATATTGATAATAACCATATCGTTTGGCGTTTTGTTGGTGAAACTAACTGGAATGAGTTAATTGACTTAGACCTTTTAAAGGGTGCAGCAGGACTAGATGGATCTGATGGAGCAGATGGCTTTGATGGTGCCTCTGGCTCAGATGGAACTGATGGACGCGAGGTAGAATTTGATATTGATAATAATCATATTGTTTGGCGTTATGATTGTGAAACTGATTGGAATGAGTTAATTGATTTAGATCTTTTAAAAGGAAAAGACGGTATAAATGGCGCTGCTGGAGCAGATGGCACAGATGGTGCTGATGGCATAAGCATTACAGACGCAACCATAAATAATGATGGTGAATTAGTTTTAACACTATCTAATGGAAACACAATCAATGCCGGAGTAGTAAGAGGTAAAGATGGAACCGATGGTCGTGAAGTTGAGTTTGCAGTGGTAGACGGATTTATTGTTTGGCGCTATGTAGGCGAAGATGATTGGACTAGACTAATTGACTTAGACCTTTTAAAGGGTGCAGCAGGACTAGATGGATCTGATGGAGCAGACGGCTCTGATGGTGCTGATGGTAAGAAAGTAGTTTTCAATGTAAGTGAAACTCACATTCAATATAAATATGAAGATGAACAAGAATTTATTAATTTAATTAAACTTGCTGATTTAAGAGGTGCAGATGGTATAGATGGTATTGCTGGAGTCGATGGTGCAGATGGTGCAGATGGTGCAGATGGTGCAGATGGTGTAAGCATTACTAACGCAACTGTTAACGATGATGGAGAGTTAGTTTTAACATTGTCTAATGGAAATACAATCAATGCTGGAGTAGTAAAAGGCAAAGATGGTGCAGCTGGCTCTGATGGTCGTGAAGTAGAATTTGATATTGATAATAACCATATCGTTTGGCGTTATGTTGGTGAAATTAATTGGAATGAGTTAATTGACTTAGACCTTTTAAAGGGTGCAGCAGGACTAGATGGAAATGACGGTTCTGATGGTGCCCCTGGCTCAGATGGAACTGATGGACGCGAGGTAGAATTTGATATTGATAATAATCATATTGTTTGGCGTTATACTGATGAAGATGATTGGAAAGAACTAGTTTCACTACAAACATTAATTGGGCCACCTGGTAATGATGGAGTAGACGGACTTGATGGGAAATCAGCTTATGAAATATATTTAGAGTATCATTCTTATACTGGTTCAGAAGAGGATTGGATTAATGATTTAATTAGTGGAAACTTATATCCTGAAGACATTTATTATGATGTAATTTTTTATGATGATAATGGTTATATTGTTTCTCATCAAAAAGTACTGCATGGAGAAGATGCAATTCTACCAGACTTTTACAAAGAGGGTTATGAACTTAATGAGTGGCGACGCAGTGATTATCAAAATATAACTGAAAACAAAGAACTTTGGGCAAGTTATACGCTAGTAACAAGACTTGAAGTGTATATAGAAACAAACGGTGGAAGGCCTTTTCACCTTTTTCCAATTACAAATATCCCTTTTGGTTCAACAATCACGATTCCTGAAACAACAAAAGAAGGCCATACTTTAGTTGGTTGGTTTTTAGGTAATGATCCTTTGGCAGAACAGTTTTTTGAGACAACTCCGGTTTATGAGGATCTTACTATTTATGCAAGATGGGAACCAAATGTATATGCGGTTACATTCCTAGGTTTTAATGATCAAATAATAATTGTGAAAATAGTTAAACATGGGCAAGGAGTATTACCGCCACCACTTCCGTATGTAGAAGCATATGAGGGTGTGGGTTGGAGCGGTGGTGATATAAGTAATATTACAGAAGATGTAGTTATCAGAGCGATTTATCTTCCTGCTATGCATATGCTATCTTTTGATATTGAAGATGATAGTATTTCAGATATTTTATTAAGAATTGGTGAGACAGTAGATTTACCAATACCAGAAAAAGAGCATTTCACATTTATTGGTTGGCGAGAAACAGAAGATGGGCAGATATATGAAGATACCTACACTCTTACTCAAAACAATAATGTTTTATTAAAACCTGTTTGGGAAGAAAAAATATATGAAATTAGTTTTGATCTAAATTATGATAGTGCGATACAGCTTCCAAGTCTTTTTGTTAATTATTTGGATGAAATAGCTGAATTTGTTAAGCCAACAAGAGAACATAATGAGTTTATTGGTTGGTATTTAGATGAATATCTAGTGAGCGAACCTTTTGTTTTTGATTATAATCGCGATATTGTTTTAATTGCTGAGTGGGAAGAAATAACTTATGAAATTAGTTTTGACCTAAATTATGATGGTGCGATACAACTTCCAAGTCTTTTTGTTAATTATTTGGATGAAATAGCTGAATTTGTTAAGCCAACAAGAGAAAACAATGAGTTTATTGGTTGGTATTTAGATGGATATCCAGTGAGTGAACCTTTTGTTTTTGCTTATGATTACGATATTGTTTTAATTGCCGAATGGGGAGAAGATATTTTTGTCTACCGAATAGATCAAAATCAGGCAACTGTTATTGGCTATAATGGCGATGATAAAGATGTTGTTATTCCTACAACGCTTGGGGGAGCACCGGTTACTGAATTGGGAATGGGTGTTTTCTCATCAAATCAAAACATTGAATCTATCTATATTACCCCTCAAGTTAAAACAATCGGAGCAATTGCCTTTTTTGACACACCTAATCTAGTTGAAGTAGTTTTCGCAGAAAACAGTGAAATCGAAGCAATAATTGAAGGCGCTTTTGCGGTAAGCGGTATTAAAACAATTACCTTACCTAAAAGTTTACAGTATTTAGGAGGACGCGCTTTTATGTTAAGTTCATTAGAAGAAATAATATTTGAAGAAGATATTCAAATTGAAGAACTTTTGGATCTAACTTTTGCTTTTACGAATAATCTTGAGTCGATTGAGATTCCTAAAAGTGTCAAAGTTTTAGGTGAGGGTTTATTTGGTTTTTCTAATATTGCAACAATTACTTATGAAGAAGAAAATAGTTTAGAAATAATAAATCCATATGCATTTGATTATTCAAAAGTTGAGATAGTTTATATACCGAAAAATGCTCAGTTTGAATATTTTGAAGGTCAAGGCTTTCTCCGCAGTATAGTAAAGGCTTTTGAAGTTCATGAAAATAACCCTTATTATACATGTGTTGATGGGGTTTTGTATAATAAAGAAATAACTTATTTGTATTTTTATCCGGTTGCTAAAGAAGCTGAAGTCTTTTATATGCCAAACACGGTAGAAAGTGTAGGAGAGTATGTTTTTGATGAAACTTTATATTTAAAAGAACTACGTTATGAACAAGGAAGCATGATGAAAGAAGCTCCTATAATAACTGATGAATCAAGCATTATCAAGTTTGAAATTCCTGCAAGTATAGAGAATATAAAATACCAAAGATTTGATTTATCAAAGATTGAAGAAATAATATTTACTGGTGAGAATGAAAGGTATTTTTATTATGAAGGCGGAGTGTATGATAAAGTGGGGTCTACCGGTGGTTATAGTTATGGTACCGTAATGATTATGTATCTTGATAATGGCAATGAACGTTTAATTCTCTATCCAGAATCAACTTATTATTATAGAGAAATGTTTTCAAATAATCAGTCGCTAAAGATTGTTGAAATTCCTAAAGCTTCAGGTTCACCAAGTTTTCCCGGTGTTCCTAATTTAGAAGAGTTTGTGTTGTTAGGATCATCAGAAGATCCTAACTACGTAGTTGTCGTTGATGGCATTCTTTTTTCTCATAATGAAAAATCTATTTGTTGTTATCCTGCAAAAAGAGCAGGAGATAAGTATATTGTTTCATCTCAAGTTTATCAGCTTTTTGAATTTTCATTTGATAGCACCTTTTATTTAAAAGAAATTGAGTTTGCTGGATTAGAGACAACTGACCCTTTTGGAAACAAAATACGCACAATAGGTAGACATGCTTTTAATAACAGCAATGTTGAGATAGTGACATTTCTTGAAGGTGATTACATTTTAGACATAAAATGGGGTAATTTTAATAATACTTTGTATTTAACTGAAATTAATTTTGGAGATAATATTAATATTATATTTTCAGAAAGCCGTATCTTTGAAAATTCAGGATTAGAAGAGATTTATTTACCGGAAGGAGTTTCATATGTTTGTCCTGGTGCTTTTACTAATTCAAATTTGAAAGCTGTGACAGTTGATGAAAACAATCCTTATTATTCAAGTAAGGATGGCGTTTTATATAATAAAGATCAAACTGAATTATTATTTTATCCACCAGAAAAAGAAGATGAAAGCTTTGTTGTCCCAAATACTGTTGAGTGGATTTCTACTGAGGCTTTTCATAGAACAAAACACTTAAAAGAATTAAGTTTTGAAGCCAATAGTAAAATCACAGAAATAAATGAAGAAAATTATTATAAAAGTAGTATTGAAACTTTAATTCTTCCAGATAGTTTAGAAACAGTAACATTACATTTTGATTTATCTAATTTATCGCTTATTAAATTTGCGGAAAATTCAAAACTTAAGACAATTGTAATGCTTAGTTCCGAAGCAAGTTTTATGGGATTTTTACCAGAAGAATATTTTGTTGTTATGGAAGAGTTTGTTTTTGAAAGCACCGAAACAAATATTGTAGTTCCAGAATCTGTTGAATATATTTGTGAGTTTGCGTTTGGTTTTGGCAGGAATATAAAGTTGTTTATGGAACATGACCAAAAGCCAGAAAATTGGCCTTATGAGTGGAACTCTATTAGTATTCCTGTTTACTGGAAAGGCGAGTGGGAATACGATAGCGATGGTCAGCCAGTTGTAATTGAATAAAAGATTTAAATAATAAAGTACCGCATGTTAGTTTGTGCGGTACTTTTTATTTTGTCTTAAGTAGTGTTAACAGTCTATTTTAATAGATTTGTTTGAAAATAAGACTTAGGAAAACGGTTTAATTCAAAAAAATGTCTTTTTTTGCTTTTTTCATGTTATAGTATATAAGGTGATTATAAACTTAAATAGGAAGTTGATAATATGAAATTACCAAAATTTCAAACCCTAGGAGAAGAATTAGCTAATGCAATTAGTCATGGGTTGGGGGCTTTTTTAAGTGTTTTGGGCTTAATTTTAATGACTTTAAAAGCCAAAGATCCTTTTGTTGTTACTGGTGTTGTTTTATTTGGTGCTAGTTCAATAGTGTTATATACAATGAGTTCTTTATATCATGCTTTTAAGCGCGATAGTATTGTAAAAAGAGTTTTTCGCCGGTTTGATCATGTTAGTATTTATCTATTAATTGGGGGAACCTATTTACCTATTTATATTATTTTATTTAATCTCCCTTGGAACCTAGTTTTTATTATAATACAGTGGTCTGTTATCCTGTTTGGCATAACATTAAAAAGTGCTAGTTTTCACCGTTTCAAAAGAGTTCACTTTGTTTTATATTTAGTTTTAGGTTGGAGTGGATTGGTTGTCTTTAGGCCGCTTTACCTTCTCAGTGTTGAGGCGTTTTACTGGATTATTTTTGGGGGAGTTAGTTATACTTTAGGAACACTTTTTTATCAGCTAAGAAAGTTTAAGTATAATCATTTTGTTTGGCATTTGTTTGTTCTGGGTGGGACAGTTCTACATTTTTTTGCAATATATTTGCATTTATTATAAAATAAGACTATATTTAGGAGATTTTTAAGATGAAAATTATGAGTGTTAATAGTGGTTCAAGCAGTATTAAGTTTCAATTGTTTGAAATGCCAGAAGAAAAAGTTATTGCTAGTGGTCAAGTTGAGAAAATTGGTTATGATGATGCCGTTTTTACAATTAAATACAATGGTGAGAAAACAGCTAATACTTTACCGATTAAAGACCATGTTTTAGGTGTAAAACTAATTATTGAAGGATTAATAAAATATCAAGTTTTACAATCAATGGATGAGATAAAAGGTGTGGGTCATAGAGTTGTTCATGGTGGCGAAACATTTAAAAAGAATGTTCTTGCTACTGACGATAATATTAAAAAAATTATCCACTTAAAAGCGATGGCACCGCTTCATAATGAAGCAAATGCTGTTTCAATCCAAGCGTTTAAAAAAGTGCTACCAAGTGTGCCCCATGTTGCAGTTTTTGATACAACGTTTCATCAAACGATGAAAAAAGATGCTTATATGTATGCGACACCTTATCAGTGGTATAAGGTATATAAAATTAGAAAATATGGTTTTCATGGTACATCACATAAATATGTTAGTCAAAAAGTCAACCAATTGCTTGATAAAAAAGATACTAAAATAATAGTATGTCATATCGGTAATGGCGCTTCTATTTCCGCAGTTAAAAATGGTAAGTGTGTTGAAACATCTATGGGTTTTACGCCTCTTGATGGTATACCTATGGGAACAAGAACAGGGTCTATTGATCCTGCTATACTAAATTATATGGAAAAAAAGCTAAATGTTACCTCAGATCAAATGTATGATATTTTAAATAAAAAAAGTGGTTATTTAGGAATCTCAGAACTCTCAAGTGATGCCAGAGATTTAGAAAAAGCAATTTTAGCAGGGGATGAAAAAAGCAAACTAGCTTTTGATATCCAAGCCAAAAGAATTGCTGATTATATTGGTTCTTATTATGTTTATATGGAAGGTTTAGATGCAATTGCTTTTACTGCCGGCATTGGTGAGAATGTAGCGGCTTTAAGAAAACTTGTGACTGACCGTCTAAAAGTGCTTGGGGTTGAAGTTGATGAGGAAAAAAACAAAACTCATCAGTTAGAAATTTCCAGCACAAAGAGTAAAGTGAAAATATTTATTATTAAGACCAATGAAGAGGTTATGATTGCTAGAGAAACAGTTCTTTTTGTAAAATAGTTTATAAAATAGAGGTTTTATGCAAATTAATTATTTAAAATTTATGATTGAAACAAAAGATGCCAACTTAAGTGTTCGGGATTTTTTGATGCAGTATAATGTTTCAAGAAAAAACATTTATAAACAAGAACTATACAACTTAATTAGAGTTAACGGAACAGTAGTGAAACTAAATTATCAACTAAAAGAAAATGATGAATTAACTTTTAAATTAGCTCCAATTGAGGGAGTTATTGAGCCGTTTGAGGCGCCAATTGACATAGTTTATGAAGATGAAGATATAATACTTGTTAATAAAAAGGCGAAACTTTTAATCCATGATGATGGACAGACTAAAAACACTTTGACTAATCATGTTAGTTATTATTTTCATCAAAAAGGTTATGATTATCCGGTTTTACCAGTACACCGCCTTGATTATGAAACATCAGGTCTAGTTTTATTTGCGAAACATTTTATTTCTTTAAGCTTTCTTTCAGCTCAGTTTGAAAAAAAAGAAATAAAAAGAACCTATGTTGCAGTTTGCAATAATTATTTTACAAAACTTGATGGCGTTATTGATTACCGAATTGGTAAAGATAGACATTCAAATAAGCAAATAGTAATTGACTCCGGTAAAGAAGCAAGAACAGAATACTTTGTAATTGAGCAAGCAGAAAAGGTAAGTAAGGTAGAGTTGATTATAACATCTGGTAGAACTCATCAAATTAGAGTACATTTAGCATATATTGGTCATCCTATTGTTGGTGATAAGCTTTATGGTAAAACAAAGCATGAAAGATTATTGCTTCATTTTAAAAAAATTGGGTTTGTTCATCCACGTTATCAAAAAATGGTTTTTTTCACAAGTAAAGAATCTTTCTAGCAAGAACCAGTAAATTAGCAGAAAAAAAACAAATGATTAAAATAGTGTAAAAATAAATATAATTATTGATATTGCTAAAAAATATGATAAAATGATTTCGCTAGGCAAAAAAGGTGGTAATTATGGTTATTGTGTTTGTGGTTGATAATTATAGCAATCTTACTAATGGCACAAATGTAACAGCAAATCGATTTGCTGCTAAATTAAGATCACTTGGTCACGAAGTTAGAATAGTTACAAATGAATATACCGGAGAAGATATTTATACATTAAAAACAAGAAATATTCCCGTAGTAAGCATGGTCTCTAAAAAGCAAGGCTATACTTTTTCTAAGCCAAATAAAGAACTTTTAAAAGAGGCTTTTGATGGTGCAGATATCGTGCATTTAATTACTCCTTGGAAAACATCAAAGGTAAGTATTAAGATTGCTCGAAAGATGAAAATACCGGTAATTGCCGCATTTCATACACCACCAGAAAGCATTATTTATGGCGCTAGGATGCGTATTATTGGTGCGCCTTTAGCAAAATATTTATATGGTCGGTTTAAAAAACTTTACAAAAAGGTCAAGCACGTTCATTGTCCTTCTTTGTTAATTGCTGATGAGTTAAAAAGACATAACTATCCGAATGCTTTTCATGTTATTTCTAATGGTTTTGATAAATCTTTTAATTATAAAAAGAAAAAAAGATGTAGTGATTGTTTTAAGGTGATTGCTGTTGGCAGGTTTGCTCCGGAAAAAAGCCAAGATATTTTAATTAAAGCTATAGCTAGAAGCAAATATAAAGATAAAATAGAACTATACTTAGCAGGAATTGGCCCAACAAAGAAAAAACTTGAAAAAATGGCAGCCAAGCTTGGTGTTAAAACAAACTTTAATTTTTATGAAAAACAAGAATTAATTGAAAAACTCCAAGAAATGGATTTATATGTTCACACATCCAACATTGAGATTGAAGGCATTTCTTGTTTAGAAGCTATTGCTTGTGGGAAAGTTCCTTTAATATCAAATGCGAAAAAAAGTGCAACATCACAGTTTGCACTAGATAACCGCAGCATTTATGAAAAAGGCAACATTCAAGATTTAACAGAAAAAATTGAGTATTGGTTATTAAATGAGCAAGAGCGGAAGAAAATGGAGATTTTATATGCCGAATCAACGCAAAAGTATAACCTAGATAATTCAATAAAAAGGTTTTTAGATATGCTTAAAACAGCTATATTCGATTATAAAAATGATGTTTTAACGAAGACAAAAGAAGCTAAAAACGTTAAAAAAACAATTAAAAAAGGGGCAATTAAAAAAACATTATCAACAGCGTTTTATTATGCAGTGTTGCCGCTTTTAGCGATTTATAATAAAGCTTTTTTAAAAGCAAAAATCAATAATAAAAAGAATTTGCGAAAATTAAAAGGTGGTGCAGTTTTAGTTTCAAATCATGTTCATAATCTAGACTCAGTTTTATCAGGACTAGCCGCATTTCCTAAGCGGGTTACATTTACTGGCATGAAAGCAAACTTCCAAAAGCCAGTTGCAGGTAAATTGGTAAAAGCTTTTGGGACGATACCAACTCCTGAAAGCATTACAGAGACAAAAATATTTTTCAATGAATTATCAAAAAAAGTAAGAAGTGGTAGATTTGTTCACTTTTTCCCTGAAGGTGAACTGAAAAAAGATGATAACACTGTTAGAGATTTTAAAAAAGGCGCATTTAAGCTGGCTGTTAATTCATCGGTGCCAATTGTGCCGATAAGAATAACTTTTAAAGAGGCAAAAACAATTACGAAAAAGTTGAAAAACAGAATGGTTGTAAATGTTGGAAAACCAATTTTCCCTAACTATAGCTTACCGCAAAAAGAAGCTTTAGAAACATTAAAATTTCAGACTGAACAAGCGATGAATCAATTAGCTAATTAACACTGCCAAATGGTAGTGTTTTTTTTTTGAAACTTAACTTGTTGTAGTATAATGTAATTAAGAGGTGAAAAGCAGATGAAAGCGTTAGTTGTTGTCGATTATCAACATGATTTTGTTGAAGGAAGTTTAGGCTTTGCTAAAGCCAAAAAGCTTGAAGATATTATAATTAAAAAGATTGAAAAATGTTTAAGTGAAAAATGTGATCTAGTTTTTACCTTTGATACGCATGATGAAAACTATCTGCAGACAAGTGAAGGGAAAAATCTTCCTATTATCCATTGTCAAAGAGGTACAAGAGGTCATCAACTGTATGGCAAGGTAAAAACTTATTTAAAAGATGCCAAAAAAGTTTTTTATAAAGATACTTTTGGTTCACTGGAGTTAGGCGAGTATTTAAAACTTCAAAACTACAAAGAAATTGAATTATGTGGCCTTGTTACAAATATGTGTATTTTAGCTAATGCTGTGATAGCTAAAACAGCAGTTCCAGAATCAAGGATTGTTATTAGTAAAGATGCGGTTATGAGTTTTTCTGAGCATTTACATGAAAAGACCTTAGAAGTTTTAGCAGGAATCTATATTGATATTGTTTAAAATATAAAACAGAGCAAAATTGCTCTGTTTTCTTTATTATTAGATAAAGCACACATAATTAAATAGTAAAAATAAAAAATAAACGCATAATATAATTGCGAATAAAAAATTTTTAAAAACTGGTAAATTTGCGAGCTTTCAATTTAGATTGGAAGCTTGTTTTTTGAATAAGTAAAAATTCACATATTTTCGGAAATCCGACATTTGTCCCGGATAAAATTTAATCTTTTTTTAAACCGAAAAGTTAACTTATATTGCGATAGGTGTGCGGTTTGTTTAGAAAGAAAATATTTTCATTATTAAAATTTTAAAATAATTTGAAAAAAGGACTTGAAAACAATGTTTGCTAAACTTATAATAGAATAAACATTAAACTTTTCTATCACGCTTTTAAACAAAAAATGTATGTATAGTTAAATTTGCAGCCTTTTTTGTTTACAATATATTCATAAATAAATAAAAAGGAGTTTTTTTATGTTACTAAAATTGATAAGAAAGCGTGATGGCAGATTACAAAAATTTGACCCTTTGAAAATAAGTATTGCAATTAATAAGGCATACGAAGGAACAAAAGATTTTGAATCAATGCAGTATGCTTTAGAAATTACAAAAATATTAAACGAAAAACAACAAGAAATTATTGACATTGAAGATGTGCAAGATGAAGTTGAAAAGCATTTAATGAGCGTTGATCCGGAAACGGCAAAAAAATATATATTATATCGTGAAAACCGTCAGCGTTTAAGAAACATTAAGCAAACAACTTTTAACTATAAAAAAACTGTTGAAGATTATTTGAAAATTGAAGATTGGCGAGTTAAGGAAAACTCGACAGTTAATTACTCAATTGGTGGTTTGATCTTAAATAACAGTGGTGCAATTACGGCAAACTATTGGTTAAGTGAAGTTTATGATAACCAAATTGCTGATGCTCATAGAAACTCAGATATTCATATTCATGATTTATCGATGTTAAGTGCTTATTGCGCTGGTTGGGATTTAGAAAAGGTAATTAAAGAAGGAGTTGGTGGTGTTAGTGGCAAAATAACATCAAAACCAGCTTCCCATCTTTCAACTTTATCCAATCAATTAGTAAATTTTTTGGGAATTATGCAAAATGAATGGGCAGGAGCGCAAGCTTTTTCTTCTTTTGATACTTATTTAGCGCCTTTTATTCGTGTTGATAACCTTTCTTATAAAGATGTTAAACAAGCAATTCAATCATTTGTTTATGGAGTTAATACTCCTTCAAGATGGGGCTGTCAAGCACCATTTTCTAATATTACTTTAGACTGGACTGTTCCTGCTGATTTAAGTGAAAGAAATGTTATAGTTGGTGGTGTTGAACGCGATTTTAAATATAAGGACTGTCAAAAAGAAATGGATATGATTAATAAAGCCTTTTTAGAAGTCATGATCGAAGGAGACGCTAATAGTCGCGGTTTTCAATATCCGATTCCAACATATTCAATCACAAAAGATTTTAAATTTGAAGAAAATGAAAACAACAGGCTTCTTTTTGAGATGACTGCTAAATACGGAACTCCTTATTTTTCTAATTATATCAATAGTGATATGGAACCATCTGATGTAAGAAGTATGTGCTGCCGTTTAAGGCTTGATTTAAGAGAATTAAGAAAAAAAGCGGGCGGTTATTTTGGCGCTGGATCAAATACAGGTTCAATTGGAGTTGTTACAATTAATTTACCAAGAATTGCCTATTTATCGCCAACAAGAAAAGATTTTTTCAAACGCCTTGATTATTTACTTGATTTATCCGCAAGATCGTTAAAATTAAAAAGAGATGTTATAACCAAACTGCTTGATGCAGGTCTTTATCCATATACAAAACGTTATTTAGGTGATTTTACGAATCATTTTTCAACAATTGGTCTAGTGGGCATGAATGAGGCATGCTTAAATGCTAGTTGGCTTGAAAATAACCTAATGCATGCTGATTCGGTAAAGTTTGCTAAAGATGTTTTAAATCACATGCGCGAGCGGCTTTCTGATTATCAAGAGTTATATGGTGATTTATATAATCTAGAAGCAACCCCAGCAGAATCAGCAGCGTATCGTTTGGCTTTACATGATAAAAAAAGATATCCCAATATCATTACTGCAACTGATGATAATATATCTTATTACACAAACTCTAGTCACATTCCTGTTGGGGCTACCGATTCTGTTAGCGAGGCTTTAGATATTCAAGATGGTTTGCAAACACTTTACACTTCAGGAACAGTTTTTCATACTTTCTTAGGGCAAAAACTTCCTTCTTGGCAAAGCGCAATGATTTTGGTTAAAAAAATTGCCAATAATTATACACTTCCTTATTTTACAATCTCGCCAACTTATTCTATTTGTTCTGAACATGGTTATCTTAACGGTGAAGAACAGCTCTGTCCTACTTGTGGAAAAGAAACGGAAGTATACTCACGAATTACTGGTTATTACCGACCTCTTAAAAACTGGAATGATGGTAAAAGAGCAGAATATAATAATAGAAAAGAATATGTTACTGATCAAGCAAGCGAGCTTAGGGTAAAATATGAAAAACAAGTTGATATTAAGTTAAATGGGAATAACCTAGATAATGGAGTTGAGCAAAAATATATGCTTTTTACTACAAATCAGTGCCCAAATTGTAAATTAATTAAAGCTTTGCTTGATAATAATAATATTGATTATGAAATAGTCTTAGCTGATGAGAATATTTCTTTATCGACTAAGTTTGAAATAAAAACTGTTCCAACATTAATTGCTCAAACAAAAAACTCATATGAAAGCTATATTAATTTTTCTAGCATAGCTAGTTTTATTCAGAAAAAAGATGTCCAGTAAAGTTAATATTGCTGGGTTTGTTACTGATTCACTTGTTGATGGACCAGGGTTAAGATTTGCCGTTTTTTTTCAAGGTTGTCCTCATCGCTGTTTAGGTTGCCATAATATCCAAACATGGGATTATTCAATCAAAAATGAAGTCTTTATTGATTTTTTAGTAGATAAATGGGAAAAAAACAAATTAATTGATGGTATTACCTTTAGTGGTGGAGAGCCATTTTTTCAAGTTGAAGCACTTTATGAACTTGTTAAAAAAGCGAAACAAAACAGTTTGCATGTTGTTGTTTATACGGGATATTTATTTGAAGAACTTTTAAAGATGCCCAATAAAAAGGTGCAAGAAATTTTATCTTCAATTGATATTTTAATTGATGGTCCGTTTATGATAGAAAAAAGGGATGAAAGTTGTAAATATTGTGGCAGTTATAATCAAAGGATTATTGATTTACCAAAAACATTAAAAACAAAATCGATTGCCACCTTTAGTCAAAAAGAGTTAGATAGATTATTTTTGTAAAAAGGCTTTAAAGTGTTGTTGATTGCTATTTTGTTTACTAAGAAAGCATTTACATTTATTTAAAACGGTAAAATAGCTTTTTTTAGACAAATGCGGTTGAAAAAAACATTAATTAAAGTTATTATAAAAAAGGAATAAATAAATGGGGGAAAATATGTTAGCTATTGTTATTGTCTTAAACGATTTGGCATACTTAGATGAAATATTAGAAGTATTTGTTAAATTTGGCGTTAAAGGTGCAACAATCCTAGATTCATACGGAATGGCAAAGGCCTTAAGAAAATCAACAAAACTTAGTTATTTAGTTAAAGGATCAATAGATCGGGCACTACCTTTGGAAGTAGAAGATTCAAAAACTATCTTCTCTGTTATTCCTACCAAAGAAGCAGACTTAATTATGAAAACAATTACTCATGTTCTTAATTATTCAAAAAGTCAAACAGTGGGATTTATGTTTTCCTTGCCAGTGGGGAATGTTGTCCCAATTAAATAGTTTTTTAACACATTATTTTGTTTAAAATAAGCACATTATTATAAACTAGCGATTGTTGTAAATGAAATATTAGTGTGATAAGATATTTTTAGATACTCTCCTAATCAAAAGAGTGGGGGAACCGCATTTTGGGGTGAATCATATTTTATGAGAGGGCACTTAATGTTCTTAATCCGTCAGCTAACCTCATCGGAGTTATTAAGCGTATTTTTTATGCTTTTTTTGTTAGTTGTAGGAGGTATATATGACGATTTTATTTAAAGCAGCTGTTGTATTAATGATTGGATTTATTGGTGGTTTAATAGCCAAAAAATTAAAACTACCTAATGTGTCAGGGTTTTTAATTTTAGGTTTGATTTTAGGTCCATCGCTAGGTATTATTTTCAAAGGATATCCTGGTTTTATCACCAAAGAAGACCAAGATACATTTCGTTTTATTAGTGAAATTGCTTTGTCTTTTATTGCTTTTTCAATTGGTAGTGAGTTTAATTTAAAAGCGTTAAAGAAAACCGGAAAAAACATTAACACAATTACTTTTTATGAAGTGATGTTTGTTGTTTTAATTGTTTTTATAGTTTTGTTTTTTATTCCCAAACCAGCTCCTGTTATGAACGGTTATAATCCATTTAGTAAAAACAATATCGCTTTAGGTTTAGTTTTAGCTTCAATGAGTGCGGCAACAGCACCAGCGGCAACTTTAATGGTAATGAGGCAGTACCGGGCATATGGTCCTTTGACAAAAACTATTTTGCCGGTAACAGCTTTAGATGATATTTATGGAATAGTTGTTTTTGGTTTTTTTATGTCTTTTGCGCAAATCTTAACAACTAGCATCACGATGCCTTTAACTTTTTTGATTTTAAAACCATTTATTGAAGTATTTGGTTCAATTCTTTTAGGTTTATTGGTTGGTTTTATTCTCGCAAAGGTTATTAAGGTTAGTAATAAATCAAGAGATGACCTACAAGTACTAGCAATTATTGCTGTTTTACTAACCTCAGGAGTAATCGCTTTAATTAATCACTATTTTTCAAACCTAAATCTTGCTTTATCAGCACTTTTAGGTAATATGACAGTAGGGATGATGGTTGCGAATTTAGTTAAAAGATCAGATAGAACATTTTCAAGTGTTAATGATTTTACAACCCCGTTTTATATTATGTTTTTCACCTTAGCGGGAGCTTCGTTAAATCTTTTGATTTTAAAGAACTCATTTTTAATTCTTATTTTAGCTTTAACCTTTATTCTTGCCCGCGCAGCAGGTAAATACTTAGGCGCTTTTACTGGTTCAGTAGTTACTAAACAGCCAAAGCAAGTTAGAAACTTTTTAGGGATTGCTCTTTTGCCGCAAGGCGGTATTTCACTAGGACTTCTTGTGATTGTGTTTGCCCAAATGGGTGATTTTTATCCTTTAATCTCAACAGTTATTATGCTCAGTATTTTGTTTTTTGAAACTACAGGACCAATTTTTGCCAAAATTGCCATTAGCAAAGCTGGTGAAATCGGCGGATTAGATCAATTGGAGCTTTTATCTTCAATTGAAGGCATACAAACGGAGGGTTAGTTTATGCAAATACTTTTTATTGTTTTAAATGATTTAAGTTACCAACAAAGGATTTTAGAAATATTTATCACTTTTAAAGTGCGAGGTGCAACTATTTTAAATAGTGAAGGCATGGCTAAAGCAGTTTTAGAACACGAAGGTTTAGGAATATTACTGGGGGGACCTTTTGCGCAAAGTTTTCCAACTAGTGCGGCTAATTCTAAAACAATTTTTACTGTTGTTCCGGATGATTCTATTTTGCCTGATTTAATTAAAGAAATTCAAAAGTCTTTAGCAAATTCAAGTGCGCAAACAATTGGCTTTATGTTCACCTTGCCTGTTTCAGGAATTTATCCTCTTAAGGTAAAAAAGGATTAATAATTAAACAAACACTTTTTCTAATACAAAAGAGAAAGTGTTTTTTTTACTAACATGCTAATAGATTAATGAATTATTAGGAGTTTTAGATTATAATATTAGTATAACTAGATTCATTTTTACCATAAAAAAAAGGCCCATAGGACCATTTAAATAATCAAAAGGAAAACCGGTGGGCAAGTGAGCTAGCAGCAGAAGCGGCAATCGCGCCAACGATATCATCTAAAAAGGTATGACAATGCCCCTTTTTCTTTCCAGCTTCATCTAAGGTGCCAATAATGCCTGGTTTAAGTTTATCGACATAACCAAAATTAGTGAGGCCAATTGAACCGTAAACATTAACTATTGAAAGTGCTAAGATTTCATCAACACCAAAAAGACCATAATCGCTTTTGATCAAACTTAAAAGCGGTTCACTTAATAAGTTTTTTTCAGCTAAAACATCTAGCTCAATTCCAACTAAAACTGCGTGCTGAACTTCTCGTTTCAGTAAAACTTTATTGACATGTTCTAAACAAAGATCTAAGGTAATATCTGGGATATAAGGCTTTTGTAAATCTAAGGTAATTTTAGCAATATCTAATGGATTTACACCACGATTTTTTAGTTTTTCAATAATAATGCCATATTTTTTTGGATCATTTAAGCGGTTAGAGATTTGTTGTTGTTTATTATCGTTCATATTATTCTTCCTTTCTTATTTAAGATGGAAGATAATTGTATCATAGGTTTATAGTTTGTCAAATGTTTTAGTTTAACCAAAGGAGATAACACATGAAAAAAGTATTAAAATGGGTTATGATTGTTGTTCTTTCTTTAATTGTTCTTGTTGGGGGTTTTCTTACTTATTTAACAATTTTTGAGTACCGCCCTAAAAAAGTTGAGGCTGTTGATGAAGTTGGTCAAAACATTAAAAGCATTAATTTAGGCGAAGAGATGTCTATTTTAATTTTTAATACTGGTTATGCATCACTTGGAAAAGATGAAGATTTTGTAATGGATGGCGGTAAAATGGGCCGTCCTAAAAACAAAGAAGTAGTTGAAAAATATCTTTCAGGGATTAAAGAATTTTTAGCCCAAGAACAAGCAGATTTTTATTTGCTTCAGGAAGTGGATTATAATTCAAGAAGAAGTTATAATACTCATCAAGTCAATGAATATCATGAGCTTTTTGCTGATTATAATTATACGTTTGCCCTAAATTACAAGGCTAAGTTTGTTCCTTTTCCTTTTTCATTTACTGATTATATTGGCCGGGTAAATAGTGGTATTCAAACCCTTAGCCAACATAATGTGAAAAACGCATTTAGACATCAACTTCCCGGTGCATTTTCTTGGCCTATAAGAACTGTTAATCTAAAAAGAGCGATGTTGGTTAATTACTATGAGATTAATGGCAGTGATAAACTGTTAGTAGTTGTTAATGTTCATCTTTCTGCTTATGATGATGGTTCAATGCGAAAAAAGGAAATGGATTATTTAAAGGCGTTTTTGATTGCTGAGCAGGAGTTGGGAAACTATATTATAATTGGAGGAGATTTCAATCAAACATTTAAGCAAATAGAAGATGTTTATCCAGTGGAAGAAGGGCTTTGGACTCCGCCAATTATTGATGATGATTTTCTACCAGCAGGTTTTAGTTTTTTCACTGACGCAACCAAACCAAGTTGCCGGTTATTAAATAAACCCTATACAGGAATTGATCATCAATACTACATTATTGATGGCTTTATAGTCTCAAGTAACATTAGTGTCATTGAAGTTATTAATCATGATCTTGATTTTGAACATAGTGATCATAATCCGATTACGCTTAAAGTTGTGTTAAACTAGTATTAAAGGAGAAATATGGATAAATATTATATAATTTTACAAAACAGCTACGGAAAGTTTATTTTAATTGAAAATGATAAGGGTCAAATATCCGGTGTTCACAGTGGTTTTGTTGATGTTAAAAATTTAGTTAATAAACCGACTGAAAATCTAATTAAATTAAAAGAACAATTAGAACAATATTTTGCCGGTAAAAGAAAAACTTTTTCTGTGCCTTTTTCCCAAAGGCTAACTCCTTTTCAAAAAGAAGTTTATGATATCCTTTTAAATATTCCTTATGGATATACAGTTACTTATGGTGATATTGCTTATTTAATGGGAAAAGAAAAAGCAAGCCGCGCAGTTGGTAATGCTTTAGGTAAAAACAACCTTTTAATTTTAGTGCCCTGCCACCGGGTTTTAGCAAAATCGTCTTTAGGTGGATTTTCATCGGGACTAGATTTGAAAAAAGCGTTATTAAAGTTAGAAAAGAGTTGGGAAAATGAAAGTTAAAAAACCAGATATTTATGAAAAAAGAAAACTAGCCAGAAGAAGACTAAAGCCACAAGCAATGATGCTGCTTGTGAGTTTTGTGCTTGTTTTTATTGCATTTTTATTGATTTCTTATAAGGAAAAACTACCTTTAAAAGAGATGACAAAAATGTATATTTTTCAATTATCGTTAATTGTTTTTTTCCTTTTTATTTTAATTGGATATTTATTAATATTAAATCTGATAAAACCAAGAACTATTTTATATCATGATTTAGAAAACATCTATTATTATAAAACTGCTCGAAAAGAAATAATTATTCCTTTTTACGATATTAACAATATTAAAGCTAAAGTCAAAAGCAAGAAAAAAAACAAACAGATATATGGAACATTAACCCTAAGGACTCCTCAAGCAAGATATAAAATAAAAAATGTGCTTGATGTAAAAGAAATTGAAAAACAAATATTTAGCCTCTTAGAAAGACTACAAGCATATCTAGAAGGAAAAAAAGAAGGACAAGCAAGTAAGGTCTAGTAAGCATTTGATTTGGAATATCCTAACTTTATTAATACAATAATTATGGTGATACTATGGTTAAAGCAATTATCAACATGCAAAAACAAACAAAATACATAATCTCATTTTTTGGTTATAGTGTTTTGTTTTTATTTATTTATTTTATGCTTGATTATCTTAGTGGCGGTTACCGGCCAATGATTAATGATTATGGTATCTATTTAGTAGTTATTAATATTGTTGTTAATATATTTATGGCTTTAATATCAGGCTTAATGTTGAACTTTTCAACTGCCTTGGTTGCTCTTACAAAGAAAAAAGAAGTGTTAAGTTATACTTCTTTTATTAGCGTTATTTTAGGTTTTTTTACCTATGGTTGTACAAGTTGTATGATTACATTTTTAGGGGCAATAGGAATTAGTTTTGGTGTATATGCTTTGCCACTTCACAATCTAGGTTATAAGCTTTTGGGTTTAGCAATATTAATCCTTGCGTTTGTCATTCAACTTATTGTTATAAAAAGGACAAAATGTAAGATTTAATCGCAATTTTCTATTAAAATATCTCAGATTATCTAAAATGTAATAAGCCAATATAAAACATGATATAATAAATTTAGAGGTGGTGTTTTTTGACTATGATGTTAAATAAAATTCAATTAAAAGAACCAAATTATTCTGTTCCCGAAGAGTTTAAGAAAGAAGAAGCACTTTATAAGCAAATAATGATGAGTTATTATGCGGCAATTAAGATGGTTCACACGAAACTGGAAATACTCTCTGATCAGTTACAAGTGATTTCTTTAAGAAATCCAATTGAGTTTATTAAAGCAAGACTGAAAAACCCTGAATCGATAATGAAAAAGTTAATTTATCATGGTCTGGAAAAAACAACCGCAAGTTTGTCAAAATTAAATGATATTGCCGGAGTTAGAGTTGTGGTTACTTATCTACAAGATCTTCATGAAGTTGCCGAAATGCTAGCTAAACAAGATGATGTTAAGCTTTTACAAATTAAAGATTATGTAAAAAAACCTAAACCAAACGGTTACCGGTCTTTGCATCTATTAATCGAAGTGCCAGTGTTTTTTGCCAATGAAAGAAAAGATATTAAAGTTGAAGTACAAATCAGAACAATTGCAATGGATTTTTGGGCATCACTAGAACATGATTTAGATTATAAAATTGGCGTTAATCATCAATCGTTAAAAGATGAATTAAAAGAGTGTTCTTTGATTATTGCGGATGTAGAAAATAAAATGCAAGCTATTAAAACAAGACTTAAGGAGTAAAAAGGTGAATTTGTTTGAACCAATTAAGATTAAAGATATGACTTTAAAAAATCGGATTGTATTACCGCCGATGTGCACATTTAAGGCTAAAGATGGCCTAGCAAATATTTTTCATACAATTCATTATGCCACAAGAGGCTTTGGCCAAATGGGGCTTTTAATTGTTGAGGCTACTGCAGTTATGGAAAACGGTCAAATTACTAAAACTGATTTAGGAATTTGGAGTGATTTTCATATTGAACCTTTAAAACAAATAGTCGATGAAGTGAAAAAAACAGGAGCAAAAGTAGGAATTCAAATATCGCATGCGGGCAGAAAAGCTAAACAAACAGAAACTAGGTTTGCGCCAAGTGCTGTTGCTTATGGTGATTATCCATCTCCTAAAGCGATGAATATTGATGAAATAGAAATTGTTAAAGAAGCTTTTGAAAAAGGCGCTTATAAAGCTTATTTAGCGGGTTTTGATTATCTTGAAATTCATGCTGCTCATGGTTATTTAATTAATGAATTTTTAAGCCCACTTGCTAATTTTAGAACGGACCATTATGGTGGCTCAATTAATAATAGGGCTCGGTTTTTACTAGAGGTTATTAAATCTGTAAGAAAAGGTTGGCCTAAAACAAAACCTTTAGGTGTTAGAATAAGTGCTAATGAATTTGATCAAACCGGTCTTAAACCGGATGATTTAGTCCAAATAATTAAACTATTTGATTTAGGAGATGTTGATATAATTAATGTCTCTTCGGGGGGAGTTATCCCTAATAAGATTGATACTTATCCAGGCTATCAGCTTTCTTATGCGAAAAAGATTAAACAAGAAACCGGTTACTTAGTAATGGCAGGTGGTCTTGTTACTAGTCCTTTTATGGCCAATCAAGTAATAGCTGAGGGGGAAACAGATTTAATTTATTTTGGTAGATTAGCCTTAAAAGATCCTTATTTTCCCTTAAGGTTTTCTTTACAACTAAAAATTGATATTCCTTGGCCAGAGAGTTATCTAAGAGCAAAAACAGAACTTTAATTATAATATTAAATCAAAAAAAATGAAAAAAGAAATAATTTATGACGTTAAAGGCATGACTTGTGCCGTTTGTGCTGCTAGTGTAGAAAAGTTGGCCAATAAAGCTTTGGGCGTTATTGAAGCTAATGTTAATTTAGCAACTGAACAATTAAGAGTAGTTACTGATGAGTCTTTTGATGAAAAAAGGCTTTTTAAAAGTGTTGTTTTATCAGGTTATAAAATAGCAAAAAAAGATTTAGGTTTATCACTGGCCGATAAACAAAAAAGAAAACTAAAGCAAATGCAGTCAAAAATTATTATTGCCCTAATTTTTTTACTGCCGCTTTTATATATTTCTATGGGCTATATGATTCCAGTTTTAACTTTATCAATTTTCAGTCCAGACGATAACCCGGTTGTTTTTGCGGTTAGTCAACTTATCTTAACTGTTCCGATAATGGTTTTAGGATATAAATATTATGTTAACGGTTTTAAAAACATTTTTAAAGGTCATCCAAATATGGATTCTTTGGTTGCAATAGGGACTATCTCAAGTTTTTTATATGGGATTTATGGTCTTTTAATGATTATTAATGGCCATCATTTGTATGCTTTTAAACTTTATTTTGAAAGTAGTGCAGTAATTTTGGTTTTAATTATGGTTGGTAAGTATATGGAACAAAAATCAACAACAAAAACAACCTCAGAGTTAGAAAAACTGATGGATTTAAAACCAAAAACGGCAATTATTTTTGAAAACCAGACTTATTCTGAGGTGCCTTTAGAAAACGTATTAGTCAATCAAATAGTATTAGTTAAACCAGGGGATTTAATTCCTGTTGATGGCATAATCACTAGTGGTACTACAGCAATTAATGAAGCGATGATGACTGGTGAACCTTTACCAAAAGATAAAAACATTGGTGATAAAGTAATTGGGGGAACAGTTAATATTACTGGGGCAATATTAATTAAAGCCACTCATGTTGGTGAGGATACAGTTTTATCAAATATTATTAAAAAGGTTAGTGAAGCGCAAATAAAAAAAGCTCCGATTCAAAGACTTGCAGATGTTATTAGTAAATATTTTGTTCCGGTTGTGTTTTTGCTAGCTGTGATTAGCTTTTTGTTTTGGCTAATTTATTTAAAAGATTTTAATTTTGCAATCAATATTTTTGTTTCAGTTTTAGTTATTGCTTGTCCTTGTTCTTTAGGGCTTGCCACGCCAACTGCTATTATGACCGCAAGCGGCAAAGCAGCAAGTTTAAAGATTTTAATTGCCTCAGGTGATGCCTTAGAAATATCAAGTAAAACAAGTTTGGTTGTCTTTGATAAAACCGGGACAATCACTGAAGGTAGACCAGTAGTAGAAGATATTATTAATATTGGCAATATTAGCATTGAAAAGCTTTTAGTTATTGCTGCATCGCTCGAGACTCAATCGAATCACCCAATTGCTTTAGCCCTAACTTTAGCGGCAAAAGAAAAAGGTTTTAAGCTATTAGCCCTTAAAAGTTTTGAAAACTTTCCTGGTTTAGGAATCAAAGGAATCATTGAAGACAAAACTTATTATTTAGGTAATGAAAAATTGATGAAAAAGGTTAATATTTCGCTTGGTCAAACAACTAAAGTAGTCCAAGATTTTGGTCAAATAGGTAAAACAACTATCTATATTAGTAGTAATGAAAAGCTTTTAGGCTTAATTAGTGTTGCGGATAAAATTAAAACCGGGGCAAAAGCGACTATTAATTTGTTAAAAGAAAAAGGTATCAAAACTTATCTTTTATCAGGTGATAATCATCAAACAGTTAAATATGTTGCGAATCAATTAGGCATTGATCAAGCACAAGGCTCACTCTTGCCTGCGGATAAACAAGAGGTTATTAAAACTTTAAAAAAGGAGCATGTCGTGATGATGGTTGGTGACGGGATTAATGATGCGATTGCTTTAAGTGAAGCTAATATCGGAGTTGGGCTAGCAAGTGGAACTGATATTGCGATGTCAGCTGGTGATGTGGTTTTAATGAGAAGTGATTTAAAAGATATTTTAACGTTAATTGATTTATCCAAAAAGACAATTATTAATATTAAGCAAAACTTGTTTTGGGCTTTTTTTTACAATATTGTTGGTATTCCAATTGCGATGGGTGTTTTAACCTTTTTTGGTGGCCCACTGCTTAATCCGATGATTGCAGCTCTTGCGATGAGTTTTTCAAGTGTTAGTGTTGTGCTTAATGCATTAAGATTAAAAAGGTATAAGGAAAAAAGATGAAAGTAAAAGTTAAAGGTATGAACTGCCAAAGCTGTGTCAGAAAAATAAATAAGAGATTAAAAGAATTAAAAATAAAAAGAATTAAGGTTAGCCTTTTTGATGAGTCTGTTAGTTTTAAAGAAAACAAAAAAGTTAGTCTTTTAGAAGTTAAACAAGCAATTTCTGATTTGGGCTTTACAGTAGAATAAACAATAATATAGGAAAATACTTATTAATATATTTTCATTTTAAGAAAAAAAAAAGAAGTCGGTTGACTTCTTGTTTCATAGTAAAGGGCTGGTTCGGGTTCTAAAATAGCTTCCATTGCTTCAATAATTTGCGGTATCGGAATTAAAAAGGCATAGTTATAATCTTCAAAACCAGCAAAGTGAATCCCAACTAATTTGCCGTTGGCATCATAAACACCACCACCAGAAGAACCAGGTCCTAAATAGGCATTAGTTTGAATGCTATTGCAGCCATTTTTACAAAGCGTATCAGAGTTGCTTAATTTAACGGGAATATTAATTTTTTTAATTGAGCCAATCCGGCAAGTATTAAAGTTGATGCCATAAGGCATACTATTATCAGAAGGCGAACCAATTAAAAAGACAAACTCGCCCACTTCACGCTGGATTGGTGTTTTAGTTAAAAGCTGTTCATCATTAAGAGGAACTAAAGAATCATCTAGGCTTGTCAGTTTAATGAAGGCTAGATCTGTTTTGTTGGTGTATATTCCCAGAAGTTCAATAGATTCATAGGTTTTAGGATAGATGTTATGATAATCATCATAATGAATCCGTAAGCGGTAATTAGGGCCTTCTTCAACAACGTGAGAATTGGTAATTATAATATATTCATAGTAAGTTGTGTCATTACCAAAGCGGTCTTTTTTAATAATTTCTTCTTTACTAAGAATAACACCACTTCCCCATTTAATATTATTCCAACCATAAAATGTTCGCTGTCTAACTGTAATGCCAACTGCACTTTTCTTCCTTAGTTCAATCAGCTGATAATCAACACTGCTAAACAAAGTCGTTTCATAGGCAGTTTGATAGACTTCCTCGGTGGTTGTAATAGAAGTTATTATTATCTTAACAAAAGAATTACCATTAAATAGGTTATCTACAGTTATTTTAATCCCATTTTCATTTTGATCGGTTAAAACTTCAAACTCATCATAAGTAGCATCGTTAATCTCAATAGAAATAAGTTTGTTTGGATCGATTTGTTTAAATTCAATTATTAGTTCATATTTGTCTTGTTTAACTGCATAATCAACATCTTTAATATAAGCGTTAGTAGATTCATAAGTATGCTGAAAAATGATATTGTCGCCAATATCAGTAAATATGTTTTTAATTGATTCAAATGTGTCCTGGAAAAAGACTTTAATTTCTCCGTAAGGAAGGTTAAAAAGAATTACTAAAAGCAAAAAACTGATAATCAATGAGCTTAAGATGTTAAAAAACTTTTTCATTATCGTTTCCTTCCGTCTAAATTATGATGGATCAATTATTATTATAACCTTTTTTAGACTATATTACGACTAATATATTCTTAAAATTTCAACAAAGAAAGTTTATCTGTTTTCTTTGTCAGTAAAAAAACTTTTATTTCCAGTAGTTCGTGATATAATAGAAAAGGTTATCAATGCCACAGCAAGTTAGTTAAGGTTTTGATTAGATTAAAGTTATGAGAAAGGATAATGTGTATTTAATTAATGATACACAAGGAAAAAAAATGAAATTTGAAAAATTGGGAACAAATTATGCAAAGTTTACTTTTGAAGTAACACCAGAGATATTTGAACATGGACTTGATCATAGTTTTGATTCGGTAAAAGAGAAAATAGAAGTAAAAGGTTTTAGAAAAGGTCATGTGCCAAGAAATATTTATGAAACTAAATTTGGCGTTGAATCTTTATATGAAGAAGCTCTTAATCATGTTATTGGTCACTTTTACAAAGAAGTTTTTACGGAAAAATCGGTTGTTATTGTTGGTGAACCGAAAGTCGATGTTGATGTTAAGACAATAAACCGTGAAAAACCGTTTAAATTAAGTTTAACTTTTCCAATTAAACCTGAGGTTTTATTAGGAGAGTATCTTGGCGCAAAGGCTAAAAAGCTTGATTTAGAGGTTAAAGAAGAAGAGATTAATCAAGAATTAGAAAGACTTTTAAGTCAAAACAGCCAACTTGTCCCTAAAGACGGTGAAAATCTAGAAAAAGGTGATACAGCAATTTTTGATTTTGAAGGATTTGTTGATGATAAGCCTTTTGAAGGCGGCAAAGCGGAAAATTATCAGTTAAAGATTGGTTCGAATCAGTTTATTCCGGGCTTTGAAGATGGCATGATAGGACTGAAAGCAGGCGAACAAAAAGATATTAATGTTGTTTTTCCCAAAGAGTATCAAGAAGCATCTTTGGCTGGCAAAGAAGCAATATTTAAGGTGAAGCTGCATGAGATTAAAATTGAAACCAAACAAGAATTAACTGATGAGTTTGTTTTATCACTGAAAAAAGAAAATGTTGACACAGTAGATAAATTAAAACAAAGTATTACCCAAGAGTTAACTGCCAGCAAAGAAAAAAGCGAAGAAACTCGTGTTACTGGTACGGCGATAAAGTTTGCAGTTAGTAATGCAAAGGTTGATATTCCCATTGAAATGATTGAACATGAAAAGAAAAACATGCGTAAATCAATTGAAGAACAAGCTAAGCAATATGGGATTGAGTTTTCGATGTATATTCAGTTTAGTGGTCTCACTATGGAACAATTTGAAGCAGAAATTGGCCGGCAAGCTCAAGATCGAGTTTTAACTAGTTTAGTAATTGATGCGATTGCGCAAAAAGAAAACTTGCCTGTGAGTAAAGAAGATATCGAAAAGAAATACGATGAAATTGCAACTCATTATAATATTGATAAAAAGGAAGTTAAAAAACAGTTATCAAAAGATGTAATGACAAATGAAGTTCGTTTTGATAAGACGATTGAATATTTAAAAAATAATGTAGAGTTTAGCGAAGAAGAATAAAGACAAAAAGGACATGTTTAGTGTCCTTTTATCTAACTAGTTTGGCACTCTAACATATTGATTGCAAAAAAGCATTTAATATGATAGACTTAATGTTGAAGTAAACACTTTAATGAAAGGAGGGTTATTGGTTTAGACAATTAACAAATAAGCCAATAAAAATTAAAATGGAAACTAAAAATTTACCTGCTTTAGCAGTTCGTGGGATTGTGCCAATACCAAACAATGATTTTCGTAGCGATATCGGTAGACCAATGTCACTTAAAGCTTTGGAAGAAGCAGAAAAAGCTTTTAACAATCATCTTTTAATTTTAGTTCAAAAAAACCCTTTGATTGAAAACCCAACGCCTAGTGATATTGAAGAATATGGAGCTTTAGCTCGAGTTACAATGAAGGTTAAGCTACCCAATGGTAATATCAAGGCTAAATTTAATATTATTAGTAGAGTAAAGGTGTTAGAGTATTTTTTAACTAATCCTTTTTATGTTTGTGAATATGAAGAAGCAAAGTCATACAGCGATGACTTTGATAAAGAAACAACTTTAACAAAAATGGTTTTAAACGAAACCATTTCTAATGCTAATGCTGTTTTAAACAATCCGCAAGAGATTTTAAGAAGTGCTCAAAGTGGAATTACAACCGAGAAAATGGCGGATGTGATTGTTTTTGGTCTTAAGGGCAATGAAATGAACAAATATAAATATTTAAGTGAGCTTAATTTAAATAATCGCTTACAGTTTATTTTAGAAGATATTGCTAAACAAAAAATGGCAAGTGAGCTGGAAAGACAAATCAATGAAGAGGTTAAACGCTCAATTGATGAATCGCAAAAAGAGTATTATTTAAGAGAAAAAATGCGGGCAATTCAAAATGAGTTAGGCGATAAAGCGAAAAAAGAAGATGAAATTGATGAGTTAAGAAAGCAAATTAAAAAAGCTAAAATGCCTAAAAAAGTGCATGATAAAGCGATGCAAGAGTTAGCTAGATTCACTTCAATGAGTCCGATGATGGCTGAATCAAGTATTATTAAAACTTATCTGGATTTTTTAATTGCGCTACCTTGGTATAAAAAAAGCGATGATTCAAAATCGTTAAAACATGTTGAAGAAAAACTTGATGAACACCATTATGGTCTTGATAAAGTAAAAGATAGAATTATAGAATATTTGGCGGTAAAAATCAAAACAAGAAAAAATCCGCAAACCATTCTTTGTTTAGTTGGTCCACCAGGAACTGGTAAGACTAGTTTAGCAATCTCAATTGCTAATGCGCTTGGCAGAAAGTTTGTTAAGCAGTCTTTAGGTGGCGTACGTGATGAGTCTGAGATTAGAGGCCACAGAAGAACCTATATCGGTGCTCTACCAGGGCGCATCTTAAAAGGAATGAAAGATGCAGGTACGATTAATCCTGTGTTCTTGCTTGATGAGATTGATAAAATGGCAAGTGATTTTCGCGGTGATCCAGCAAGTGCGATGCTTGAGGTATTAGATCCAGAACAAAACGCTCATTTTAGTGATAACTATTTAGAAGAAACCTATGATTTATCGGAAGTTTTGTTTATTACAACCGCAAATTATTTAGAAAGTATTCCTGCTCCTTTAAAAGATAGAATGGAGATAGTAGAACTTTCTAGTTATACTGAGTTTGAAAAGTTTAATATTACAGTTAAACATTTAATTCCTAAACAGCTTGATGCTCATGGGATGAAAAAAGAAGAATTTTCTATTACTGATGAGGCGATTTATAAGATTATTCAAAACTACACAAGAGAATCTGGTGTAAGAGAGATTAACCGAGTGATTGGAACTTTAGTAAGAAAAGGGATTAAAGAAATTTTAATTGATAAGATTAAATCAATTAGTTTAAATGTTGATAATCTAGAAGATTATTTAGGAAAACCAAAATATCGTCATAATATAATGGATATAACTGATCAAGTTGGGGTTGTAACTGGACTTGCATATACTCAGTTTGGCGGAGATACGCTTTCTATTGAAGTTAATTATTATGAAGGAACAGGTAAAATTCATTTAACTGGTAAGCTTGGTGATGTGATGAAAGAATCAGCTGAGACGGCACTTTCTTATGTTAAAGCTAATCAGAAAAAGTTTAATATCCCCGAGAATATCTTTAAAAACAATGATTTTCACATTCATGTTCCTGAAGGAGCTATACCTAAAGACGGACCTTCTGCCGGAATTACAATCGCTTGTGCAATAATAAGTGCAACCACCGGTAAAAAAGTAAACCGGAAAATTGGGATGACAGGTGAGATGACTTTAAGAGGATATGTACTAGCAATCGGTGGCTTAAGAGAAAAAAGTATTGCCGCTCACCGCAGTGGTTTAGAGACAATTTTTATTCCCCAAGATAATCTAAGAGATGTTGATGATATTCCCCTTGAGGTAAGAGAAAAATTAAAAATCGTAACGATTTCTAAAATTGAAGAAGTAGTTAATCAAATTTTTGTTGATTAAATTTTAGGTTCATAAAAAGTAATAAAAAAGCAGACTGTGTTAAGTTTATTAACAGGTCTGCTTTTATATTGCATATATTAAGGTTTGATGATGATTAAAAGGTATTTAATGGTAAACTTGCGATAATTTGCCAATTTTTAAGATTTTATTATATAATTAACTTAATATGATAAAAGAAGCAGTGTTTGTTTTAAGTGGAACAAAAAATGAAGATTACCCTCAAGATTTTAAAAATGAATATTTGTTTTTAGGCAGGTCAAATGTTGGTAAATCAAGTTTGATTAATTTTTTGACGAAAAGAAAAAGTTTAGCACGTATTAGTCAAACACCAGGAAAAACAGTCACCCTAAATTATTATTTGATTAACAATTCATTTTATTTAGTTGATGCACCAGGTTATGGTTATGCCAAAAGAAGTAAAACAGATATTAAAGGTTTTGGGAAGATGATTGAATCATATTTAACCACAAGAAAACAACTTAAAAAAGTATGTTTATTGGTTGATTATAAAATTGGACCAACAAAAGATGATCTTTTGATGTATGAGTTTTTAAAGCATTTTAATTTAGATATTGCCGTTATTGCGACAAAAGTTGATAAGCTTAATCAAAGAGAAAAAAACATGGCGGAAAAGCGATTTGCTCATTTTTTTAAAGACACTAAAGTGTTTTTAAGTTCAACAATAAAAAACAAAAACGTTGATGATCTTTATAATGTATTTAAGGAGGAAATATGAGAAAAGTTAAAATTATAACGGATTCATCGTTTGACCTTCCAGAGGAATGGATCAAAAAACATGATATTTATGTTGTGCCATTTTATATTTTGTTTGGCGAAGAAACGTATCGTGATGGGATTGATATTACGACGGACCTGCTTTATGAGAAGATAAAAGAAAAAGGAATTCTTCCCAAAAGTGCTGCAATTTCTCCAGAAGAATGGAAAACTCATTTTGACAAATTTGTTAACCAAGGCTATGATGTTCTTTGTCTGACCATTAGTTCGAAATCTTCATCAACTTTTCAGTATGCTTACTTAACAAGTCAAGAATATGAAAAAGGTAGAGTAGTTGTAGTTAATACCAAATCACTTTCTGGCGGGTTTGGGCTTCTTACTTTAAAAGCGGCTGATTTAAAGGAAAAGGGGTATTCGGCTTTAAAAATTAAAGATGAATTAGAAAAAATGATTCCTAAACTGCACACCCAGTTTGTAATTCAGACACTGGAGTATTTATACAAAGGGGGGCGCTGTAGTAATATGGCAAGAATTATGGGGTCGCTTTTAGCGATTAAGCCGCAAATTAAGATGAATGATGGTCAGCTTGAAGTTTATAAAAAAACAATGGGTAAGATAAGCCGGGCTGTTGATGCAATGTTAGATGATTTTTTTAAGTTGGTTATGGATGATAAAGTTGATTTAGAATATGTTTTTATTACTCATTCTAAAGCCGATAAAATGGAAGGTTATATCCTAGATAGAATTAAAGAGAAAAATATAGAGATAAAAAATTTAATTGTTTCTCATGCTGGTGCCCTTATTTCAACTCATTGTGGAGCAGGAACTATTGGGATTTTATATCTTGAAAAATAAGGGTTAATTTTATATAATTAAATAAAGCGTTGAAGCAGATATATCGTAAAATAAGCATTTTAGAGAGCGCTACTGGTGAAAAGGCGTATGAACTGGTTTATGAAAAGTCCCTGCTGAGTGGTTTTTTGAATTAATAGTAGGAAAACACGGGTCGTCTCCGTTATCGATATGTTAAGATCTAGTTTTTACTGGAACTAAAGTGGTACCATGCTTAAAGCGTCTTTAGAAACTCTAAGGGCGTTTTTTATTAGAAAAAGAAAAGCTAAAGGGAAAAATGATGAAACCAATTTATACAAAAAGACTAATGATTAGAAAAATAAAGTTAGATGATGCTGAGGATATGTTTTCATATGCAACTGATCCTGATATTGGTCCTTTAGCTGGTTGGTTGCCACATAAATCAATTCTTGAGACAAAAAGAATAATTGAACAAATGGTTATTAAAGATGATGTTTGTGCAATTGTTTATCAAAATAAAATGGTCGGAACCATTGGAATCCACAAAGAAAACGAGAGATTTCATATTGGCTATGTTTTAAATAAGTCTTACTGGCATTTAGGTATAATGCGAGAAGCTTGTGTAGGACTGCTTATTCATATTTTTAATTTTAGTGAAATTGAAGAATTGTTTGCAACAACCTTTATTGAAAATATTCGCAGTCAAAAAGTGTTAGAATATTTAGGTTTTACAAAAACAAGAACATTAGTTAAAAGTATTTTAGGACATCCTAGAGATCTTTATGAGTACAAACTTAATAAAGCAAGTTATGAAAGAAGGGAACTGCTATGGCAATTAGCACAAAATATGACCACAAAAATGTAGAAAAAGACTTATATGAGTTTTGGGTTAAAAATAAGTTTTTTGCATCAGGAGATTTAACAAAAAAACCTTTTTGCACAGTGATACCTCCGCCCAATATTACCGGTAAACTTCATCTTGGTCATGCGATGGATAATACTTTACAAGATATTATTATTAGAAGAAAAAGAATGCAAGGTTATGATGCTCTTTATTTACCTGGAACAGATCATGCTGGTATTGCTACGCAGGCAAGAATTGATCAAAGACTGAAAAACAGAGGAACTAATCGCTATAAAATAGGTAGAGAAGCCTTTTTAAAAGAAGCCTTTCGCTGGAAAGAAGAATATCAAAAGCATATTTATAACCAGTGGAAAAAATTAGGCATTAGTGTTGATTATAATTTAATTAGATTTACAATGGATGAACAGTTAAACAAGGCAGTTAATTATGTTTTTATTAAGCTTTTTGAGAAAGGATTAATTTATCGGGGCAACCGAATTATTAACTGGGATGTTGAAGCAAACACTGCTTTATCTAATATTGAAGTTGAACATGTTCAAACAAAAGGAAACCTCTATTATATGCGATATCCTTATGCTGATGGCAGTGGTTATATAGTAGCAGCGACGACAAGACCAGAGACTTGTTTTGCCGATCAGGCAATTATGGTTCATCCTGATGATCAAAGATATAGTAGCGTTATTGGGAAAAAAGTTTTAATTCCTAGTACAAACGTAGAAATACCGATTATAGCAGATGAGTTTGTTGATCTTGAGTTTGGCTCAGGAGCAGTTAAGGTTACACCAGCCCATGATGCTGATGATTTTGAAGTCGGACTGCGTCATAATCTTTTAATGCCTCTTTGTATGGATTCAAAAGGTTATATGAATGAAATGGCATTTAAGTATAAAGGTTTAACTAGGTTTAATTGTCGGAAGGCTTTTGTTAGGGATTTAAAAAAGTTGAATTTAATTGAAAAAATTGAGGACTATGAGCATAGTGTTGGTCATAGTGAAAGAACTGGTGTAGTGGTTGAACCAAGGTTATCACTTCAGTGGTTTGTTAAAATGGAACCTTTAGCTAAACAAGCACTTTTAAAGTCAACTGTTGAGTTTGTTCCCAAAAGGTTTGAGAAAATGTTTGCTAACTGGATGGAAGGAATTGAGGATTGGTGTATTAGTAGACAACTGTGGTGGGGACACCGGATTCCTGTTTGGTATAAAGGTGATGAAATAAAAGTTCAAGAAAACTCTCCAGGCGATGAGTGGGTTCAAGACGAAGATGTGCTTGACACATGGTTTTCTTCAGCTTTGTGGCCTTTTTCAACACTAGGATGGCCAGAAGATACTGATTTATTTAAAAGATATTATCCTACTGATGTTTTAGTAACCGGTTATGATATTATTATCTTTTGGGTTGCTAGAATGATTTTTCAAGCAATCGAGTTTACCGGCAACATGCCATTTAAACAAGTTTTAATTCATGGTTTGATTCGGGATAATTTAGGTAGAAAGATGAGCAAAAGCTTAAACAACGGAATTGATCCTGTGGATGTGATTAATGATTATGGTGTTGATGCCCTTAGATATTTTTTATCAACCAATTCTACTTTAGGACTTGACATGCGCTTTGAAATGGAAAAAGTTGAGTCTTCTTGGAATTTTATTAATAAACTTTGGAATATCACACGATTTATTAAACTTAATATTCAAACAGAAAAAAGCATTGAGGAAGTAGAACTTAATATCTATGATCAAGATTTACTAACTCGTCTTAATCAAGTTATTAAGCAAGCCGATCATTATTACGAGCGTTATGAGTTTGCTGAGGCAAGTAGGTATATTTATAATTTTACTTGGGATTATTTTGCAGCTAATTATATTGAATATGCTAAATACAATCTAAAACAGTCTAAACGAAAACAATCAACAGAAGCTGTACTTTTACATACAATAAAAGTAATTTTAAAATTGCTTCATCCGATTATGCCGTTTGTTACAGAACATCTTTATTTAAAGCTTACCAATGAAAAATCAATTATGATTTCTCCTTGGCCAGAGGCATTAAACCTAGATTTTCCTAGCGCTGTTGCTGATATGGATATTATTAATGATATTATTAGAAACATTAGAAACTTCCGCAGTGAGTATAATCAACCTAAAAAAGATTTAAGAATTTGGCTTAAGTCGGATAACAAAACTGTTAAGGATGAAATTAAATTACTGAAACGATTTTTAAAAAGCGCAAAACTTGAAGTGGGTTTGCAAGCTGCCGAAGAAAACACATTTTTATTAACTGGAACAGGTTACACAGCCTATATTTTAAAAGAAGATGTTGTAACAAAAGCGGATGAGATCAGAGAAATTAGGTTACAGATTGAAAACTTAGTTTTAGAGTTAAAAAGAAGTGAGAGACTATTATCTAACGAACAGTTTTTAAAAAAGGCGAATCCTAAAAAGGTTAAAGAAGAAAAACAAAAACAACAAGATTATTTAAAACAATATGAAACTCTAAGAGAAAAACTACTTAAATATGAATCTAAATGAAGCGATTAAATGGCTAGAATCTAAACGTAAGTTTAAAGCAAAAACAAACATCGATAATATGTATAAAGCGATGTCAATGTTAGGCAATCCCGAAAAGAAATTTAAAACAATATGAAACTCTAAGAGAAAAACTACTTAAATATGAATCTAAATGAAGCGATTAAATGGCTAGAATCTAAACGTAAGTTTAAAGCAAAAACAAACATCGATAATATGTATAAAGCGATGTCAATGTTAGGCAATCCCGAAAAGAAATTTAAAACAATTCATGTTACCGGAACCAATGGAAAAGGCTCTGTTTCGCATTTTTTATCAGAAACAATTGCCCAGTTTTCTTCTGTTGGTCTTTTTACAAGCCCTTATATTATTAAGTTTAATGAACGGATTCAAATTAACAATAAAATGATCTCTGATTTGGATTTATTAAAATATATTTTATGGGGTCAAGAATTTGAAAAAAAATATTTAGCTAAAACTGGTGAGACGTTTTCCTTTTTTGAACTTTTAACTATAATTGTTTATCAATATTTTGCCGATCAAAAGGTTATGTATGCGATTATTGAGGTTGGTATTGGTGGGCTTTTAGATGCTACAAATGTGGTTAACTCAGAACTTGCGATAATTACTTCAATTGGCTATGATCACCAAGCGCAACTAGGTAATAGTTTAAAAGAGATTTTAAGCCAAAAATTAGGAATTTTAAAAGAAAATAAAACTTTAGTTACCGGCGTATCTGGGTTTTCCGGTTTTATTAAACGATATGTTAAAAATAAAAAAGGAAATGTTGTTTTTTTAAAGCCAAAAGACACGCAAATTATAAATCCTTTTCCTTTAACCTTTACTTATCAAAAAGAGCTTTATCATTCTTTGATGCAAGGACTTTATCAAGCTAAAAATGCTTCACTAGCAATCCTGGCACTTAAAAAGATGTTTCCTAATCTAGAAGAAAAAATCATTAAAAAAGGAATCCAAAAAGCGGTTAATCCGGGTCGTTTTGAGGTTGTTAGAAAGGAGCCTTTTGTTATTTTAGATGGAGCTCATAATCTTTTGGGAATAAAAAGTTTAATTAAAAGCTTGAAAGTTATCTTTAAAGATAAGAAGTTAACCATTATTTTTACCGCAATGAAGGATAAACCATATTTAAAGATGATTAAACTATTAAAAAGGGCATTTGCTGATGTAGTTTTAACTAGCCTTGATTATCACCGGGCAATTGATGAGTATAATCAATCTTTAGAAAAAAGTTTTAAAATTATTAAAGATCCACAAAAAGCTTATGATTATGCTTATGAAAAGCTAGATAAAGATGATGTTTTAGTTATTACAGGTTCGCTATATTTTGTTAGTTTTATGCGTAAATATATTATTTAAAAAAGGGAAATGCAATAATTTTCTTTTTTTTTGCCATCTTTTTTGTATATATTAACAGAGGTGGTAGTTTTGAGATATTTAATTAAAGATATTCCTTTTGCTGAGCGGCCAAGAGAAAGGTTGCAAAAATATGGAGTAAAAGGCCTTAGTAATGTAGAGTTAATTGCTTTGTTATTAAAAACTGGCAATAAAAACCAAAGTGTTATTAGTCTTTCTAAACAGCTTTTATATACGCTAAACCGACCTAGTAGTTTGCTTAATATTACTTTAGAAGAATTAATGGCCATAAAAGGAATTGGTTTAGCTAAAGCTTCAACTTTAATTGCGGCAATGGAACTTTACAGGCGATTGTTTCACGATCTTAATTTGCGCAAAAGCAGTATCATTGATGCTAAGGATGTTTATTTTTTATTTGAAGGGGAGTTAAGCATTTTAGAAGAAGAGCATTTTTACTGTCTATATTTAGATATTAAAAATAAACTAATTGCGAAAAAAAGATTATTTATTGGCAGTCTTCACGCTAGTGTTATAACCCCAAGAGATATTTTTAAATATGCCATTAGATTTAATGCTCCCAATGTAATATTTGTTCATAACCACCCTTCAGGAGATCCTTTACCAAGTAGGTCTGATTTATATACAACAAATAAGCTAATTGAAGGGGCAAAAGTAATTGGAGTTAGTGTTTTAGATCATGTTATAATTGGTAAAAACACATGTTTTTCGATAATTCATAATAAAAAATATGATTTCTAAGATATAATAGTCTTAGGTGATATTTGTGAAAAAAAATGCAACAAAAAGATTATGGATCGTTATTGGTGTAGGAGTAATAATTATTCTTTTATTGATGATTGTTGCTTCTGTGATTAATTTAGGAGAAAAATTGAGTGTTATTCACCCTTATTTAGCGTATGGGTTTTATGGGCTTTCTTTTTTGCTGGTTTATTTTTTAATTATTAATCCAATTAGGATAATTGTTTTATCACCAGCTTTTAATATTGAAACCGTCCTAGATAAGCCTTCAAGAAAAAGATATTTAACTTATAAAAAGGTTAGTAAAAACTTGCTTAAAAACAAAGACCTTTCTAAAAGAGAAAAAGATGCTTTAAAGCTGGCGATGAAAGATCCAGTAGAGTTGCAAAAGAACTTGCAAGGTCTTTATAACACAACCTTAAAAAAAAGAATTAACAAGCTTATTTTCCGCCATGCTAAAACAGTTTTAATCTCAACAGCGATAAGTCAAAATGGGCGGCTTGATTTTTATGCTACGGTTGTGGTTAACATAAAGATGGTTAAAGAAATAGTTGTCATATGTGGTTTTAGGCCTAGTTTTAAAAACTTAGCAAAGCTGACTTTAAATGTTTTTTCAACCGCTTTAATCGCTGAAGGGTTAGAAAATATTGATTTTTCAGAGGTTTTACCGAGTAATGCCCAAAATGTTTTAAAAAACATTCCTTTTGCTCGAGTAGTTACCAACTCAATTGCCCAAGGAATCTCGAATGCGATTCTAACTTTAAGAATTGGGATTATTACCCGTAAGTATTTATTTTCAGATAGCAAAGAATTATCAAAAAAGGCTATTCGCAAAGGTGCATTTGTGGAAACATTTAAAACCATTCCGATTGTTTTAAAGGATGCGTTTAGATCTTTTCCAGAGCGAATCAAAGGGATCTTTAAAAAAGAAAAAGAACCAGCAACATAAATTAAAAGGAGTATTTAAAAAGATGAAAAAAGGATTATTAATAATTGTTTTAATTTTTACGCTGTTTGGTTTGCAAAAAAAGACTTTAATTAAGGCAGATGATCTTTCGCTTCGTGAGCTTTTACAGGAGTTAAAATGTGATTTTCCTAGTGAAAGTCAGATTTATTATAATAGCTTAGATAATCAAGAAAAACAGCACTATAACTACATTTTAGAACAAATAATTGAAAATGACTTTGGCACACCAATCGTTTTTTCATTTTTTCAGATTACTGATGCGGTTTTTGAGGATAAAAAGACGCAATTAATAAATAGTATTTTTGCGTTTACACAAGAGAGAAAAGAGTTTTTTTGGTTGAATGGTAGTTATAGATTGAACATGGTTCAAATAGGTCCCCAAAACAGTGAAATTAGTGATTATGAGGTTAGTCTTACGCTTAATGTTACTAGTTATTATTTAAATGAGGATGATTCGGTTAAAAATGAATTAATTAAAACAGATTTAATTGAAATATTAGCTGTTATTGATGATGTTGTTAGCGATACTTTAGCATATAACACTGAGTATGAAAGATATAAATATATTCATGACTGGCTAGTTTTAAACAATGAATATGAGCAAACAAGTGATCTTTCGCATACACCAGTATCAGCACTGCTTCCTGATAAAGGTGGAGCAGTTTGTGAGGCTTATGCTGAAGCTTTTTTAGTTTTAGCATTAAAAGCTAATCTTAATGCAGTTTTTGTTACAGGAATGGCCCGGAGCGATTTATCTAGTTTTGAACTGCATGCTTGGAATAATGTGAAGTTAGGTTCGTATTGGTATTTAGTTGATGTGACATGGGATGATCCGGTTGGAGCACCTGAAGGTTTTATTGGTTATACCTATTTTTTAGTTCCTAATATAAATGAGGTTTACCGGACAATTGATCCAAGTAATATAATTCCAACGCCTTTTGCTCTTGAAGCATTTGATAATATTCCTTCTTATAAAGTTTCAGTTTATATAAATGATGTATTAGTAACAACAATCTATGTTACATCTGGCGGTAACTTAATTATTCCCAGTAATCTAAATAAGGCAGGTTATAGCCTGGTTTTTGCAGATGATACAACCAATATCACCGAAGATAAATCTTTTTATGGCACCTATGTTATTAACAAATATAAAATTAGATTTTTAGCAGATGATTTATTACTTGATGAGCAAACTGTGGAGTATAATCAAATGCCATTAGAGCCGGAGGCAAAAAGGGAAGGCTATAAGTTTAAGGGTTGGGATAAAAAAATCCAGAAAGCGACTAAAGATATGGATTATTATGCGGTCTTTCAAAAGATAACTAACCCCTTTGATTTTAATAATTTAAATGATACGGGTAAACTAATTGTTATAGGTGCTAGTTTTGTTTTGGCTATTGTGTTTTTAACTATTACAATTAGAATTTTTACAAGAAGAAAATATTGAGTTGTTTTGTTTAAGAAAATCGAGTTATTTAAGCTAGTAATGGTTTAGCGTTGACAATCCCTTATAAATAAGGTAAAATAAACACGTTGCAAAGAAAAACCACATAGAAAAGGTCAAAAACACCAGTAAAAGGTTACCTTAATAGTGTGTCTTCAAAGATAAGGAGGAAAAATTATGTATGCAGTAATTCAAACTGGCGGCAAGCAAATTAAAGTTGAAGTTGGACAAGAAATATATATTGAAAAAATCGCTGGATTACCAGATGAGCTTGTTACTTTCAATGAAGTGTTGTTAATTGGCGGAAAAAAGACAGTTATTGGCACACCATTTGTTAAAGATGCAAATGTAGTTGCTAAAGTTATTAAGCAAGGTCGGGCAAAAAAGATTATTATTTATAAGTTTAAAGCAAAAAAGAACTACCGCAAAAAACAAGGTCACAGGCAAGCTTATACTAAACTGTTAATTGAAGCAATAAATGGATAATAATGATTAAATATTATTTTAACCAAGACACTTATGAAATTAAAGTAAGTGGTCATAGTAATTATGAAAAGTTTGGAAAAGATATAGTTTGTGCCAGTGTTTCAACGGCAATTATTTTATCGGTTAATCTTTTAAAAAGGTTAAACTTGGAAAACGATTTTGATGTAGTAGTAGAAGAAGGTTTTTTTCATTTAGTTGTTAAAAATCTGACAAAAACACTAAGCTCTATTCTAGATAACTTAGTGTGGATACTAAAAGAATTAGAAATTCAGTATCCAAAAGCAATCAAACATAAGGAGTGATATTATGCTAAAATTAAACATTCAATTATTCGCCTCTAAAAAAGGTGTTGGCTCATCCAGAAATGGACGCGATTCACATTCTAAGAGATTAGGGTTAAAACTATCTGATGGTCAATATGCAAAAGCAGGTGCGATTATTTACCGCCAAAGAGGAACCAAAATTCACCCTGGTGCAAATGTTGGTAAAGGTGGAGATGACACTTTATTTGCTAAAATAGCTGGGATTGTTAGATATGAACGTCTTGGTAAAACCAAAACTCAAGTATCGGTCTACGAAGGATAAGTTTTCTTATCCTTTTTTATTGGGAGGGACGAGAGGGATTAAATTATGTTTAAAGATCAAGCCAATATAGTAGTAAAAGCAGGTAAAGGCGGCAATGGAATTGTCGCTTTTAGGCGTGAAAAATATGTTCCCTTGGGTGGTCCTGCTGGCGGCGATGGTGGTAAGGGCGGATCGGTTTATTTTGTAGCTGATCAGTCGGTTAATACATTGCTAGATTTTTCTTACACACCAATTATTAAAGCATTTGATGGTCAAATCGGGATGAGTAAAAATAAAAAAGGTAAAAACGGCAAAGACATTTTTATTAAAGTGCCTGTTGGCACACAAGTTTATCAAAAAGGAGATTCAACTTTATTATTTGATTTTGTTTTTCATGGTCAGGAAGAGTTAATTGCCCTTGGTGGTAAAGGTGGTCGTGGTAATACCAGTTTTAAAACTCACAATAATCCAGCGCCAAAGTTTGCTGAAAACGGGGATTTGGGCGAATCATTAGAGCTTAGGTTAGAACTTAAAGTTATGGCTGATGTTGGTTTGGTTGGGATGCCAAATGCGGGAAAATCAACACTAATAAGTGTTTTATCGAATGCTAAACCAGAAATTGCCAGCTATCCCTTTACAACGCTAACCCCAATTTTAGGACTTGTTTATGTAGAGGTGGAAAAATCATTTGTGATGGCTGATCTGCCTGGCTTAATCAAAGGTGCAAGTAGTGGAGCGGGTTTAGGTTATGCTTTTTTAAGACATATTGAGCGCTGTTCGGTGCTTTTACATTTGGTTTCAATGGATCCTTTGGATAATCTTGATCCTTATGAATCATTTGTTAAAATCAATGAGGAATTAAGGCTTTATAATCCAGAACTTTTAAAAAGACCGATGCTTGTTTGTGGAACAAAAATGGATACCCCTGGCAGCAATGAAAACTATGAAATGTTTTTAACAAAAGTTAAAGAAGATTATCCAACTTGTTTTATTAGTGCTGTTACCAATCAAAATTTAGTTGAGTTAAAAAGAATGGTTTTTGACCATTTAGAACAAGCCCCCAAAGTTATTACAAAACCACTACACCGAACCTATACATTAAAAAAAGAAGAACCATTTTTTACAATAACCTTAGCCGAAGATGGTGTTTATGAGTTAAGCGGTCAAGGGTTAAAAAAGGTTTTTTTAAGAACCGACTTTAGTAATGAACAGGCGGTAAAAAGATTTGCTCGTCAGTTAAGAAGTTATGGCGTTTATGCCGCGTTAAAAGAAAAGGGCGTTAAGGTTGGGGATGAAGTTAGAATATTTGGATATTTATTTGAAATGAGAGAGTAGTTAATAACTACTTTTTTTTCTTTTTGGAAAACTTTAGCAAAAATCACCTTAAATCGTTTATAATAAATACAGGGGTGATACTTTGTTAAACAGTAAAGCGTATATCGCAAAAGAAGAAAAGTTAAGGCTTTTTGTTGTTCACGGAATATGTGAACAAAGTAAACGTTACAGTGATTTTGCTAAGCGAATGAATAAAGAAAATATTACAGTGATTACCTATGATTTAAGAGGTCATGGCTTAAGTAGTGGTAAAAGAGGATATATTAAAAGTTTTCATGATCATGTTGCTGATTTGGATTTTATTATTAAAAAGTATCGAAACGATAAAGTTAAGCAAGTTATTTTAGGTCATTCAATGGGCGGATTGATTGGTCATTTATATATGATTAAAAATCCCGAAGTTGACGCTTTTATTGCCACAGGAGCACCAACAGATTTTATTAGCGATGTTAAGTTTTTAAGGTTTACAGGTTACCGTTGGTTTGGGTTTTTAAAGAAGAAAAACAAGTTTGGTGAAAACAGATTAACTCATGATAAAAAAATTGAAAAAGAGTATCGGGAAGAACCGCTTAATTTAAAACTTTTTACCATTAGACTGGCTGGTGAAATGTTTTATTCAGGAGTAAAATATTTAAACAAAAACATCAAAAACCACAATAAGCCAATCTTAATTATGCATGGCAAAGAAGATATAATCGTTCCTTATGAGCAAAGCAAAAGAATCTTTAGTTTAATTAATCATGACAATAAAAAGTTAATATTATATGATAATATGTATCATGAGATTTTAAATGAAATTGAAAAAGAAAAAGTAATTAAAGACATATTGGAGTGGTTAAATGGCCTCTAAATATGTGTTGGCGATTGATCAAGGAACAACATCAAGTAGAATTGCTGTCTTAGATGAGTCTGCTCAAATAATTGATCTTTTTTTCCATGATTTTGAGCAAATACTTGAAGGAAATAAAGTTTTACAAGATGCAGAAAAAGTTTTTTTAGGTGTTAAAAAAATCTTAGATAAAGCAATAGATAAATACGGTAAAGAAAATATTTTCTCCATTGGAATTACTAACCAAAGAGAAACAACGGTTGTTTTTGACCGAAGTGGAAAGCCGATTGCTAAGGCAATTAGTTGGCAATCTAAACATACAAAAGAAATATGCGATACGTGGAAAGCTTTGGGTTATGAGCCTTATGTTAAAAAGGTAACGGGCCTGCAAATTAACCCTTATTTTAGTGCTTCAAAAATGGCTTATTTTCTTCAAAATGAAAATGTTCAAAAACAAATTGAAAAGGACAATGCTCTTTTTGGCACAATGGATACGTTTATTCTTTATAAACTATCAGGTGGAACCTCTTATTATACTGATATTACAAATGCATCTAGAACAATGCTTTTTGATATTCACAAACAAAGATATGATAAAAAACTTTTAAGACTTTTTGGGATAAAAAGCAATATGTTGCCACCGGTTAAGCCTAATCACTTTGATTTTGGTACTTATAACCAAATTCCGATTAAAGCGATGATTGGTGATCAGCAATCTGCACTTTTTGGTCATTTAGCTTTTGATAAAGGAATGATGAAAGTAACATATGGTACAGGTGCTTTTATTTTGATGAATACTGGGACAAAAGTTTATACTTCGCAAAAAGGCTTAATCTCAACAGTTGCCTATCAACTGGATAAACCAGTTTATGCTCTTGAGGGTTCGATTTTTATTGCTGGTGCGAGCATTAACTGGCTTAAAGATAAACTAGAGATTATAAAAACTAGTGCTGAAAGTGAAAACTACGCTAACATGAGTTTGGAAAATATTTATTTTGTGCCTGCTTTTGTTGGTCTTGGTGCTCCTTACTGGGATACAGAGGTTAGAGGAGCAATCTTTGGTTTAACATCAAATGTTAAGAAGTGCGATATTATTAAAGCAACCCTCGATGCGATTGCATATCAAGTAAAAGATGTGGTTGATGTAATGATTAAAGAATCATCAATTCCGCTAGAAGAAGTATATGTCGACGGCGGCGTATCAAATAATGATTATTTAATGCAATTTCAATCAGACTTGCTTAGATGTCCGCTTATTAAACCAAATCAATCAGAGATTACAGCTTTAGGAGCAGGGATTATTGCGGGACTTAATGGGCTTTATGATTTAAAGACCTTAAGAGGAAAAAAGCCAGTTTTAAAACGCTATGGTCCGAAGATGGATTTTCAGTTAGCAACCCAGTTATATCAAGGATGGGAAAAGGCTGTAGAAAGTGCAAGAACATATAAATAAGACAGCATTTAATTAGCTGTCTTTTTTTTGGGCAAATTCCATTTTAAGTTTTTGATTGGACTTTGTTAATGCTTTAAAATAATACCGTTTTTCTTTGTTTTGAATGTTTAATTTCTTTTTTTCGGCTTTTTGGAGAAATTCGGTTTTGTTTTTGTCACTTTTAGCAATAACCTTTAAAGAGTGTTTGTTAATGGTGGGAATAATTTTCAATAAGCCATTAATTTCTTTGTTTAGATTGGCATTTTTAGTGAGCAAAAGGATATCCAAACTTTTTCTTTGATCTTTATCGCTTTTAGAGAAATACTTTAATTGAGCATTATTTTTTTCCAAAATATAGGAAAGCTCAGTGGTTGCTTTGCTGTAGTCATCGCGAATTTGCTTAATGCTTTTTGCAAGCCTTTTATCGGTTTGTTTTAAAGCGTTTTTATGCTCACTTTCTTTTTTTAAGGCAACTTGTAGATAATTAAGGTTAAAGGCCTTTTTTTGCTCTTGATGTTGCTGTTTAAGTGCTTTCTGGTTTTTAATTATTTCTTCTTTTTTCTCTTGTAAAGACTTTAAGTCGTGTTTATGCTTTTGTTTTAAAAGGGTTAACGCCTTTTTATAATTTTCATTAGTTAAAGCAATTATACTAGCCTCATAACGATTGATCTTATTAATGTTTTGAGTTACTTTAATGTTTTTTTGTTTTAGGTTTAGCTGCTGCTTTTTTAAAGAGCGCTCATAGATTTTTTGATAGCTTATTTCAATTTTTGTTTGTTTGTTAACAACAAGTTGATGTTGTTTTTGAATTAAACTGCTAATTTTTTGATAATAAAGTGTATTAACAGGGCTTTTTCTCTTAATTATTCTCTCTATTTTTTTATACTGCTTTTCAAAAGATGTTTGTTCAGCTTGTTTTTCTTTTATTTTAGCGAAAACAACTCCAACAGAATTTAAAAAAGTTGCAGTGTGAGTTTTATACTTTTTGTAATAGTCGGTTATCAATTGAATTCCATTATAAAAGATTTTTCCTTCTAAGTATTGCTTGCGTTTTAAACTGGCTTCTTGGTTTTCTTTATCCTTGATAAGAATATTCATCTTTGTAGGGTAGGTTTTGTTTTCCTTATCCTTTAAAAGCAACTGTTTGTTTACTCTTTTTAAATCAAAGTATAAAAAACGAATTTCAGCTTTATTAATTAAGACTTGTTTTTTTAAAGCTTTAATTTGCTCTTTTAGCTGAACAATTGTCTTTTTGGTTTGTTTGTTTTTGGAGGTGCTTTTTAAGTTTTCTATTTGGTTTTTAATAAAACTAATAGTCTTTTTAACTGTTTGGTTTTGGTTTTTGTAAGAGGCAATGTTTTCGTGATGATTAACCGCTTTTAGTCTTGTTTGTTTAATATCTTCTTCTAAAGCGGTAATTTGGTTTTGAATACTAGTTTTGTTTTTTTCAAATTCATCAAGCATATTTTGATGAAGTTTTTGATATTTAGAAAACATTAAAGTATCAATTTTTTCTTTCATTTGAATGATGGTGTTTTTTCGGATATAATCCATCATGCTATCTTGAAAGTCTTTTAAAATAACTAAAAGCTCATAAGCGCCAGTTAAGATTTCACTAAATTTAGTTTTAAGCGGAAAAAGATAATAACTATCTTTAATTATTGCTAAAATACTTTCTTGAGTATTTTTAATATAATTTAGACTAGAAAAATAATTTTCTAATGATTTTTGTTGTTTAGTATAATCAAGAGCGCTTATTTTTCTTGTATCAGAGGTGGCAATTAAATTGATATCTTTTTCTAGAAGTAGTCTTGCTTTATTGGTTTTACTGGCAAATGTCTCTTTTAAATAAGCTTCATTTAATAAGCTTTTTTCTAAGGCAATCCGCTCTAAAAGATTAATTTTTTTAATGTTTGAGTTGTTTTTTTCAACAAAGGCTTCTTGTTTTTGTTTTGCTTTTAAAGCGTTGATGCTATAAGTTGCTTTACCAAGTTGATAATCAAGAAGAAAAGAAGAGGTAATAAAACTATAGTTTGCTTTTTCAATATTCATGGCAAAATAGTTATTTAATTCGCGTTTCTCGATTTCATAATCATGAAATAGTTTATTGCGATCTCGTCTTTTAATTAAGTAGTGTTCACCGAGTTTAGCTCTGTTTTCGATGATTTGCACTTGAATTTCTTTGTTTTGTTTTTTAAAATTTTGTTCTAAGTTTTGATAAGCAGTCTCAATATCATAAATATGACTAGCAAGTCTTGTTTGAATATCAAAGGGAAGTATTTCTAGCTGTTGAGTTTTGCTGGTTATTTGTGATTTAATATTATTTTCTTTATTTAAGGAAGCAATTATTTTTTTGTGAGTATTTTCTTTTAATGCTTGTAAGTCTTTGTTTAGTTTTAGACTAACATTTTTTTGTTCATCTTTAACTTTTAATTTTGCTCTGTGTGTTTCAACTACGGCATTGTATTTTTTATTTAAAGAAAATAAGTCTTTGTAATATTTGTTTGTTAGTACTTTAATATCCGCTAATGCTTTTTTTTCTATTTTCAAAAATGCTTTAACATGAGCTTTTTTTGTTTTTTTGTAGTATTTACTAAACTTTTTCACAGCTTTAGGAAAGCTCATATTTAAGGCTTTATCCTTAAGGTAGTCATAGGTAACTTCTTCAAGAAGTTTGTTGTGTTTGTCTTTGTCTTTTTGTAAGACTGTATTAACGGAAGTAACATCTCTTTGGTATTGTCTTTTTAATTTTAGTTCAGCTTCATTGTGTTTGTTTTTACAGTTATCAATTAAACTATCAAGTTCTTTTAACTCTTTTTCAAAACTATCAAGAATCTTGTTGTTAGAAGTGACTATTTCTTCTTTGTAAAGATTTAGCTTATCATATTTTTCTTCTTGTTTGTTGATATGTTTTTTATTTAAATTAGAAGTAGTTTTTTTAAAGTTATTATTAATAACATTAATAACCTTATTAAGACTAGTTAAGCTTCGATAGAAGTTTTGTTTGGCAATAATTGCATCTTTTTCTCGAAACGTTAAAAAGTTAGTTAATTCATCTTCTTGTTGTTTGGTTTTTTCTGTTGTTGTGGTTAGTCTTTTTTTATTTTTTGTGTGAAAGTCTTTAATAATTTCATGGTAACGAGAATTAATCTTGATAACATCGTTAGTTTTTTGTTCGTATATCGTGTTTAACCGTTTTTGATATTTGTTTTTTTCCTCTTTTTCTTTTTGTTTGATAAGTTCGTTTGTTTGTAGTTGTTCTTGCTTATAATTGGAAATTTCATGCTGAATTTGACTGCTGTATGCCTTTTTTTGGGCAAAGGTGTTTTCAATTGCAAGCTTATTGTTAATGATGGTTTGTTTTTGTTGCGATGAGATATTTTTAAGCTCATTTTTTAGTTCATTTTCATTTGATTTTATTTTGGTTTGAAAATGAGCTTCAACTTCACTTTGTTTTTGGTGTTTATTTTTAATTAAATTGATTTCTGCTTGATTAAATTCAAGAATAAAGGTATCGTTTTGCTTTTTAAGGGTTTCAATATTTTTGTTTGTGTCTTTAAAAACAAGTTCCAAATCCAGACAAATACTTTTGGCATCGGGGACATTATTAAAAAGCGTTTTTAAACGCTGATTTAATAAATCAATATTAATTTTGCTAATTTGATTCATTAAATGTCCCTCCTTCATAATAATAATTATAACATAGCAAGCACTTTTTGGTATAATTATAGTTAGTTAAAACAACAAGAAAAAGGGGTTTTATAAAAATCAAGATTACAAGCAGTATTTTAAAAAACTAATGTAGATAAAAAAATGATATAATAGTAAAAGAGAGTGATTAAATGTATACATATTTAAAAGGCACAATTACAGAAGTAGAACCGACATATATTGCCCTTGAAAACCAAAATATTGGTTATTTAATAATTACGCCTAATAGTTATCGGTATAAAATAGGTGATTTTGCGACAATTTATGTTCATCATTACGTTAGAGAAGATCTTGATAATTTATATGGGTTTATCTCAAAAGATGAGCGTGATCTTTTTATTAAGTTAATTAGCGTTAGTGGAATTGGCCCTAAAAGTGCGCTTTCGATTTTAGCCAGTGGTGAGAGTGAAAAGATTGTCTTAGCAATTGAAACTGAAGATGTTAAGTTTTTAACAAAGTTTCCTGGAATTGGCCCCAAAAGCGCAATGCAAATTATTTTGGATTTAAAAGGAAAACTAACAAAAGAAATTGTAATTGTGGATGATAAAGGTAGTGAAGTTAAAGAGGCGTTAAAATCTTTAGGTTATTCTAATCGGGAAATAACTAAAGCGCTAAAGAAAATAGAGTTGGATCAACCAATTGAAGAGGTTGTAAAAAAGGCATTGCAATTGTTGATTAAGTAAGGATAATTATGAAAGCTGATGAAAGAATTATTACTAATTTAGTTTTAAAAGAAGATGAAGAAAAAACCTTGCGTCCGCAAAGTTTAGGCGAATATATTGGTCAAAAAGATATTAAAGAGATGCTTAGTATCTATATTAAGGCTGCAATTAAACGTGGTGAGTCGTTAGATCATATCCTATTTTATGGGCCACCCGGGTTAGGAAAAACCACTTTAGCCCAAATAGTGGCTAATGAAATGAATGTCCAAATTAAAGTTACAAGTGGGCCAGCTATTGAAAGAAGTGGTGATTTAGCAGCAATCCTAACTAGCCTAGGTCCAAACGATATTTTGTTTATTGATGAAATTCACCGGCTTCCGCGCGTTGTTGAAGAAGTTTTATATGCAGCGATGGAAGATTATGTAATTGATATTTTAATTGGCAAAGATGCTCAAACAAGATCAATTAGAATTGATATACCTCCCTTTACTTTAATTGGAGCAACCACGAGATTTGGTGATTTAAGTGCCCCTTTAAGAGACCGCTTTGGTGTTGTGATGCGGCTGGGGTTTTATAGTTTTAAAGAGCTAGCGCAAATTGTCAAAAGAACAGCTAGTGTCTATGAAAGTCCGATTGCCCAAAAGGCTGTTTTAGAGCTTGCTAAAAGAAGTAGAGGTACACCAAGAATTGCTAACCGTCTATTTAGAAGAGTAAGAGATTTTGCGGAAATTATCAATGATGGCAATATTACTTTAGGTGTAACAGAACATGCTCTTTCCAAACTTGGAATAAGTGCATCTGGCCTTGATAATACGGATAAAGAATATCTAAAAGCGATTATTGAAAAATTTGGTGGTGGGCCAGTGGGAATTGAGGCAATTAGCGCCGCAATTGGAGAAGAAATGACAACAGTTGAAGATGTTTATGAACCATATTTGCTCCAAGAAGGGTTTATTAAAAGAACTGCTCGCGGTAGAGTTGCATTAGAAAAAAGTTATGATTTACTTAATATAAAATATTATAAGGGACTTTTTGATGAATGAAAACAGAACTGTTTGATTACCAACTTCAAAAAGAAAGAATTGCCCAAACACCTCTTTTAAAAAGAAGTGATTCAAAACTGCTTACACTTGATAAAACAAGTGGTTTTATTAAGCATGAAAAGTTTTCCAGTATTATTAATTATCTTCAAGCTGGTGATTGTCTGGTTATTAACAATAGTAAAGTCTTACCAGCAAGACTTTTTGGGATAAAAGAAAAAACTAATGCTTTAATCGAGATTCTTCTTTTAGAAAACCAAGATAATCTTTGGGAAGCACTTGTTAAGCCAGCAAAAAGAATAAAAGTAGGCGATGTCATCAGTTTTGGTGATACTTTAAAAGCTGTTTGCCGGGAAAAAAGAAAAGCAGGTATTGCTCTTTTTGAAATGATTTATGAAGGTGTTTTTTTGGAAATATTGGAAACTCTTGGTCAAATGCCGTTACCGCCTTATATTCATGAAAAACTGGTTGATAAGTCCCGTTATCAAACCATTTATGCGAAAGACTTAGGCAGCGTGGCTGCTCCAACGGCTGGGTTTCATTTTACTCCTAAGCTTTTAGCAGAAATCAAAGAAAAAAATATCGAAATAATTGAAATTACTTTACATGTGGGACTGGCAACATTTAAGCCTATCAAAGAAAAAGATATTAAGCTGCATAAAATGCATCAAGAGCGTTATTATATTAGCCCCAAAGCAAAAAAAGCCTTAGATCAGGCGCTTTTAAATAAAAGTAGAATTATTGCGGTAGGAACAACTTCACTAAGAGCTTTAGAAGCAAATTATAATAATGGTTTTACCGCTGGTTTTTTTAAAACTGATTTGTTTATTTATCCCGGATTTAAGTTTAGGGTTGTCAAAGGGCTTATTACTAATTTTCATTTGCCTAAGTCAACTTTACTTGTCTTAGTAAGTGCTTTTTCTAAAAGAGAACTAATTTTAAATGCTTATCAAGAAGCAATTAAATATGATTACCGGTTTTTCTCCTTTGGTGATGCGATGTTTATCTATTAGGTAAAATGAAGAATAACCGTAATTATACTTATTAAAACACAGTAAAAACCAAAATAAACTAAGTGTTTTATTTTTAATTTTTTTAAGATGAACTTGCCAGTTAAAAATGTGGCAATAAAACTAATAATAAAGCCAAGAAAGAATCCAAGCAAATTGATCGATTCTTTTTCTTTTATAACCTGATAGATACCAAGAGCGCTTGTGGGAACGCTGATTATAATATAGGTTAAAAAGGAGAAAGTAATAATTTTTTGTAAAGGCTTTTTGGCAAATCTACCAGCAATTATTGTTGAACCACTTCTAGAGATTCCAGGAAAAACCGAAAAAACTTGAGCAACACCGATAAAGCTAGCATGAAGAAAACTAATTTCTTTATCATCTTCTTGATAGCCATTAATAAAATAGGTAAGAATTAGTAAAGACCCTGTTATAAAAAGCCCAACACCAATAAAAAGTAGGGTTTTAAATCCATCTAAGTAATCTTTAATTAAAAGGCCAACAATCCCAATTGGAATTACAGCAATTAAAAGTTTTAAAATATAGTAAAAATCTTGTCTAAGTTTTTCTCTTTTTTCCTTTTTGAAAATAAAGGTAAAAAAAGTTTTAATTAAAAACCATATTTCTTGGTAAAAAAGTAAGGCAATAGCTAGAAATGAAGCAGTATTAAGAAATAATTCTAAAGAATAAGAAGTAGATTCAATTTTGAAAAGATGGGAAAAAAGCATTAAATGTGAAGAAGATGAAATTGGCAGTATTTCACTAATTCCTTGAATAAGTCCTAAAACCAAATATTTTATATATTCCATTTTTTTTACTCCTTAAGTCTTACTTCTAATTATTATACCACTAAATAAAGAGATACTTACTTGTAAAAGTAATTATTTTTCTTTATAATGAATTGAGGTTATAAAATATGGAAACAGAACATTATATAATAATTGGAGCCGCAGTAGTAGTTATTATTGCCTTAGTGGTTATTTTAAGGTTAAAAAAGAAAAGGGTAAAAACACCTGTTTTGCCCCCGGTTAATGTTGATGAAATTTTACAAGCGCTAGGGAAACAAAACATTTTAAAGGTTGAACAAACCCAAGCTCGGGTGAGAATATTTGTCAAAGACATTAAGCTTGTTGATTTAAAGGCGCTACAAACTATTAGTAAAGGGATATTTACTAGTGGTAATAAAATCGTTTTAACATTTATTGATAAAACAGAAGAAATTGTGGAAAGTTTGAGGGCAGCATTATGAAAAAAAGATCTTTTATTGTCATAAGTGAGACTGGAATTCACGCTAGACCAGCTACAGAACTTGTAATTAAAGCTGATCAATTTTTATCTGAGATTATGCTTCATGCCGATACAAGAAGCATTAATATGAAATCAATTATGGGGCTTATGAGCCTAGGGATGTATGCGGGACAGAAGTTTGTGATGACAATTAGTGGTCCAGATGAAGAAAAGGCTCTTGCTGTTTTAACAAATTTATTAGTAGAAAATAAGTTGGCAAAAATAGATGAATAAAATAATGTCGGTTATTAAAGGTAGCTTGATTGGAGCGGCCAATATTATTCCAGGTATTAGTGGCGGCACTTTGATGGTTATTTTTAATGTTTATGAACGCCTTTTAAACGCTGTAAATTTATTTTTAAAACACCCAATTAAAGCATTGGCTTCAATTTGGGATCTTTTATTGGGGCTTTTGCTAGGGCTGGTGGGTAGTTTTTTAATTTTAAGCTATACTTATCAAACTTTCCCTTTAGCATTGACACTCCTTTTTATTGGCTTGATTGTTGGCGGAATTAAGCCGCTTTATGAAAAGATAAAGGGGAAAATCTCTGTTTCTAATAGTATTATTTTAGTAGTTAGTTTTGTTGTTATATTTATTATGCCATTAATCAAGCCTTTTTATGCTATCTATGATGGTTTTATTTATTATATTATTTTATTTATTCTTGGTTTGATCGTAGCATTTTCAGCGATTGCTCCGGGCGTGAGTGGGTCTTTAATGTTAATTATTTTAGGATATTATTCTCATCTTCTTTTAATTGGTAAAGAAGCTTTTGAACATTTAATCCGTTTTGAGTTTAAAGCATTTTTGCCTTATTTACTCCCTTTTGGTATTTTAATTATTAGTTTTTTAATTGGTGCAGTTTTCTCCCTTAAAATAATTAAAAATATAATTGATAAACACGAAACAAAATTTTATTTTAGTGTTATGGGGATGATTCTTGCATCGCCTTTTGCGATTATGTTAATGCTAAATAAAACAAACAGCATTAATAGCTTTCATTATCTTGAGTGGATTATTGGCATATTATTACTAAGTATAGGATTTTTAGTTGTAACAGTGGTGGTTTATTTTGAGAACAAAAAACGTCAAACAAGCGGCAATTAGGTTAAAAGAGTCACATTTAATTCAAAAACAAAAGCAAATAATTAATTCCGGTAAACCTATTTATTTAGAAATTGGAGCGGGTAAAGGTAGTTTTATTGTTAACAGTGCTAAGGAAAACAAAGATATATTATATGTGGCAGTAGAAAAAAATGAAAGTATTTGTTATCGGATTTTAGAAAAGCAAGAACAGCTTCTTTTAAGTAATTTGGTTATTATATGTGCTGATGCGATTGATTTATGCACTTATTTAAAAGAAAAAAGCGTTACTAAACTTTTTTTAAATTTTTCTGATCCGTGGCCCAAAAAACGCCATCATAAAAGAAGGTTGACATACTATCCTTTTTTAAGATTATATAAAAAGTTACTTACTGAAGAAGGGATAATTAAAATAAGAACTGACAGTAAAGATTTTTTTTTAGATACGATAACTTATTTAAAAGCAGAAAATTATTTTGTCTATGATATAATAAATATGTCGCCTGAGGTTAAACATATGAGTGAATATGAAATTAACAAAAGAAGTAATGGTCCAATTTATAGCTTAAAAGCAAAACTGGAGGCATAGCTCAGTGGGAGAGCACTTGCTTGACGTGCAAGGGGTCATGAGTTCGAGTCTCTTTGCCTCCACCATTTTTGTAGAATTAGTCTGATACAATTTGTATCGGACTTTTTTTATCCCAAAACAGGGCTATAATAAGGCCTATTCTATTAAATAATATGAATGAAAGTAAGATTAAAGATAGCTAATTGTCTGAATTTTATTGATTTATTTAAAATTCATCTAACAATTAACACTATTACAATTTCAAACTACACGATTACAATTACAAAAAACACGATTACAAATTCAAATTACACGATTACATTTACAATTAACGCGATTTGACATAACTTGCATGTTAGTAATTGTCCTTAAAAAATAGAGTATAAGAGATCAAAATAAACAATTATTGAATTATTGACAAAAGAGACATTTAAAAAACGACAAAACATCCTTTTTATTATTGACAAAGCATCCTTTTTGTTATTGACAAAACATCCAACATAATGTATTATGTATTTAAAGAGGTGTTTGTGATGAAAGATGAAAGAGTTTATTTAAATAGAATAATTGAAGAAAATATTAAAGAGTCAATGCTAACAAATGGTTGTGTTGTAATTGAAGGACCTAAGTGGTGTGGGAAGTCAACAACAGCTGAAAGATTTGCCAAAAGCGTAGTTAAACTACAAAAACCAGCAACATTTAGGCAATATAAAATGCTATCTGATATTGGTGATGATAACTTACTCTATGGAGAAAAACCTTTATTATTCGATGAGTGGCAAAAAATACCTGATCTTTGGGACTACATAAGAAATGAAATTGATGAAACTAATGGAAAAGGTTTGTTTTTACTTACTGGTTCAGCAAAACCTATTGAAGATAAGGAAAGACACACAGGTATTGGTCGAATAAAAAAAATATTTATGCGAACGATGAGCTTGTGGGAAAGTGAAGAAAGTACAGGCGAAGTATCATTAAGGGAATTATTTAATGGCTTAGAAAAAGTTTCTGGCAAAAACCCTTATCAATTAAAAGAAATAGCGTATTTTACTTGTCGTGGGGGATTTCCAAGTTCTGTTACAGAATTAGATAAGAAAAGGTCACTTAACTATGTAAAAGATTATGTAGATACTTTGCTTTCTACGGATATAACTAATGTTGATGAAATCAAAAGAAATCCTACTAGAGCAAGAGCAATTCTAAAATCATATGCCAGAAATATTTCAACATCAGCACCTTTGACAACTATACTAAAAGATATAGAGATTAATTATGAAATAGCTGATATTAAAACAATATATTCTTACGTAAATGCTTTTAACAAACTATTTGTAATAGAAGATACAGAAAGCTGGACTCCAAAGTTAAGGTCAAGAACAACAATTAGAAAAACAAACACGAGGCACTTTGTAGATCCTTCTATCGCAACAAATCTTTTAGATGCTAATCCTAATGACTTAATTAATGACTTAAATACATTTGGTTTAATATTTGAAAATTTAGTTATTAGAGACTTAAAAATATATTCAGATATGTTAAAAGGTACTGTTTATAATTACCATGACAAGGACGGCTTAGAAGCCGACGCAGTAATTCATTTAAATTCTGGAAAGTGGGGACTTGTTGAAGTAAAGTTAGGTGGCGAAAGACTTATTAATGAAGCAGCAAACAATCTTATGAAACTAAGAAAAAAAATAGATCAAGATAAAATGAATAAACCAAGTTTCTTAGCGGTTATTACAGCCTCAGATGAATTTGCATATACTAGGAAAGATGGCGTTCACGTTATTCCTATAGCCTGTTTAAAACCTTAAAATTATTAAACTACACTTATGTATTTAAAAGAAATAAAAAAAAGATGTCAACTATTAAAATATAACAATAAATCTACTTTAATTTAAAAAGGTGATTTATAACGAAATAGTGAGGAGCATGAAATGATAATAAAGATGGTTAGCGATATATCAAAAAATAATGAAATAGATATGAATGTTGATACAGTCATTAAAAACATTAAAAACTCTAATAAAGGAGACTTTGTTGTTTTTTCTGAAGCTTTTATTCATGGATTTGATGCTTTAAGTTGGAATTATGAAACCGATGTAAACATTGCGATAGAACAAGATTCACCTTATATTGAAAAAATTAAGGAACAATGTAATAAGAATAGTGTCTTTTGTGGTTTTGGTTATTTTGAAAAAGTTAATAAAGATATATATTGTTCTTATATGATAGTAAATGACAAAGGAAAAACCATTAACAATTACAGAAGAATGTCAATTGGTTGGAAAGAATATAGACTTACTACAAGTGAATATAAAGAAGGTCTTGAATTAATACCATTTAAAATTAAAAACTATAAAGCTGTAACTGTTATATGTGGAGATTTATGGGATGATAAGATTAAACAAACCTTAATAGACACTATCGATAATGAAGAACTTGATTTTATAGTTTGGCCAAACCATCTTGATTATAAAGAAGATGAGTGGATTAAAGAGATGTCTAATGATTATGCAAAAAGAACAAAGGGAATAAAAACTCCAATATTTTTAATTAACGATATTTCAAAAACATCTCCTGGTGGTGCGGCAATATTTTTAAATGAAGTAATGTTAAAAATATCTCAAACACTTAAACCAGATATCTTAACTTTTGAAATAGAGTCTGATAATTAAGGGTGCGTAGATTTTTCAGTATGGGTGCGCTATTGTATTAAAATAGGTCTACAAACACATTTTTGTAGAATTAGTCTGATGCAATTTGTGCCAGACTTTTTTAATGCATAATAGAGCCATAATAAGGTCTGTTCTGCTTAATAGTATGTATATAAAGATAACTAAATATCTGAATTTTATTAAATTGTTGAAATTTTTTGTAATTGTTTACACGATTACATTTCAATTTACACGATTATATTTACAATTAACACGATTTGCCATAACTTGCATCATTAGACTATTATGTAATGTATTAATTTTAAAATATATGCCTATAATAGACCAAAAGTAGACCAAAGATTAATTTGGTGATATAATCAAAATATTTAATATAAAATCACGCATTGCCAACGCGGACAGTTATGTCCTACTGGAGTTAAACGATGGGACAACTTTGTCCTTTCACTGTTGATTTGCACGGACATTTAGTGTATAATATGTATGGTGATACTATGAAAATAAAAAACAAAAGAAATGAATTAAATATAACACAAGAAGAATTAGCTGATATTATAGGTGTTTCATCTAGAACTATAAGAAGATATGAAAATGGCCAAATAAGCAAGTCTAAAGAAGAATATGTGTTAAAAATTTTAAATGAGATGTTAAAAATTGATGAAGAACATGGAATATTAAAATTTGATGACATTGTAAAAACAGTTAAAGAAGTTTGCGATAAATATAATGTTATATTTGTTTACTTATTTGGATCCTATGCTAAAGGAACAGCTAATAATAAATCAGATGTAGATTTACTTATTAATACAGAAGAAAAAGGTTTAAGTTATTTTGGATTAGTGGAAGATTTAAGAAACAATCTTAGAAAAAAAGTAGATTTAATAAATGTAATAGAGTTAGAAAACAATAATGAACTATTAGTTGAGATATTAAAGGAAGGAGTAAAGATTTATGGTTAGATTAAAAGATGATAAATATTATTTAGAAAAGGTGTTAAAGGATATGAGTTATCTTTTAAGAGTTACAAAAGATATTTCTAAAGAACAATTAGAGAAAAATGAAATGTTACAAGACTCAGTAATGTTTAGATTTATTCAAATTAGTCAAAATTTTAAAAGGGTATCTAATGAATTAAGAGAATTTAATAATCAAATCCCTTGGAGTCAAGTTATTGGTCTTAGAAATAAAATAGTTCATGATTATGGCACAATAGATTTAACAATAATATATGATGTATTAAAAAACGATTTAAATAAATTATATAAAGACCTAAAAGAATTAATAAATAACAAAACATGAAAATACAAATATGAAAAAACTGTAATATTACATTTATTTCATAAAAGAGGTTAGAGCCATGATTACAATAATTAATAAAGTAGATAATATTGATTTGTTGTTTGATAAAGGTCAGTTTAATATTGAAGAATGGACTTTATACATAAATAATATTTATGAAAATTCAGATTATATATTTAAACAAGAACTTAACGAATACACAAAAAATAACAAGTATAGTTGGGATAACGATTTCTTGCCAATTATTAATAATGTATATAATAACAAAAATATAAAATTATTAAATAATTCCTTTTTAAAAGTTACTAATAATTTAAATGGAAAAATAAATAAAACCTTTAATAAAAAACTAAGTGTTGATATTGTTTTATATTTAGGCTTATGTAATGGAGCCGGCTGGGTGACAAAAATCAACGATAAAACTGTTATTTTATTAGGGGTAGAAAAGATTTTAGAATTAAATTGGTTTGATCATAACTCAATGCAAGGGCTAATTTATCATGAGTTAGGTCATGTTTATCATATGCAACATGGGAAATTTATAACTAACTTACTTGATAATAAGGTTAAATTTGTTTATCAGTTATTTATAGAAGGAGTAGCAACGTATTTTACTCAGTTAATATTAAATGATTTTAACTACTATCATCAAGATAAAGATGGTTGGAAAATTTGGTGTGATGATAATTTTTATAAAATAATTAAAGACTTTGATAAAGATTTAAATGATATGAGTAGGTTTAATCAAAGATATTTTGGAGATTGGTGCAACTATAAAGGGAAGTCTGATGTTGGTTATTATCTAGGAACTAAATTTATTCAATATTTAACAGATAAAAATAGATTTGATGAAATTATAAATTTCAAAAGTGATCAAGTTTTCAAATTGTATAAAGAGTTTATAAACATAAACTTAATAAAGTCTTAACAAAGCCATTATTTAAGAGTGCATAGATTTTTCAGTAGGGTGCGTGAAATAAAACATAAGGGTGCGTAGATTTTTAGCATGGGGTGCGCTATTGTATTAAAATAGGTCTACAAACACATTTTAATCATTTAGTTTAAACAGCTTTTTTTCGCAATTTTTTAACGATTACTCTACATTCTTAACAAATTTAACCAAGAAGTGTCTTACTTCAAATGTTTAGATTAAATGGCGAGTAGTTCACGCTGTTGAAAAACAGAAATTTAAATTTTGTTAAGAATGTAGAATGCTTTTTAAATAAAACTGAGCACTTATACAAATAGTGATGGTATTATCAAAATATTTGAATTAATTATTTGCCGTAAAAATATGATTAAATTAAAGCACTACATCAATATTTTATGTAAAAATGCATTTGTTTCATATTGCAGTTATAAAATAACTAAATTAAATTTTGTTGTATTAAGGTAATATGTAATTTTTTTTCATTTTGCGGATGAAAACTATAGTGTTATAATGAAGATGATAAAACAGAAATAAGTCTTTGTAATTAGAGGAACAAAAATGTTCATAAATTTTAGTTTGCTTGTTGTTTTATTATCAGTAGCAATCTTTTTAATTTTCAATAAAAAAATAAATTATCAGACAAAAAAAACTGGGAAAATTTTCGCTGTTTTATTGTTTTTGATTTATCTAGTGAGACTTTTTTCTCCTGATGATGCGATAACAAAAGTTTTTAATATATTCTTAGTTGATATTCAAACACCAATTGATGCCATAGACACTTGGCTTTTTTCACCTTTTATGACTAGTTTTATTATCATTTTAAGGTGGTTAAGTATAACAAGTATGGTCTTTTTAATCATGACACCATTTTTAAAGATTAAAGAAATGAAGTTTTTTGGTGGATTTTTAGGAACACTTGTTGCGATTTTAAATATTGTTTTTTTTAAAGAACATCTAATTGCCATGCAAAAAGAAGTAAATTACTTAACCTTTAAAGCAGTTCAATATACAATAGAAAATGGCTTGTTTTTGTTTTTTGCTTTAACGGTTTTACTGGAAAGCATTAAAAACAAGGAAAAGATTTGGCCCAATAAAAAGAATTTTCATTATTTTATCTATGCGTTTTTAGGTGGACTATTCTTTTTAATGCCGCAAACTATCCTTTATAACTTTTTTGGTAACCATGGTGTTGTTCCTAAAGAGTTTAATGTAAGTCATTTAGCTTTGATTATTTTTCCGGTTGTTTTAATGTTAACAATTTATTATTCATTGCGGAAAAAGCCGCAAAAATATAAAGATGCGTTAATGATCTTTATGAGTATTGCCGCGGTGTTTCAATATTTTTATATTAGAAGACTAGGTTTACCGGCATTACCACTTCATCTTTGTAATACTGCTGTTATATTGCTGTTTTTTGGAATTGTCTTTAGAATTGATCAGTTTTTCTATTTTGCTTATTTTGCTAATGTAGTTGGGGCAATTGCCGCAATTATATTGCCTAATTACACCCTTGATTTGTTTTCTTTTCAAGTTGTTCATTTTACTTATAACCATTTGTATGCTTTGATTATTCCAATTTTGGGTGTGGCTTTACATACATTTCCTCGCCCCAAGTTATCGCATATGTATAAAGCGATAAGTGTGTTTGTTGTTTATTATATTGTTGTTGTGTTTTTAAATGCTTGGTTTAATAATTATGAACCAGTTGATTACTTTTTTGCCTATAGTGACTTTTTAACGGATATGTTTAATGTTAGAAAAGTTCAATTTGATTATATAACTACACTTGATTACGGTGGTTTAACGTTTAAGTTTTATTGGTTGTTTCAGTTGATTTATTTTTTTAGCTTTATCTTTTTGATGTTTGCTTCGTGGTTTATTTATGATGCATCTTATCAAATGGTTGATCAACATGCTAGGTTGCGAAAAAGGCAAAGACAAATCAAAAAAGATAAAATTAGGCTAAATAAATTATTAGCAGGCAGAAAAGCCAGTGAGCCAATAAACCCGGAGGGTAAAGATATGATAAAAATTATTAATTTTTCAAAAAGGTATGGTCATTCTGAACGATATGCCGTTAAAGATTTTTCCTTAGAAGTTAAAGGTGGTGAAATCTACGGATTCTTAGGCCATAATGGAGCTGGTAAGTCTACAACAATTAAAAGTATTGTTGGCATTCAATCGATTACTGAAGGTGAGATTGAGGTTTGTGGGTATTCGATTAAATCGCAACCCCTAGAAGCTAAACTAAGAATAGGTTATGTTTCGGATAATCATGCTGTTTATGAAAAACTTACCGGTAGGGAATATATCCATTATGTTGCTAGTTTGTATCGGGTTCCTAAAGATAAACGTAATACAAGGTTAAATGAACTGCTTGATAAGCTTGCCTTAGCTGATGCGATTGATCAAATGATTAAATCTTATTCGCATGGGATGCGGCAAAAGTTAGTGGTTATTGCATCACTTATTCATGAGCCGCCAGTATGGATTCTTGATGAGCCTTTGACTGGACTTGATCCAACTTCCAGTTTTCAAATTAAAGAGATTATGAAAGAACATGCAAGAAAAGGAAATATTGTTTTTTTCTCTAGTCATGTTATTGAGGTTGTTGAAAAAATATGTACAAAAATTGCAGTTATTACCCGCGGAGTGTTAACGGGTGTTTATAATATTGATGTTTTAAGAGATCAAAATATTTCTTTAGAAGAACTATACTTAGATGAAGTTAATCAGCAAGTTAATGGGGAGCAGTAATGTTTGAGAGAATAAAAACCCTAACACTTTTACAATTAAGCAATAAAACAAGAGCTTATGTTAGGGGTTCAAAAAGAAAATATGCACAAATGGCAATAAGAGCTTTGATTATTGTTTTAATCACTGTTGTGGTGACTTTGCTGTTTCATGTGTTAAAAAACATTTTATATATGCCGGTTAACGAGTATTTTTTCATCTTTATTTTAATTTTAACACAAGGCTTAAATATTGGTGTTTCCACCTTTGGGTTAACAAATGATTTGTACCGAAGTAAAGATAATCAAATCCTTTTTTCCTTAGCTGTTAAAAACGATGAGATTTTTCTTTCGAAGTTGATGGTTTATTATATTAATGAATTTATTAGAAACTTATTTTTACTAATTCCTATTTGTTTAGGTTTTGGTATTATTTTAAGTCAAGGATTTCTTTATTATTTAACGGTTGTTTTACTTTTGTTTGTTTTACCGGTAGTTTCTGTCGGGATTGCCAGTGTTATTTCTATGCCTCTGGCGATGGCTTTAAACTTTTTAAAAAGGCATAATTTAATTTCGGGGATTTTGACAATCATTCTTATTTTACTAGCCTTTTATTTAACTGTGTTTCTAACTAGTAAAATTGTTTATCCGATTAGAATTGTTCAGCTTTATAACCGGTTTGTCATCTCACTTACTTTATTTATTCAAAATGTTGCTGGTTATGGCACAATTTATACAATTATGGGTAAATTGCTGTTTGGGTTTAAATATCTTCTTAACTTAGGAATAGTTTTATTTGTTAGTCTAGCAATTCTTGCAGTTAACTATTTTGTTTCTAAACCGGTTTATTTTAAATTGATGAGCTACTCACAAGAACATACAGTTAAAAAGGAAAAAAAGCGAAAACCAAAAGAATCTAAGACGCTATTTTTAACCTTTTTAAGAAAAGAGTTTACAATCGCAAGAAGAAGTTTAAATGAGCTTTTGCATGATTATGCTTTACTGCTGACACTTCCGTTTTTTATGCATCTACTAAACTATATTTATATGGGAATGAAGCGCTCTAGCTTTGGTAATCAAATTGTGCTTGTTTTAAATGTGATTATTACCCTTTTGATTGTTACTGGTTCTAATACTAGTAGTGCGGTAGCAATTACTACAGAAGGTTATGAGTTTATTTTATTAAAATCAGCTCCTTATAACACTTCTAAAATGGCTTGGGCTAAAATTGCGTTTAACTTTTTTGCAACAACATTTATCATTACTTTAAGCTTTTTGCTATTTAGTCGTGCTTTACCTGTTTTTCCGCAAAAAAACATTTGGTTATTATATGTTTTTGTAATAATCGTTAACTTTGGGCATATCTTGTGGTCGTTTCAAATTGACCTATTATCACCAAAACTATCTGATTACGCATTAACAGGATCACTTTCGGATAATGAAAACATTAAAAAGTCGTTAACCAATGGTCTTATTTTGGCAATTTGTTTTGGCTTAATCGCTATTGTCGCTTTTGTCTTTTTTAAAACATATAGTTGGCTGATTATGATTGGTTTAGCAGTTTTATTCTTGCTATATAGATTCTTTTGGTTTAAAACATATTTGAAAGCCTTTTTCGATGATATTGAGTATTAATTAGGGGGCGCTAATGAATAAAAAAATCCTATTAATTTTAGTTTTAGTTTTTAGTCTGTTTTCAATAGTCTTAATAGCTGTATGGGGCACTTTGCCAGAAAACCCGATTCATGTTGAGTTGGAGTCTTTAGTTATTGATGATTTTGATGAGACCAATGAAGATGGTGATAAGTTTAAAAATATCACCGATATTGTTACGCCAGAAGCTAATATTTATATAATTTTTTACCAAATAACACCAGAAAATGCTTCTACTGAAATTATTGCTTCAACAACAGCAAGTGGTGTTAACTTACAAGTAGACAATGAGGCAAAAAAAATTTATGTTATCTTTGATTTAGAAGCAATTACGAAAAAAAAGACAATTACAATTCAAATCAAAGATAAAGTATCACAAATATCTGATGAAATTACACTGTGGTTTAAAACCCCAGATACAATAATAATCCCAGAAATTTAGGAGGATGGCAAAATGAAAAAACTATTATATTTTTTTACAAGCGTTTTATTTGTTTTTGTGCTCGTCTCGTGTGGCACAAAAAATATTAAAATTACTTTTAACACTAATGGTGGTACGCAAGTAAGAGCTATTACTATCAAACAGTTAGAAGAAATAGAAGAACCAACAACAACTAAAGAGGGTTACACATTTGTTGGTTGGTATGAGGATCAAGACTTTAGGAAAGAGTTTGTTTTTAAAAATGGTGCAACCAGAAACATAACTCTTTATGCTAAGTGGGAAATAAACCGGTACACAATTAGTTTCCAAACAAACAACGATGATACCGTGCCTGATATAACAGCAGATTACCAGGAAGTGATTACCTTGCCGACTGGTCTAGAAAAGACAGGCTTTATTTTTGCTGGTTGGTATGAAACAGCTGACTTTTCAAAATCATTTACTGCCACAAAAATGCCAGCACAAACTTTAACACTTTATGCTAAATGGGATCCGGTTACTGTTTTAGTTAGTTTTTATGTTGATGGTAATTTAGTGCAAACAAGAAGTGTTAATCAAGGAAACATCTTAGATGATTATCCAGAAGTGCCAAGTAAGACTGGTTATATAGGCGCTTGGTCTGTTGATCCAGATAAGGTATATGATGCTGATTCTTCTGTTGAAGCAATTTATACAATTAAAACTTATAGCGTTAAGTTTATTGGCGAAGATGGTTATGTTTACTATGATTTTGATGTTGATCACGGCGATTTAATACCAAGCTTTTCTGAACCAGAAAAACCTGGTTATGATTTTCTGGATTATTCAGAAGATATTACTGATTTAGTAATTACAAAAAACACTAGTATCATTGTTTATTTTAAGATAAAAATGTTTACCGTAACTTTTAGGGCTCAGGGAGTAGTTTTAAAAACAGAATCAGTTGCTTATCAAAGCTATGCAACTGAACCAAGTGTAGATATACCAGGTTATGATTTTGATGATTGGGATAAAGATTTTACAAAAGTCGAAAGCAATTTAGATGTTAATGCAATCTTAATAGCAAAAACCTATCAAGTTATTTTAAATGGCAATGGCGGAGTTTTTGACTCTGAAGAAAGTTATATTTTAAGTTTTTCTTATCAAAGCACAATTAGAGTTGATCAAGTACCAATAAGAAGTGGATATCATTTTGAAGGATGGTATGAAAATGAAGCATCTACTGGTGATGAGGTTATTTTAACGGGCCTTAGTATGCCGGCTCATAATTTAGTTTTATATGCTAAATGGGAGCTGATTACTTATAAAATTACTTATCAAGGCCTATTTAACACCCAGCACAGCAATCCAGCTAGTTATAACGTTAATAGTAATATAACTCTAGCAAACCCAACTTCAAGAATTGGTTATACATTTACTGGTTGGTATGATGCTGAAGTTTCGGGCAATCAAGTTTTAAAACTAGAAAATACAACTGGTGATAAAACACTTTATGCTAGGTGGGATATTAATCAGTATACAATTAGCTTTAACACTGATGGTGGTAGTTTAGTTGATGAGGTTACCCAAGATTATAATAGTGCAATTGATATTCAAGCTATTGCAGAACCAACAAAACTTGGTTACAGCTTTGCTGGTTGGGATCAAGAAGTTCCTGAGGTTATGCCAGCAGCAAATCTATTTATAAAGGCAAACTGGAATATTGTTATCTATGATATTTCTTATGATCTTGATGGTTCCGAAAACCATCCAAACAATCCAACCTCTTATACAGTCATAACACCAACAATTACCTTAGAAGACCCAGAAAAGTTAGGTCACAGTTTTAGTGGTTGGTATACCGATTCAGAGTTTAATAACCAAATTGAGGAAATCTCTTTAGGCTCAGCCGGTTCTGTTAGTTTGTTTGCTAAGTTTGTTATAAATAGTTATAATGTTTTATTTGTTAATTATGACCATTCTGTAATTGCTCATCAAATAGTTCTTTATAATACTTCCGCAGATACTCCGAGCGATCCAGCAAGAAATGGTTATGAGTTTAAGCGTTGGAGTAAAGATTATTCTAAGGTTACTGAAGATTTAATTGTTGAAGCAATATACGAGTTAATTAATTATGAGATTACCTATATTGGCCTAGCTGAGGAAGAACACTTAAATCCAAGTTCATATGACATAACAACAGAAGTGATTTTTTCTGACCCATTAAAGGCTGGTTATGAGTTTTTAGGCTGGTTTGAAAATAACCTTTTAGTTACTAAAATTTCTTTAGGCTCAATGGGAGCTAAAACAATTGAAGCAAGATTTTCTTTAATTGAATACAGTATAAATTACTTTAATTTAGAAGCTGGTGAGGTTCATAATAATCCAGATACGTATAATGTAACAACTCCGACATTTAACCTAACTGCCCCAAGCCAAATTCGCTTAGGTCATAGTTTTAGTGGTTGGTATACTGATAGCGGATTAACTATTCCGTTAACTAGTATTGTAAAGGGGTCGGTAGGCGATTTAGATCTTTATGCGAAAATAACGCCTAACGCTCATACCATTACTTATTATATAGAAGGTAAAATCATTGGAGATATTGAGCATTATAATTACGGTGATCAAATAACCATTAGAGCTTTACAAACAAAACATGGATATAGTTTTTCTTGGAATAAAGAACTTCCTTTAACAATGCCTGATTATGATATTGAAGTTGAAGGTGAGTTTAGTCCTATTTCATATTCGATTACTTATAATTTATCTGGTGGAACCCATAGCGGTAATCCTAATAAATATACAATTGAATCAAATGAAATAGTCTTTAATGATGCAGTTAAGGTTGGTTATGAGTTTTTAGGTTGGTATGATGCGGTTGAAGATGGTAACTTAGTTACTGCTATTCCGGAATTATCAACTGGCGATATCGTGCTTTTTGCCCTTTATAAAGCAAAAGATTATTTAATCACTTTTGATTTAGCAGGTGGTACAGGACCAGAGACTTTAGTAGTCACATATGATAAACCATTTACACTAGATGTAGCTACTAAACTTGGTTACAGCTTTACTGGTTGGACTTATTTAGACAGTTTATTTACTGATGGTATTTGGCAAATAGATAATAATATTACTTTACTGGCAAACTATGACCTAGATGAGTTTTTATTAACTATTTCTGGTTATCAAGGACCGGTTTTTTATCCAGAAGATATTACCTTAAGTGGCCAAACAGATTCACCTTTAGCTGATTTTATTACTTTTAAGTGGTTTAAAGATGACCTACTTTTAGGTTCAAACCCAACTTATAATATCGCAGGCGTATTAAATAGTGGCATATATAAGCTGGTTGCAACCCTTGATCATCAAGGAAACCAGATGGTAGTTGATCATGAAATTGAAGTAGTTATTAAAAAAGCTACCTATGATATAACAGGTATTTCCTTTGAGAGTAAAGAAGTAGTTTATAATGGCAATATTCAAACCTTAGAAATAACCGGTAATCTTCCAACAGGCTTAACTGTAAGTTATCTAAACAATGAAAATAAAAATGCTGGAACCTATACAGTCACTGCAGTATTTAGTGGTGATTACGATAACTATGAAAAGGTTGATAACCTAACTGAAAGCCTAATAATTAAAAAGGCAGCTTCAGTTATTACTGCTAGTGATATTAACGTAGAATATGATGGCACTACTTATAAAATAGAAGCAACCCTAAATCATAGCCAAGCAGAGTTATTATATGTCGACAATGACCCAAGAAAAGATGTTGGAATATATAATGTCTTAATAAGTGTTATTGAAACAGATAACTATTTAGCTCAAGAAGTGACTAAAAAAGTTACAATTACGGAAAAAGCAATTGATGTTACTGCAAATAGTGCAAGTAAGGTTTATGGTGCATCTGATCCTGAGTTTACTTATCAAGTAGTAGGACTAATCTCAGGTGACATCTTAACTGGTAGTCTTACTCGGGAGCCTGGTGAGGATGTTGGTAGTTATCAAATTAGCCAAGGCAGTCTTGCTAATAGTAATTATGATATTACCTTCCAAGGAGCTACTTTTACAATCCTTAAAGCGAGCTTTGATATGAGTAAGATATCTTTTACTGATATTAGTTATGTTTATGATACTACCGAAAAACAAATTTTAATTACTGGTGCACTACCAGCAGGTTTAAGTGTGGAATATATAAACAATAAATTAACTGACGTTGGCTCTGTTGAAGCAACAGCCCGCTTTATTGTTGCTGATCCGGATAATTATAATTTAGTCCCAGAAAAAGCTGCTATTCTTACTATTACTAAAGCGACCTATGATATTACTGGTTTTTCATTTGCTAGTAAAGAGGTTACTTATAACGGAGATATTCAGTCCCTAGAGATAACTGGAAGTCTTCCTTTTGGTGTTAGTGTTAGTTATCTAAACAATGAAAACATTGATGCAGATGAGTATTTAGTTACAGCAGTATTTAGTGGAGATTATGATAATTATGAACAAATAGCTAATCAAACTGCGACTTTAACAATTGCTAAACTGGTTATTAAAGTTACACCAAAATCAGGTCAATCCAAAATATTTAATGAACTAGACCCAACTTTAACCTATAATCATAATCCGTTGATTGCTCCTGATGAGATAACAGGAAGCCTAGCAAGACAAACAGGCGAAGATTTAGGGTTTTATGAGATATTAAAGGGTAGTTTAGCAATTGATTCTAATAACTATTTAATTGACTTTGTTAGTGGCGTTTATTTTGAGATAACACCAGCAAGCCTAGATAATGTTAACTTAGAAGGTAGAACAGTTACCTATAATAAAGAGCCTCATAGCTTAGTGGTCACTGGTGCTCCTTTGGATGCGGTTATAACTTATTATGTTGAGGGAGTCGCTTTTGCTGGTATTCCAGCTTTTGTTGATGTGGGAACTTATAATATTTCAGCAGTAGTTGAAAAGGTTGGATACACAACTGTTAATCTGCCAGAAAAAGCGTTAGTTATTACTAAAAAAGCTGCTTCAATTAGTGCTGATGATCAAGAGATTACTTATAATGATCCGGATGTAGCTTTAACTGTAACTATAACAGGTCTTATTTCTGGTGATTTACTAAACTATGATATTACAAGAGAACCCGGCAATCAGGCAGGCAGTTATTTAATTACTGTTAGTTTAGGAGCTAACCCAAACTATGATGTAACGCCATCAACAGGAACTTATAAAATTTTAAAGGCAGCTTCAGTTATTACTGCTAGTGATATTAACGTAGAATATGATGGCACTACTTACAAAATAGAAGCAACCCTAAATCATAGTGAAGCAGAATTATTATTTGATAATAACGACCCAAGAAAAGATGTAGGCACTTATAGTGTTATCATAAGTGTTATTGAAACAGATAATTACTTAGCTCAAGAAGTGACTAAAAAAGTTAAAATTACGGAAAAAGCTATTGATGTTACAGCAAATAGTGCAAGTAAGATTTATGGTGCATCTGATCCTGAGTTTACCTATCAAGTAGTAGGATTAATCTCAGGTGATACCTTAACTGGTAGTCTTACCCGTAGTCCTGGTGAGGATGTTGGTAGCTATCAAATTAACCAGGGCAGTCTTGCTAATAGTAACTATAGCATCAACTTCCAAACAGCTGACTTTGTTATTAATCAAAGAGCCCTTACGATAAAAATAGATAATCAAACAACTAATAGATTAGAGCCCCTAGCTGAGCTAACTTATCAAATAACTTCTGGTAGTATTGTCTTTAGTGATAACCTAGGTCTTAGCATTACAACTAATGCAGATATTGAGGTTTCAGGTACATATGATATTACCGGTAGTTATACAAATACAAATTATGATATTACCTTTGCCGATGGGGTTTATACAGTTAAAGCATTAGAATATGAAGTTAAGTTTTATGTTGGTGATATCCTTTATCATAGTGAAGTTGTCATTGAAAACACGGTTGTAGATAAACCAGCAGATCCAGAAAAAGATGACTACACTTTTGCTGCTTGGTATACTGATGAAGGCTTTAATAATGTTTTTGCGTTTAACACTTTAATTAATCAAAACTATCAGCTTTATGCAAACTTTAATATTAACCAGTACACAATTACCTTTAATAGTGCTGGTGGAAGTGAGGTTTCTTCAATTACAGCTGATTTTGATAGCTTAATATCACCTCCTGATAATCCTAATAGGGCAGGTTACAGCTTTGCTGGTTGGAACCCAGCTCTTCCAGAACGGATGCCTTCAGGTGGCCTTGATGTAGTTGCCTTATGGACAGCAATCAAATATACAATTACCTTTGATAGTGCAGGTGGTAGTCAAGTCGCACCAATCACCCAAGATTATGATACTTTAATCGATCCACCACAAGATCCAAACAAAGAAGGTTATACTTTTGCTGGTTGGAATCCAGAACTACCTAGTAAAATGCCACTAGGCGGCTTAGAGGTAGTTGCAGAGTGGGTGGCAATTAATTATACAATTACCTTTAATAGTGCAGGTGGTAGTGAGGTTTCCTCAATTACTCAAGGTTATCAAACCACAATTACCCCACCAGCAAATCCAAGCAAATTAGGTTATACATTTATAAATTGGAATCCTGCTTTGCCAGAAAAAATGCCACTAGGTGGCCTAGATTTAACGGCGATTTGGCAACTGGATATATATAGCATTACTTATCATTTAGATGAGGGAACAAATCATCCTAATAACCCAGCAACCTACACCCTTTTAGATGAAAAAATTAATCTATTAGATGCAAGCAAAATAGGTTATACTTTTGCTGGTTGGTATAGTGCAATTACAGGGGGCAGTAAAATTAGTGAGATTCAACAAGGCAGTACCGGTGATCTTGATTTATTTGCTCGCTATAATTTAAGAGAGTATACAATTACATATTATGTTGACGGGGTAAAATATGGTGATGAACAAAGACATTTTTATGGCAGCCCAATAACAATTCTAGCCGAACCAACAAAGACAGGATATACATTTAGTGGTTGGGATATAGAATCTTTCCCTGAGACAATGCCAGCAGAAAATCTAAACATTTATGGCACATATACAATTAATCAATATGAGGTAAAATTTGTAGATTATGATGGTATTGTATTAAAAACTCAGCAGGTTGATTATGGTCTTGATGCAACTGCTCCAGTGAATCCAGATAATAAAGAAGGATATCATTTTACTAATTGGGATAAAGAATTTACAAATATTACTGATGATTTGGTTGTAAATGCCCTTTATAGCCCGAATGTTTATGTTGTCTCATTTGATACTGGTGATGATGATATTAATGTAACTTTTGATCAAGCATATACTAATCTACCAGAACCAACAAAAACAGGATACACTTTTGTTGGTTGGTATGATAATGCTGGCTTTACGGGAGATATTATTACAAATCAAACTATTGTTAAAAAAGCAAGTAATCACGCGCTTTATGCAAGCTTTAGCGCAAACACTTATAAAATAACCTTTTACTATAATGACGCCACTAGCGGCAATGAAGTAGAAGATAAAGATGTAGTTTATGATGAAGATTATGGCATTTTACCTGAACCAGAAAGAATAGGTTATAACTTCCTTGGTTGGTATAAGGATTCTTTAGAAGGCGCTTTAATCGAAAGTGATACAAAAGTAACTACAGCAAGCAATCATAGCCTACATGCTAAATGGGAAATTAAAGTTTATACAGTTAGGTTTAAAGACTATGATGGAGAGGTTTTAAAAACCCAACAAGTTAATCATGGAAGCGATGCAACAGCACCAGCAAATGACCCAGAAAGATATGGTTATACATTTACTGGTTGGAGTGTTTCGTTTACTAATGTAGTTAGTGATTTAGATGTTGAAGCTGAGTATGAGATTATCAAATATAGTGTCGTGTTTAAAAAACATGATGGAACTGATCTTGAAATTCAAATAGTTGATCATGGTTCTACGGCAACCTTACCGAATGAACCAGTTAATAATGGTTATAAATTCTTAGCATGGTATATTGATATTGAATTAGCTAATATTTATGATTTTAATGATGAAGTTACTCAAGATTTAATATTGTATCCAGCTTGGGAAATTGAATCTTATACTTGGGAAGTTATCTCAATCTTTAAAAAAGAAGATTTAGAAGATCCAGGAATTGTTACTTTTGATCCTGATCAAGATCCAATTACTAGAGAATACATTAATCTATATTACAACTCTGAGATAAATCCAGTTTTATCTTATGAAGGTTATATATTTGATTATTTTGTTTATGATGGTGATGAGTATCCTGATATTGATGCATTAATAGCTGTTAAAGGTAATACTACGATTGAAGTTTATTACCGAAAGATTATTTTAACAATTACATTTGCTCAAGATCCAGATTTGTTTGATTCTAGTGAGGATGCGATAAGAGAGTACCGGATTTATTATAATGATACTTTTGAAATTCCAGAAGATTTATTATTAGTGGAACCAGAACCAGATCCAGACTTTGGTTCTTGGAACGTATTTTGGGATCGAACGCAATTTATCAATGTTAAAGAAAATCTTGTTGTTTATGCGATTTACCATCTAATAGGTGTTAAAACAGTTATATTTAGTGATTCAGGAGTTGTTAAATATATCGCTCAAGCAATGGATGAGATAGGTGAACCTATTGATGAAGTAATTGCAAGAGATTCAATCCTTTGGGATATGAAAAAGGCAGGTTATAAGTTCTTAGGTTGGTTTACCGCAGAAGAAGGTGGAGAGCAAATTATTCAAGAAGAAGAAAAAGACTTGTTATTTGAAGATTTTGCTGATTTAACAACAACTCTTTATGCTAGATGGGAAAAACTTACTAGTTTCTCAGCACCTAAGGATATAAGCATTTCAATTTCTGAACAAGTAATTACAATCAGTTGGACACTTGATCCAGCAACAATAAATGAATTAGAGCCATCTGGATTTGCTTATTTATTTAACAATAATTTAATTACTGACTTAGATACTAAACCAGTATTAGTAGGAACAAAATACACACTTACATTTAATCCAGAAAATCCTGAATATAATCTTTTTGCAGACTTGTTAAACCCAGGAACTCATGAACTAAGAATTAGAGCATTAGGCGATAATGAAAATCATTACCAAAGTGGTTATTCAGCTGTTAAAACTTATTCGCTTGAGTCAATTTATGAAGAAGAGCCAACTGAAGTTGCGGTTTATGATTACTTTATTATTGAAAGTTTTGGGGATACAAAGCGTTATGTTTTCTACACAAACCTAAATTATCAGTTTGCGGAAAACTACACTTTTGAGATTATTACTGGTCATGAGATTGTTAGTACAAAGGATAATATAATTTCTACAAAAGGAATCTCTGGGTCTTTCCGCTTTAGAATGATTAAAGAAGGTGAGGCACCCAAGGTTTATGATGCTTTAGTGGTTCATGATATTAAACAATTTGCGATAGGTGATAATTATCAAAACTACCTAAACGCAAAACAAACAGCTCAAACAACATTCTTAAAGGAAGCAGAAAACTATTATGTTGGTAATGCTAATGAGTTTCATTTAGACTTAAGACTAGTTAATAATAAAGGCCAAAGAATTCCTTTATCACAAACTTATTTAGAATATGAACTTTATTATGAAAATAATGGTAATTATCAAAAGATTATAGAAGCTGAATTAGAAGATCATTTAGAAATACTTCCTAATAACTCGCTTAAACTAACTGAGGCCGCTTTAGGCAATAAATATAAGTTAGTTGTTAAGCCAAGATATCAGGCAAGTAGTATGGAAGTTGCAGATGCGGAATTTGAGTTTGTGGTTAATAATGGAGTTAACGTTTATACAAATCAGCAATTAAAAGATGCATATAGTGATTTTAATGTTAAAGCGATTAATATTCATGCTTCATTTAATGCAGAATTATTATCAAACCAAAAAAATACTGATGGTTCACCGATAAACAGAAGACCAACTACTGGCAATCCAACTACTGGAAACGTCTATCAAAGATTTAATCCAGCCATTGATGATGACGCCATTGTTATTGAAGGTAATTATATGACAATTGATGGTAGTAACCTACCTTATGCTAATGCTGATAGTGGTAGTGGAGCGGTTGGTTTTGCCCAAGCATTTGAAATTGTTAATATGCAAATAGGAATATTTTATTATGGTATGGGTCCAAATGAAGGTGCAGTTAATAATAGTGGTCTTACATTAAATAATTTAATTATTAAAGGTAATACTTCTACACCATATGTTGACTTTAGTGGTAGTGCTGAGGATATTGAAATTCAAGAACGCTTAATGAGTAGAAACTCAGGCGGCTATATGGGCTTTTTCATCCATGGTGGTGAGTTCGTAGTGGATAATGTTGTTATATTAAATACTGTAATAGCAATCAGTAATAACTCATATAGTTATAAAGATGAGGAGTTGCTTGAACCAAACTATGTTGAAGTTAATTATCTAAAAACTTATAATAACTGGGCTAATACACTTTACTTACACACAGCCTTAGGAATTATTATTAAAGATAGTTATATTGGTCAATCAGGTGGATCAGCAATTCATATGGTTGATACAATGCCAGCAGAATTTGATGAACAAGGTAATAAACTTAGAGATCCAAGTCCGTATTTGTATTTAGATGAAACAACTACAGTTAATAACTGGATTTCTGGTGAAGAAGCTTGGTTTAAAGCTTATGGAATGACACAAGTCGCCCTTACATTAAAAAGTAGTATTCAGCAAGGGATTGCGCTAACAGGAAGAAGCATTATTAAAGATGTTAAAAACCCAATTAGCGGTCTTGAAACTGAAATGATTAACTTTATCTTATTAACAGAACCATCAGATAAGGCTACTAAGAAAACTAATTCAGAAACTCCGGTTCAAATAAGTGGCTCCGAAGTTATTTATGAGCTAGATGGAAACCATATTCGCCGACCGTTTGACTTCTTTGCAGATGACCCGCGAGTTATTGAAGGTCAATTTGCTTTTCCTATTGGGGAATATTCAGAGTGGGGTGACTTTTACAGTTTAATTGGAGAAATAACGCTTGTATTAAAGCCCAATTATCCGCCTGAAACACCAATAGAAATCATTCAAGAAGCTGCATCAAATTTAGCACCTTTAGCAGCATTTTATGGTTTGTCTGCTGAACAAGCAGCTACAGCTTATGGCGTAGCACAACAACAGCAAATTACTTTTAGAGAAGCTGTTCAACAAGAATATCCGGATCATTCTTTCCCAAGATTTTTAGAAGTTTTAGCACCAGTACCAGTGTTTGATAGTGGTTATTCTCATGTGATAATAGAATTTGCAGATTAATATGAAAGAGTTTATTGATTATTTTTGGAAAAACAAAGGGTTTAAATATGACCCCAATGGCATTCGCATCTTTGGTTGGTATCATAATTTAATGATGTTGATTGTTGTGGTTGTTTTTGTTGCGTTTTGGTTTATCGGTAGAAAAATAAAGAAAAAAGAGAGGCTACTTGTTGTAGTTTCTCTTTTGTTGCTTGTCTTAGAAACACTAAGAGTTGTAAATTTGTATTTTTATTTTAAAAAAGGTTGGTTTGAGGCACTTAATTTCCATGTTTGTTCTTTTGGAGTCTATATTGGAATTATTGCAGGTTTAGTGCAAAAGAGGGTTGTTTTTGAGGCGATGTTTATTGCGGCGATGATTGGTGGAACTACAGCTGTAATAATTCCTTATGGAATTTTGCCTTGGTGGAATATGTTTTCTTTTATTCCACTGCAATCATATTTGTCTCATATCCTAATTGTGTTTATGATTGTTTATGCCTTAAAAACAAACATTTTTAAAGCTGACTTTAAAAGAGTTTATATCCCAATTGTTGTTACAACAATTATGGTTATTGGCATTCATTTTCTTAATCTTTTCTTATTTAAGTATTATCCATCATCATATTCTAATTACTTTTGGACAAGATTTCCTGATCCGCTTTTTCCAGTAATTAATAAATGGGTTTTTCCATATCATTTTATATTTTTAACATCGGTATTTTTAGTTTTGGGTGTTTTCTTGTTTTATATTGCGAGCCTATATTCCAAAAGAAAGGCATCCAGATTAAAAAGCATATAATTAAATAAGTGTTTGGTTATGGTTTGTTGAACCGATACTTATCAAGTAACAGATTATATAAAATAAAAATTAGATAGCCATATTTTTTAATTTGAAAGGAGTGTTGAATAATGCTTCTTTACAAAAATAACAAATTAAGATATAGTTTAATTAAGAAGGTTCATTTTGACATCTGCATCCTAGAATGCTTATAAATCGTTACAGCTCTGACTGTTAATACTTCCTAAGACGATTTTATGAACCTTCTTTTTCTTTGTCAGCATAAAAATATGATATTAGATACAAAAACTTTTTAATATCATAAACAAAAGACAATATAAGAGACTAGTGAAACGAAATTATAACTTAATTTTATAAAATAGTTGCAAAAGGAATAAAATATGATATAATTACTTGTAAAAGGGGTATAGAATATGCAACAAATGACTAGAAGTGAAGTTATTAAAGATTATATTAAAACCAATTACGATATTACTACACCTATTTTCCTCCAAGACTTTTACAATAAGTTTCCTGATATATCTCCTAGTACTGTTAGAACGATTTTTAAAAGACTAGTAGATGCTAAGAAAATTGCAAGAGTAGAAGAAGGTACATATGCTGTTTTTAATCCTAATAGCATCTTAAAGCAACCAACAGTTTTTGCAGGAGATATTATTAAAGCGAAGTATTTAGAAAATGAAAATGGTGTTTTTGGTTATGTTAGTGGTATTAATTTTGCTAATACACTTAATTTAACGTTTCAAACAGCAAGTGTTGAAACGATTTACTCTAATAATACTTCAAATAAAATTCGAACAATTAAAATCAGAGGCAGGAAAGTTTTATTAAAAGCTCCCAGAGTAATAATAACAAAAGAAAACTTTAAATTACTTCAAGCTTTAGATCTGTTAAACAATTTTGAAAGTTATAGTGAATACAGCTTAAAAGAAGCAAAAGAAACAATACTTTCTTATTTAAGTGAGGTTAACTTAGATGAAGATGAATTAGAAAAAATTGTTAGTAAATATCCTTTAAAAGCTCAAGTAAAGTTTTATAAAATTGGAGCACACTGTGCTGCTGCATAAAAATAAAAAGGAGTTTAAAGAGTTAATAAAATTTGCTGCTGACTATTACATGATACCAGAATACCAAGTTGAAAAAGATTACTATGTTTCGTTTTTTCTAAAAGAGTTAATGGAAATCTCAAAAGAAACTAATTTTGTATTTAAGGGTGGAACTTCTCTTTCAAAGTGTTTTAATGTAATTAAACGTTTTTCTGAAGACATAGATTTGACTGTTTTATCAGATGAAGGAAGAGTGACAAGCAGCCAAAAACAAACAATTAAGAGGAATATTGTGCAAGCTTGCAAAAACTGTGCTATGAGCATTTCAAATATTTCTGAAGTAAAATCAAGAGGAATGCACAATATTTACAAGATAAGTTATGACAATGAATATGAAGTCGAAAGTGATATTTCAAATATAATTGCTCTTGAAACAATTGTTGCTTACCAACCTTATCCGGTAAAAACAAAGCAAGTCAATAACTATATAACTAAATTTTTAGAAGAAAACAATAAAGATGAGATTATAAGAAATTATCAACTAGCTCCTTTTACTGTTTTAGTTCAATCATTAACAAGAACATTTGTTGACAAATTGTTTGCCATTTGTGATTATCACTTAAAAAGCGAATACAATAGACATGTGTGGCCAATTTAGTTTGTGATTTTGGCACTTTTATTGGTTATAAGTGATTATAGAATGGGTTGTTGTTTTGTAAAGTTAAAATTTACAAAAAAACAAGAATTTTAAGAAATATGCAGTTGCATACGAATATATAGCAAAATATGCTGTTTTTACGCTTTAAGTTAGTTAGATGGGTGTGAGAGAAAATCTCCCGCCTTTTTTAACGCATTTATATATTAATTTAATGGAATGTAAACTGCCTTGATAACTACCTTGATGAACTACCCTAATAATAGATCGCGAGCATCTTAAAAGTGAAAATGCGTAAAATGGAATTCAATTCCAAATCACGCAATAATTGATTGTGAAAATTGTTATGTTAACATATAATGATAATATACAAGTGTAGAAATTTTAATAACGTTGAGTGCTAATGTAAATAAGAGCGTAATAATAATGATAGGGGGTAAAAAATTATGACTGGAAGGAAAAATAACAAAAAAGTTGCAATAACTAAAAATGGTAATGATTTATTAAGAATAATTACAAGTGATAAAAACACTGATTCTTTTGAAATAAAGATTACACCATTTACAAACGACTGTAGGGTGAACACGGTTAGATTACTTTCAAACGAGGTAATAATTTGGGATGTCCCTTTTAATAAAACAGAATTTACGTATCATATTAAAAATGAACGAAAGAATACAAAAATCCATATCAAGGGAGAAGGTGAACACTACTATGACTTGCCATTAAAAGATTTAGTTGATTTATCCTATGACTTTGATTTTCCGGTACCATTATTTAAACTAATGCTGCCAAGTAATTTGAAAAATAAAAAGTACAAGAAGAAAAAAACACATGTGCCATACGATTTAAAGGATTATAATATAGCTGAAATTTATTTAATGAGTAACAATAGTTTTATTGAAGGAACGCCTATTAAAGAAGAAGTGATGACTCAGCTAATGTTTAATTCGTTTGAATTCTATGCTAATAATTTATTCCCAAACGATAAAACAAAAGCTACTTTTTATGAAAAAGATTTTAAAAGTGGAACACAAATGGGTGCTGTAAGTTTTAAAATTAATGACAGGTTAAGTATTCTAGTGGTTTTTTATACAAATGATTCAATTGAACATGAAACATATACTTTTATCGAAAATAGTTACGCAAAAGAAATAATGTTATTAAAGCATATGTACCGTAGAGGATTAAATCGATTAACAAATGAATACTCGTATATTGATGTTAGAGGATGTATGTTAGCGGACTTAAATCAAGTTTCAATTTTAAATATGAAACCTAAGTTATTGCCTAATACATTTGTGGAATACTTGTATAACAAAAGACTTATGCCTAAAGAAACAAAAGAAAAAATACATAGTTTAGGTATTAAATCTGCAATTAGACTCAAAAATCTATTTATTAACAAACAGGACAAATCTTCAAAAAAACAGTGTTGAAACGCCTGAAATGTATTTTTTATACGTTTTATGCTTTTCAATTTGACTTTTTGTGTTATAATAAAGGTGGATTAGTAATAATTAGACAATTTATAGTAGGAGGTTACTAAAATGAGTAATTCAAAATATAGAATTTCTAAAATAACTATTGAAAATATTAAAAACACTGAATATGGGGAGATAGAATTTCCGGATTATGATTTTAATCTTGAAAGAAAAGCAGGGGTATTAGGACTATACGGAGCAAATGGTAGTGGTAAAACTGCTGTTATATACACTCTTAGTATACTTAAGTCTTTAATGTCTGGTCATTCACTACCAAGTGAAACATATGACTATATAACGAAAGATAAAAAACAAGCAAACCTGAAATTTGAATTTGACTTTGAAACTAAAGATATAAAGTCATATATTTCGTATGAATTTAAAATAATTAAAAGTGATGACAAATCATTTACTATTAATGATGAGAAAATAATGTACAAAAGAGAAGAAGACTCAAGACCACTTGTTTTAATTGATACATCAAGTCAAAGTATAGATGATACTTTATTCTCGCCAAAAATGAAATATGATTATGTTAAAAGAGATAAAGAGTTACTTTTAAACTTGATGGTATCTAATAAGATGGCTAAAGAGAAAAACCAATCTTTTATTTTTAGACAAGAAACACTTAAACTGTTAGAAAACAAATGGGAAAGATTTATAGAACATCATATTTTAAAACTACTTAGTAATTATGCTAGATTTAATATGCTTGTTGTATTAGATAAAAAGTATGATTACTTACCTTTCTTTTTTAGAATGGCTGATGAAGAAAGAAAAACAGTAGAATCAGGTGAGTTTGGAATACTGTTTGGTCAAAATGAAGTAAGTGACGATACTTACCGTATTTATGAAAAATTAATTCCACAGCTTAGTTTAGTATTATCTGAAATTGTTCCTGGAGTAGAACTTACCATAAAAAATTATGGGAAAGTCACAATGAGAGATGGATCTATAGGTAATAGAATTGAATTAATGAGTAAAAAAGAAACATTAGAAATACCTATTAAATATGAATCAGAAGGTATCAAGAAAATTATTTCAATTTTAAGCGCTTTAACTGCTATGTTTAATAATGAAGGTGTCTTAGTAGCAATAGATGAGCTTGATTCTGGAGTATTTGAATATTTACTAGGTTCTTTAGTAGAAGTAATTAATGATACAGGATCAGGACAATTAATATTTACTTCACATAACCTCCACCCACTTGAGTTACTCGGTAGTGAAAATATAATATTCACAACAGTAAATCCTAAGAACCGATATATTAAGTTTTCTAATGTAAGAGAGTCAAATAATTTAAGAAGTTTCTACTTAAGGGAAGTTGCATTAAGAGCAACTGGGCAAAAAGAAGTAGTTTATGACGATATTAAGAAACATAAGATAAGTAGAGCCTTTAGAAAGGCTAAAAACTATAAGGTATAAAATTATGGCTAGGAAAGTTGTTTTATTTATTGTTGAAGGACTATCAGATCAGAACGCCCTTGACCCAATCATATCTGAAATAGTCAACGAAAATACGATTCGTTTTGAAGTCACACATGGAGATATTACTTCTAATTATACACGCAATACAGCTCTTACTATAGTAGAGGAAATTATGTCTATCGTTAATAAATTTTTAACAAAGAGAAGTTTTCATGTAGATGACTTATTAGAAGTAATCTTACTTACTGATACTGATGGTACATTCATTAAAACAAATAACGTTAAACAACATACTAATAAACATGTACATTATAATGATACGGAAATTCTTACAAGAAACGTTTCTGAAATTCAAATGAGAAATATTATAAAATCACAGATATTAGAAAAGATATCTAATATGAGTGAAATAGAAATCAGAAACAAGTCTGTTCCATTTACAACGTTTTATATGTCTTGTAATTTAGACCATGTTTTGTTTGATGATAGAAACATGAGTAAAAATAAATTAGATAAAGCTTTAAAGTTTGCTGATAGTTATGAAGGAAGAGAAGCGGAGTTCATAGATTTCATTAAACAATTTATGATTAATATAGATGATAACTATAATGAAAGTTGGGAAAGTATAAAGGAGACTAACAATTCTCTTTTGAGATATTCTAATTTATGGTTATATTTAAAGAAATACAAATAAATAAGAAACCCGAGTAAAATGGAATTCAATTCCAAATCGCTCGGGTTTTTAATTAATGAAGTAATTATAAAATTTGCTTTAAGTAAATAAAGTTTATTTAGATAAAGTTAATTTAAACAACTAAATAAAACGAAAATGTCTTCTTTCCACGTCTAAATATATAAGGAACTGTATCTTCTAGGTATGGTTCTTTTTCTATATCGTGATCAATGAAACCTAAATGAAATACTACCTCACTTGGTGATAGAACGGTTACCCCACTAAAAAGGTCTCTAAATGGAAACTCATTAAGATCTTCAATAGGTTCGTTGAACTTTTCTAATAAAGCCCTTTTACGTTTAATAAAAGCTTCAATATTGTAAGTAGTAGCAAGTAACTTATAATACTTTGATCTTTCAATCAACAACTCCTTTAATTCAGCCTTTAATTGGCCTTTTAAGGCTTCGTTAAAACTATTTGAGTCTTTGTTCAACTCTCTTAGTTTCTCTTCTAATTCTTGAACCTTAGCGTTTAAGTATTCATAGTTATTCTTAACATAAATATACTTTTCATTTTTAAGCATTAACTCTTCAATGTCTTTAGAAAAGTTTCTTTTTTGTTTAATAACCAAATTAATTAATTTAAGAAGAGCTGGTTCAAATACACTAAGTGATACCATATCAGCCTTACATACTTTTTCTCTTAAGTTAGAAGAACAGGCAAAGTGCTTTTCTCCGTACTCACTAGCATTTTTGTTTGTTTTATAGTTAAAGTTTTTATCACAGTAGTAACAAGTTAGAAAACTTGTGTATTCTGGTCTACTACGGTATTTGCTTTTCTTTCCTTTATATTTAATGGATTTTATTCTTCTAAGTTCCTGAACTTTATCAAAAGTCTCATCATCAATAATAGCTGGATGAGTATCAAATACTTTATACATTGGTAATTCACCAGTGTTTTCTTTTGATCTGTTACTTTTAAAATCAGGAATAAAAGTTTTTTGAAGTGTTGCATCACCTTTATACTTTTCATTTTCTAATATATTTACTATCGTTCCATTAGTCCAATTAGTATTGCCTGTAACTGTTTTATATCCTTCGCTTTCTAGGTATCTACCAATTCTAGCAATACCATAACCGTCTAAATATAATTTATAGATCAGTCTAATTATTTCAGCCTCATCTTCATCGATAATAAGATTATCGTCTTCATCACGAGTAAAACCCAACATTATTTTAGTAGGTATTGTATATTTACCTTCACGCATTCGTTTTCTATGTGACCACTTAACGTTTTCACTAATTTGTCTAGCTTCCTCTTCAGCAAAAGCACTCATAATTGATAACATCATGTCAATACTTAAGTCAAAAGAAGAAATGTTATCATTTTCAAACAATATTTCAACACCTAGATTTCTAAGTTCATTAACTAAACTAAGTGAGTCAACAGTGTTTCTTGAAAATCTAGAGATTGATTTAACGAGTATTAAATCAATAAATCCATTTCTTGCTGCCTCGATCATTTCATTAAACTCATCTCTAGAGTTAGTAGAAGTACCACTTTTACCCCAGTCTGCATATATCCCAACAAAGTTATAGTTTGGGTTTGCTATTATTTCTTCAACATACACACCTACTTGATTATCTAAACTATTTAATTGTAAATCTTCCTTAGTAGATACTCTAGCGTATGCACATACATTCTTTCTCATATATCTAAAATCCTTTCGTCATATTTAACTACTTTATATTTATACATCTTATTTCTAGTTTCACTATAAACTTCACCTTCTTTAATTGCAGGTAGTTCGATAATGTATTTCATATTATCTAAAAATGTTTTATCAGGGATATCAAAATCTCCTTGAACAATAACAACTGAGCGTGGATCAAGTACAATTATTCTTTTTAAGAAGTAAGCGACTTGTTCCTTATAAAGTAATTTTTCACTTTTTAAATAATCCTTTAAAAAGTTTAATTTTGTGTTTGCAGCAATTTTAGCTGCAAGATCATGCTTTAAGCTTTCAATTTTCATTTTAGCAATTTCAATATTCTTTTTATATCGTTCATAAACTTCAACTAAATATTCATCGTCTTGTAATATTTCACTTTGTAGTCTAAAGTCAATCATTTTTTTGATTGCTTGTTCGTTTCTTAATATTTCATTTTCTTGTTCGTTTATTTTCTCATAGTGTTCATCTTCATCGTATTTAAGGCCAATACCATCTAAGAGTCCATTAATAGATTCTTTTCTTGTATAACCCATTAGCGTTGCTACACGGTCGACTAACATATATAAAGAATCGTTATCAATTGGATACATTGAACACCTTTGCGTATTAGTACCATTATTTTTACAAGTTAGAACAACTCTAATGTGGTTAGTGTATCTGTAGTGATTCCTTACTAACTTATTGCCGCACTCACTACAGAAGACTAAACCACTAAGTGGATACTTAGCTGAATTAATACGGTTTTTACCTTGAGTACTTTTATTTTTCATTAATTCACCAACAGTATCAAAGAGTTCTCTAGAGATTATTGCAGGGTGATTATCTTTTATATAGTATTTTGGTGCTTCACCATTGTTTTTAATTGTTTTTCTAGTTAAATAATCAACAGTTACTGTTTTTTGTAATATTAAGTCTCCGACATACTTTTCGTTTCTTAACATTTTTTTAATACCACCTATACTCCATGAAAGTTTACCAGCACCATTTAGCCTACCTTCTTTAAGTAGCCTTTGAAAAATACCGTTATATGATTCTCCGAGCAAATAAAGCATAAAGATATACTGGACTGTTTCAGCTTGTTCAGGGTTAATTACTAAATTACCATCTTCACCTTTGTCGTATCCTAAAAACCTTTTAGTATCGACACGCATTTTTCCTCTTTTAAAACCTTTTCTGATTCCCCATCTAATGTTTTCTGATATGTTTCTTGATTCCTCCTGAGCAATAGAAGAGAAGATAGTTAAGTGGAAGTCCACTTTACTGTCTAGTGATGAAATGTTTTCTTTTTCAAAAAACACTTCAACACCGATATTTCTAAGTTCTCTAATAATTGAAAGTGAGTCAATTGTGTTTCTAGAAAATCTAGAAATAGATTTAACAAGTATTTTATCAATCTTACCTGCTCTTGCATCAGCAAGCATTTTATTAAATCCTTTACGCTTTTTATAAGAAGTACCACTAATACCTTCATCGCTATAAAGTCCTGCAAATACCCAATTAGGATTTTCTTTGATTCTTTTTGAATATTCTTCAATTTGAGCATTGTAGGAGTTAATCTGATCTAATTGGTTAGTAGATACTCTTGCATATGCACAAACTCTTAAATTTTCTTTTGGTTTTAAGTCATTAGTTATATAAGGTTTAGTAGCTTCAATGACTAAAACATCTCTTTTTTCTTGCATAAAATTAATTCCTCCCTTACTTTGTTATGTGTATGTTTGCGTAGATTGTTTAAAATAGCAAGTTATAAATTAACAATTTGTTTATATAACAAAAAAGCCCCGCAAAATTGCGAGACATCTTTGACCAAAGTACTGGATTTAATTTTATTGCCACCTATATTATATCATCGTTATTTCTTAAAAGATATAGTGCAACTGCTATCAAATTTCATTAAAAATCTATGATTACTTTTTTAACTACAGCAAATAAGACATCTTCTAAATCATGTTGAGCAATTTGCTGAGGAAAGCCATAACGATCGAAGAAGATGTAGTTGTGAATGCGTCTTTCATGACCAGCATCAATAAACTTTGTTAAATGGAAATCTCTAATATTTTTTCCAAGTTCTAAAGTAATACCAATAAATTCTTTTTTACCATTTGTAAACAAATTTTTATAATCCCATTCAATATCAAAGATAATTTTAGCCCCTTTTGGCACACCTAATAAATGTGAGTCTTCTTTTAATATGTAGTAACCGATGTTTCTGGAGTTGCCTAAATTATGATTAAACTTATATGGAGGTTCATTAACTAGTGGTCTAAACATATTGCCAGTATCATTATATAAATGAATTTTATCATATTCGTTATCAAATGTTTCAACAGGAACTTTTAGTAAAGTAGAAGGAGTAGTTTCTAATATTTCACTAAGTAATAAAAGATTTTTAGCCCCAATGTCAGTTGTGCCATTTTCGTAGTTTTGAATAGTACGAACAGATATTTCCCCTAAAGTTAGATCAGCTAACTCTTTTTGTGTTAACCCTCTAGAGATTCTAATTTCCGGATCAATACCAACATAAAACCAATTTTCAGTACTTTTTAGTAGTTTTTTCATCAAATACGCACTTCCTTTCGTATATTTACTAGTTTAACACATTTTTAACAAAACCACACGAAATGTCTTGCCGATTAATATTTATACATTTTCATTACGTATTAATAAATAAACTGTTGGTAAACATTTATTGATACACGCAATCTATTTCGTGTATGTGTCACGAAAGACTTGTGATATTCGGCAATAACTTACGGCATGTGCCACATTTTCGTTGTTTATTTGTTTATCATGGAGGTACACAAAAAAATGAAAAGGAGTGTGACATATGCGAACATATTTAACAAAAAGAAGAGAAGATTTAGGCTTATCACAAAGAAAAGTCGCTAGAAAGTCTAATGTTAGCTACCAATATTACTCACAATTTGAAAATGGCCATCGTGGGAAACATATATCACTTAGAATGGCTGCTAAGATTGCAAGAGTATTAGATTTAACATTAGAAGAGTTTTATGTACTTGAAAATAAGTATATTG